>CAZIUU010000015.1:10311-29962 GCA_964542815.1 uncultured Methanosarcinales archaeon | reverse complement strand
CATTTACAATTGTATCATTTCTAATTTTGATTATGGGATTGTAATTCAAACTGACGGCACGCAATTAAACATTTATAATAATACATTTGAAGCAGACGGGGGAAACTACGGCATTTTTCTTGCTGATGGAGATGGAGTTAATATTACTAATAATACTTTTACGGGGGATTATGCTACCACAGCCATTAAAAACTATGGATCTGGACCAACCAACACTAACGTCTGGCTCAACCAGTTCTGGGGAGCGGATGGTGTTGATACTATCGGAACTACTGATTCATACTGCATCAATTCCATCGGCAACTTCTATAATGGTAGTGTAGCCACTGCTCAAGTTCCGGCAGCAGATTGTGGCCCAACTCCTTTTGGAGCAGTATACGTTAATCAATCAGTGACTGCTTCATTCACTTGGAACGGCAGCAGTGCTACTTACCCCGATTTGCGGACTGCCGTATTCAACACTTGGAATGGAACCAATAATACCGTGTTCATGATAGAGAATCATAGTACCTCAACTGGATTTCTTGATCCCTCAAATAGTTATGCTGTAAGCACCGTAAGAAACAATATCAATATCAACTGTCAAGGGTTTACCTTTAGTGATCCAACTGCTGGTTCGACAATAAGAGGATTTTCAATAAACGGAGAGGTAGGAATTAACATTTACAATTGTATCATTTCTAATTTTGATTATGGTATTGTAATTCAAACTGACGGCACTCAATTAAACATTTACAACAATACTTTTGAAGCTGGCGGAGAGACTTACGGCATTTATTTTGCTGACGGAGATGGAGTTAATATCACTAATAATACTTTTACCGGAGATTATTCCGGCAAAGCCATTGAAGACGATGGATCTGGACCAACCAACACTAACGTCTGGCTCAACCAATTCTGGGGTGCAAGTGGAGTGGGCACAATTGGAACGGGTGATTCATACTGTGTCAATGGTATCGGCAACTTCTATAATGGAAGTGTAGCCCTAGCAGACGTTCATTCATCCGATTGTGGTCCTACACCTTCCTCCAACGTCAGCGTAAACACCACCCTTACCACCAGCAGTTGGAGCTTCTCTACCTCTGCTACTGCCAATCCAGTGTACAAATATCCGCAGGAAGCATTTTACAATGCACAAGAAAACCGCACTTTATTTCTGCTAACCCCTTACAACAGTACCACCACTATCCAAACCATCAGAAACGGAACCACTTTAAACTGCCAGAATAATCGCCTCGGATCCACAGTTGATGCTATCAGTATCACTGGAGAGGTAGGCACTACCATCTCCAATTGCAACATTGTTACTAGCGGCAGCGGCATCGAAGGGATTACCCTAACCTCTTCCGCTACCGGAAACTCTATCGTCAACACCAGCATAAACACCACCGGAACCACTGCGTATGGAGTTACTTTCACCAACTCTAACAGCAACTATATCATCAACTCTACTTTCAACATATCACACGCATATGACATCTACACCAGCAGCTCTACCAACAACTCCATTATTAATTCCAGCTTCAACCTTACCGGATTAGGGTTTACGGGAGCCGGCTCATGGATACAAGTGCAGTGGTATGTGGGAGTTAATGTTACTGATGGTGGCAGTGGAATAGCCAGTGCATCGGTAAACATCACCAATCGTACTTTAGGAACCTTGTTTAACGGATTAACTGACGCTAACGGACAGATACCACAACAGACTATCACTGAATTCTGGAGAAATGGAACGGTAACCGTGTATGCTACTCCGCACAACTTCTCAGCTAACATAACCGGGTACACCACCAACACTTCCCAAGTAAACTTATCTGCTGCCAATAGTACAACCGTAATATTAACCATAGTAAACAGTCTATATCCGGATTTAAAAATAAACAACAGCGACATAACCTACACTCCCGGAACCATAAGACAGAATAATACAGTAGAAATTAATGCTACAATTTACAATTTAGGAAATACTAATGCTACTAATGCTAACATCTCATTATATATTGATTCAACCTTAAATCAGTCCAAGCACGTAAACATAACCCTAAACACTTCACAGCTGGTCCAATTCAACTGGACGGCAGTTAGCGGAAACCATACTTTCAACTTAAGCGCCGACCCGGCCAATTCCATCTCTGAATCCGATGAGACTAACAATAATGCCACCAGCACCATCTCGGTTAAATATGTAGCTGTACTACAACATGTTTCTCCCACGGGCAGCTTCCCCCGTGGAAAAGACATCGCCGGAGAAGACGCTTTATCTGAAATAGATAATATCTTAACTGCAGTAGCGCAAATATATGACTCATTCAACACTTCCCACCCACTATCCGCTAACTGCAGTTTTTACTTCAATGAGACGCTTCTAGGAGGGAATTTGACCAATTCATCTGGCCACTGTGCCTATGCTTTCAATAAGACATTATACGATTATGGCGCCTACAATCTCACCATAAACTTTACTGGGCTTCAGAGTGATGCCGTATCGCATACTTCGCAGATCCAAAATACCACCATCATAGGAATCCAAATCTTTGCCATCGGCTTAGATACCGTAAACCATTACGATGGACTGAACTATGAATTGGGAGAGATGGCAGTATTAAACATCAGCATTACTCGAAATGGCACTGCATACAGCCCCGACACTGTAACTCCCATCATCAGAGGAGCAACTGATCCTGCTGATGGGCCATCAATATACACTAGCACTTTATACAACGATTCTACCGGTCAAAATCGCTATGCTTCTCTAGTCACCAGCGCACCTAACGGCGGTTCGGTAAGGTGGAGGGTTAGAATTAATTTAAGTGATGGTACACTAATCGGAACAGCCAGCCATTCAGATATTGCCGTAAACAATAACGACGGAAACTTAAGTATGAACATCATAAATTCAACTTTAAACAGTATAAATGGAACCCAACTAACCGTAAAAGATGCTGCAACATACCCATTAAACCAATCCATAAATACTACCATTATAAATTATCCTATACGTAAAGACAAGAACCATACGTTAGACTTTATTGCAACTAGCGGAGAAATTGTAATGCTGGAAAAAGTTAACCTTAATCAAACCAGCAACAATCTTACACTGCAAGTAGTTTCAGTATATAATGGAAGCTTACCTACTTCATTGAAGAATCTCACTTCAGTAACCGCATTTGAGAGCTTCCCATATAATGTAACTAATGGAAATATTACCCTTCCTAAAAATGGCAAAGTTGTCACTTCTATTGTAAGATGTAATAACTGGAATTCTACTACCGCTACTTGTGCAGGAAGTTGGTCTACTTATACCACCTCCTTTGCCCAGAACACCACCCATGCCTGGTTTAACATCACTTCATTCAGCGGGTATGCTGGTGGAGTCCCGTTCAGCTCCAATCTAACTATCTGGGACCAAGGAGATACGGGCATGCCTTTTGGAGATCAAAGCACACCTCCCGATCAGCAGCTTCAATTTTATGCTAATTACACTAACTCCACTTCGAAAGCAACCATCACTGGAGCATCTTGTAATATCTCGTTTAGCACAGCTCCGGCAGGACCATTTAACATGACTTATAACACCTCAGCATTAGTGTACCAATATAACCGCAGCTTTAACACCAGCGGGACTTACACCTGGAATGTTACTTGCAATAATGCAACTTATGATACACTAACGGCAAATGATTCCATACTTGTCTCTCAGGATAATCCCCCCAGTGTAACTTTAATCTCTCCTAACTCACCATACACTAATGATTCAGTGGCTTTAATTAATATCACCTTTGCCTGCAACGCTACCGATAATAACCAATTAATTAATCTCTCATTGTACCTTACCAATTCTACCAATCAATCATTCGCATTAAACCGAAGCACCAACATCAACGGAACTGCTAACAGCTCTAGCTGGACTTTAGAATTAGGAATTGGCAACTATACTTGGAACTGCTTGGCTTATGATAATGCTTCTCAGCAAGGCTGGGGAACAGCTAATAGAAGCATATTACTGTTGCCAGACACCACCTTACCCTACTTCAACCCACAACCGACCAACCAAACCATAGAATTTGGAACCGCATTAAGTTATGATGTGAATGCCAGCGATAATGTTGCAGTAGGCGCCTTTGCAGTAAATGACACTAACTTTACGATAAATGGGAGCGGATATATCACTAATGCCACTAATCTAGCAGTAAAAACATATGCGTTGAATATTAGTGTTAACGATACTAATGGAAATAAGAACTCAACTACAATTAATGTAACTGTACAAGACACCACTGCGCCGGCCTTTACTGTATTGAGCAATCCATCTATTACTTATGGAGATGTATTAAGCACTCAGTTCAATGCCAGCGATTTAAGCGGGATTAGCAGATGGTGGATTAATAATACTGCTAACTTTGCCATCAATAGTACTATTGGATTATTAACCAACAATGGGACTCCGGCAGTTGGTGCTTATTACCTAAATCTTAGCATTAATGATACTTATAACAATATAAACTCAACTACCGTGACTGTAACGGTTAATTCACCATCTTCTTCCAGCAGCTCTTCAGGCGGAGGAGGCGGAGGAACTAGCAGCTCATCATCTGGTGGCGGAGGAGAGACGATAACTACTCCATCCAGGGGAACTACAATTACTGCTCCTAGTGAACCGGAAAGAGTAGCCCTTCCTCCAGACAGAATAAGAGAATATGTTAACCGATTTGTAGAAGTTACAGTAGATGCAATCAAAGTAGAAGTCGCACCTCGGGTAAGCACTGGAGAAGTTATAGAAACTCGGCCAATAGCACGAGAGGAAGTTGTCCAAATAACACTTGAGAATAAAGGAGACGAAGCTGTAACTTTAACTCAAGAAGTACGCGCCCCAGATGTAGCTTTAGAAAACGAAGCTGAAACCAGAGCATCTATTGCCCAAGAATCGCGTCAGGAAGTCGCTCAAAGAATAGACAGAACAGCAATTGCCCGGCCTCAGGAAGTAGAATCTCGTTCGGCACAACAACAAGAGATTAATTTGGTATCTTTAGAGAATAGGGGGGATAAAACAGTATCTATTACACCCGAAGTTGCACCTACTAATTTCCAGTTAGAACACGAACAGAAAGCAGAAAATCTGCTTCAGGAAAAAGTCCTGGCTGAGATGATAGAACTGGGGGAAAAATTAACCCCGGAAGAAAGAGCAGAATTAACTAAAGAAAGATTAGAAGCGGTAAAATTATTAGAGCAAGAGAAAGTGCAGCCAATTAACAGAGTTAAACGCGGAACACTCTTTAATATCCCAATCTCTACAGTACAGATTAGCAATGAACCGGTTAGCGGCAGGCTGCTTAAGCCCCAGATTGAAAGTGCCAACATTACACTAAAGCCGGGAGAAAGAAAACTTTCTAATTTAAAGATAAATACCGGTGTTTCAACTAAAGCTAAACAAACCAATACGGTAATATTCAAATCTGATGGAAAAGAAATACTGGAGAAAGAAGTAGAGATAACCAGAGACTTATACCCTGGAACAGCCGTAGATATGGTAGAAGATTATGTTGATGTGTATATGATTATACCAGCAAATATCACCACACCTCAAAGAGATATTACCACAAATATTAATAATGCCGAGCCATACTTGTTAGAAATCAATCTCGTCAAACCAGATGCAGGAGTATTAGGATTGGGCAAAACAATCTATAGTGACTTGTATGGACCTTTCTCCATAAAGCCAACCGAAGGGTTTGTATTCGCCCAGCAGCTGCGTTATGATAAAAACTTAAAGCCTGGAAAGTACCTGATTATAACCAGAATCTATCGCGGAGATAAGACTATTGCTAAAAACGAGTTTGATGTAACAGTGCTATCACCGGAAGATAGGAGATTAGCAAGAATAGCAAAGATTGCAGCATTAAAAGCAAAGGGTAAAGTGATTAATGCTAGTATTATTTACGGCGCTGAATCACCAGAGGAATTGAAAGAAGAATTCATCATGCAGGAAACTGAAAAGATGGTTAAAGATAAATTAGGCTCACTAAAACTTATTGGAGGAGAAGGAGTACAGATGTTAGGTAGAAATAAATGGGGAAGCTTGTTCGGAAATGCACTAGCTCCGATACATACCAGTAGAGAGTTGATCACAGGAAGATTACTTCAACCAACCACTGAAAAGGAAGATATTGTACTTCAACCAGGAGAGAAAAGGATAGCAGAACTAACCATTACTAAGAGTGTATCAGCTAAGAATACCACCAAGAGCAAGGTGGTCTTTACATCTGACGGGAAAGAAGTATTGCAAAAAGAAGTTGAACTTACTCGAGAAGTATATCCGGGAACGGCAGTAGATGCAGTTAATAATCATCTTGATGTGTATATGACGATACCAGCACAGCCTGGCGCGATAGAAGAAGGTAAACTTATGTCTTATTCATTAGAATTAAATTTAATCAAGCCAGACACAGAAAATGGAAAGATGAGTGTTTTATTCACCGACTTGTACGGGCCATACTTAATTAAACCACAAGATGGATTTGTGTTTGCACAGCAGTTTGGATATGATGAACAGATTAAACCCGGGAAATATATTGTAATGACTAAGATTTACCAAGATACTAAAGTTATCGCTAAAAACGAATACGAAATTGTGCTGGGAGAGAACAATGGAAAACTGGAAGAAGAAAGTTTGCCATTAACGGGGTCAGCATTAGATAGTTCTATTAACGTAGGAAGCACAGGAATAATTTTAGTGTTAATGATGATTTTAATCACAGTAGGATTATCATTGATCCCTTCGGTTAAGAACAGTTATGTAAATTGGAAACAGAAGAGAAAGAAACAGAAAGGATAATGGGAGAAATAAACTTAGCTTATGGCTTTACTGTAAATACCAATGCTTAAAACTCACTTTCTCTTCAACCTATCTAACTGATCAATTTCAGCTTTCTTAATGGCAAGAATCGTATCAGACAATTTTATAGTAAGTTCATCGATCTTTTTTGTCTTCTGAAGCTGGGCAGCCATCATGGCAATTATCACAATAGCTTCAATCATTAAGATAACCAGAATTATAGCTAACGCAAAGATGATTTCCACTAATGGGATGTCTATTCCAAATACTAACATGTTAAACCTCTTTTTATAGGATTAAACTGCGGGGATTAATAAAGATTACGATAAATAGTTAATGCGCAATAATCAAGAACAAAATGAACTTAACCTAAAATTAACCTACACTACCACAACTTTACAGCTGCACGGCAATTTTCTGGCTGCTCGGGCTAACGCGTCTCTACCTAATTTAACATTAGCTTGATTTAATCTCAGTTCAGCAATTATCTGACCACCTCTTACTCGGGCAGCAGAGCTTATAGCTTTACCATAAGGACGAGCCATACCAGTACTTAGTCGGTCTGCTCCTGCTCCCGAAGCTAAGGCGTGCTCTCTTAATACATGAAAAGGATAAACTCTTAATTTATAGAAGTAATTTGCCCCTAAAGCAATCTCTAATATTCTATTGGATGACATCCTGGCAGCTTCTAAAGCGTTATTACGGATATTGGTAGATTTATCAGAAATAAGCAGCATAGTGGTATCATACTTCTTCTTCTGGTCTCCCATCTCAAATTTAGTCAGCTTAGAATGGGGGAAACCGCCACGAACATAGTTTTTCTTATTATACTTACTAATTCTTGTGTACGGTCGTTCCAGACGCTGATACGCTTTAAACTTTCTTATGCGAACCATGTTTTTATCTGAATTAGGGCTTATTTATAAAGATTTAGGTGTATTGTATGTGCAGAATGTAATTTGAGAATTGAAGGCTTATACACCTACAGAAATGGGTTAATTTTATATAACACTAACTTTTTGAGGTATTATGACTAATCACCCACGCACCTATCTCTGCATCTTTAACACTACTGCCGGCAGTTTCTCCCGTTGGGAAGCGCAGCGCATAAAAGAAATCCTTAACGCAGAACCACGCTTACTAAAAGGAGAAGTGTTTGCTACCCGTTCACAAAAAGATTTAGAGAATCTATTAAAAGAATATGCAGATTTTCACCCAGATATCTTAGGTATCGGTGGCGGAGATGGCACCGCTTCTCAAACTTTAACTTCTGTTTACAATATCTGGAATTACCTGCCGGAGATTATTGCTCCATTTTCCATGGGCACGGTTAATCAATGGGCTGCTCCAGCTGATTTAAATGATGGGTTAGTAGATAAAGCTAAAAAAATAGTGCATTGGCCTTCTACTAAACCCATCCAATTAGCTAAATATTTACTTAGAAAAAAAAAAAAAGAAGAACAACCACGCACACAACCATTGGACTTATTAGATATCAATGGAAAAAAAGGCTTCAACACTGGCTTCGGGGCAGTGCCAAAAGTATTATGGATATATTATGGAAAAACTCCGGAGCAATATCATCGTCTAGAAGAAGATCTTAGAAACAGCCCCTCACAAGATTATACCCGGGAATTAAATCGGATTTGGAATGAAAGAACATTAATAGACATCTTATCCAATGGAACTGGCGGGTTATTAAAAAGAAGCGGGGCAGTTTATGCTTTTTCTGCGGCAGCTTACTCCATGACTTCGATATTAGACCCCGACCGAAGAGAATTCTTTCAGGGGCCTTTTGAAGGAGAGCTCGAACTTGATGGGAAAAAAATAGAATCAGAAAGATTAGTTAACGCAGTATACGTATCAACCTATCCCGGAGTTAACTTAGGGATAAAATGGGTTAATCTTCTTCCTGCACCGGAAGCGGGAAAAGAACCGGGAAAAATGCAGATAGTCCTGTGCACCGATTCACTGTTTGGAGTTATCAACCAGCTTCCTCGACTATTTACAGGAGAGCATCTGGAAAACATGCAATATCATTCTGCTGCAGAGTTGAAGCTGCGTTCGGAGCTTCCATTAATCGGTCACATTGAAGCGGATTTTGTAATGGGTAAAGAGTTTACTATTCGCTATGATAGAACGTTGAGGGTGGTGGCTCCGTTTGGGAGGAAAGGATGAGTTGGAGAAATATGGCAAATTTATCATTAATGGAGAAAGCATGGAAAAATGCTACGGATAATATCTTCCGATTGGAAGCTATTCCAGAATATAATGTTTCAGAAGATTTAATTTCATTTGAGAAATGGAAACAGGGGAAAGCCGATTTAGACCAAGCTTCAATAAATTGGTTGGAGAACTTAAATAAAACAAAAGAAAGAAGAGTAAAAATGCAAAGAGTAAGAGTTGTTCCGCTTCCTCTTTCTGATTACGTTAAATATGAAATTGATTTTTGGAAGCATTCCACGCAGAACGGAGAAGAGATATTATTTCTGGAAGAAAAAGAATATGAACGATTGATACAGTCACTTAATTTCAAACCAAAAGATTTTTGGATGTTTGATGATAGAGTTTTGATAATATTTCACTATGATAAAACTGGAAATTTTGTTAGAGAAGAGCTAGTTACTGATGAAATAATAATAAAACATCACATTGATTTGAAACATAAGCTGTTGCAACATGCAATTCCGATGAAAGAATTCCTGAGAAAATAAAATGGTAGGATGAGTTTTGATGGTTTTCTTCCAGAAAGGTTTATATATTAAATCCTACTCTAAAGTAGAAAATGGAACCAGTACAATTTTACCATAAAATCTGCGATGTTTATAGCATAAGTGGGTTTTTCATTGAAGGACATACCCCCAGCCAGCCGATATATTTTGTGGGAGGTTTTTACGTAAAAACTAACCCTAAAGTGTCGAGAGATAAAGCTTTAGCCATACCCTTTGAAGGCTCATTAGATGATTGCTATGGAGAATCAGAGATTAATGGAGAAATCAGCCCAACCGGATTAGCATTTCAAAAGAAATATGTCACAAGAGAAGACATAATCCAGTACTGCTTTCAGAAAAATGAGCAAGGTATTTGGGTGGGAGAATATTCTGGAAATAATATGGTTGGCAAAGGATGTGCAACCGCAAAAACAAATTTAGATTGGCCTGAGGCTGATGTGGCGGTCAATAAGCTTTGGAAACCAAGAAGTTTTGAAGATTTACTCCCCGAAGAATAAATTGTTCCAAGTAAGAATGTAAAACCTTTCACTCAAACTTCCCCAATCCCAATTGCCCTTTCCTTCTCCCTGCGGGAACCTCTTCCGTTTCTTCTCCCAGCTGTTTCTTCACTTCTTCGGCTACGGCTTTTCCTAAAATCTGACCTAAGGAAGTAACATCCACTTTCTTCAAATCACCCAAATCTTTAATTCCATTCTGCACCAGTTTTCTAGCACGAATCCTGCCGATGCCTTTAAGTTTCAGCAGAGTAAGCAATTCTTCTTTTGCTCCATACTTGACCCTCATTCTCAATTTAGAAATCTCCTGCACGTACTTGCGGTCTAACTCAACAATCTTTCCCATTTCTTCACAAGCATAAAGCAGCCAATCAGCAATATCTAACTTTATCTTAATCTCTCCGGGGCGAATATCATACTTTTCCAATAGATAATCTTCATCCATCTCATTCACCCACTCCTCCAGAAACAAAGCCGTTTTAATGGAATCTATAAACTCAGGATATTCTAAATCATACGCTTCTGGCTCTTTCTCCAGTAATAGATTATATCGCTTTACTAATTCCTCTTGGATAGTTTCCTCTTCTTTGGCTTTGATGCGTAATAAAGGGCGAATTTCTAACGTATGTGCGATTAATTGAAGCAATGAAAATACATTTTTATCTTCGGAAAAGTTTTTCATTCCATCTAACAGGTGTTTGGCAGTTAAAGGGTCCAAATATAATTCAGAAACTCTTTTTCCCAGACGGGTAGCGTGCAGTTTTCTTTCTTTGAGTTCAGATAGATGATTAGCTGGAATAAAATCTGAAGTGGTTGAAGTAGTATTATTGTCATTACTACTACCACCACTATTATTAGGATTATTATTCTCTCTTTCGGCTACCTGCACCAACTGCCATGCTTCCAACAATTGCAGCATCTTTTCCAGAATCCGTTCAATCTTAGGCAGGTCTTTGAACTGATGCGCCCAGAACGTGTGCGAAAAGAATTCTTTCAACGAAGCAGGGTCGCGAATAATTCCTGAAGATATCAACGATAGCAAATAAGTCCTAAGCACTGGCTCTACCTCCAGCTTGGAATAAATGTCTTCGGGAACTCCGCAGATATATCGTTCGTAAATCTCGCTTTTATCACGTTCATCTTTGGCGATGGAGATAGCTTCGCCGTATTTTTCATATTCCGGTCTTCCGGCTCTTCCGGACATCTGCATGTATTCTAACACTGGAATCCAATCCATGCCCCATTTATCCGAGAAACGCTTGAGTGATTTTATAATGACGCGAAATGCGGGGGTGCTTATCCCAGCGGCTAAGGTTGGCGTACAGCAAATTATCTTAATCTTTCCTTTCCTGAATTCTTCTTCTATCAGCTCTTTCTGCTCTCCGGTCAATCCAGAATGATGAAACGCCACTCCTTTCTTGATGCAATGGGAAAGCCTGCGGCATTGTTTGGTTGGAACAGAAATAGCATGCAGCACTGCTTTTTCCAGTTCAGGAAAATTGAATTTTGTCAGGAGAGAAATATCTTCAGCCGTTTTTTCGGCGCTGGCACGGCTGGGGGCAAAGATTAATGCCTGTTTGTCCATCTCCAGCGTTTCCAGAGCCAAGCGGTGAGTATCGTCGAGCATAAAGATTAGAAATGGAGGCGTTTTATTAAGATATGGGTAAGAAAAAAGACTGTTCAGTTTACTTACAACTGCTCCCGATGAAGTACGGAACGGTACCATCAAATTTTTCATCCACTACGATGTCATAGGCACCATCGACCCCGCCTCTACAAGTAATCTCTCCTACTTTAATGTTCGCGGTCTTCAATTGTAAATATCCTGATTTAGAGGTTGAACTAAAATACATGGCATTCTGGCCAACAAATTGTGGCGGCATATCCCCATAGAAGTCAAATATTTTATGTTCGTCCGTCCATTGGTGATATCCAGTATCAAATACTCTCATTACAAAACGAGTGCTCAATATTTGACCATTCATGAAATATTTCTCTACAATCCTTTCGATATTCCCAAATTCTCTAACATATTCATCTGCGACCATAATTGTTCTCCTCACTCAATTAACCTGCGTACTCTTATTCCCTTCCACCACATACACTTTGAATGTAAACGGCTCTTCTTGTGGCTCAGAAACAGATGCCAGCTCTGGTGAAGATGCTTCCACCACCTTAACTCGCCATTCTTTTACCACTTCATCTCTGCCGTCGCTAATTGTAACCTTAACTTTCTTTACACCAGTAGTAGTAAATGTGCGTTGTACCGTATCGGTTCCTTCTACGCCTTCCTGTCCCAAACCAAATTCCCAGATATAATCTAAAGGCTCATTATCTAGCTCTTTAACGGCAACGTGGAAGATAACCGGCTTACCCAATTCAACAATAGCGGTATTCTCTAACGTGCTGGAGGGCATAAAATCTACAATTTCCGGCTTTTGATTGACATTCTTCACTGTAACTTTTACCGGATGAATGGTTTCCGCTTCGCCATCAGAGGTCACAAAGGAGAGCCATTGCACGGTTTTATCCGAGCTGAACTTGCGATTCAGCGAGTTATACCCGCTTACAAAGTTAGCCCACCAGGAGTTTGTTTTATTTTTAACAGTATCGTAACCTGGTGCCCATACAAACTTGCCGCCAGCAAATGAAGACCCTTCAGGATAATTATCTAGTCTTAATGTAAGCGCATCTTTATCTGCATCTTCAGCATTTAGCACTAAGGTAAATTCCTGCCCTTCATTGACCGTAACTTTATCATCTCTAAGCTTAAGAGAGGGAACACGATTATTTTTTTTCACGTTAATTTCAACGGGCACAGTAACTGGAGAAATGCCGTCAGTTACAGTAACATAAATTGTATGGTTCCCTTTGTCTCCATAATTAGTTTCCCATTTTCCATTTCTTTTGCCTACCGGAGAAGTAAAATATGTTTTAGTGATATCTAAATCTGGATCAAACGAATTTACACTTATTTCAACCGTATCCGTTTCTTTAGCCTCGCTCACCTCGACATTCGTGATTATGGGTGGCTGATTGGTATTATATACAGTAATATTGGCTGTTCCTAAAGCGCATAATTCCTCGTCACATGCCTCTACATCAAGCAGGAAACTTTTCCGATTCAACAGATATTTTTCCCATCTTAAACGGTTAAGCAGATTATTTAATCGGCCTGGTTTTCTAGCTATGACATCATAAGGGACTTTCCAAGTTACTACCCCGGTTTTATCAGAGAATTCTGCTCCAGCAGGAATCTGATTGAAAATAATTTCCACCTTATCCCCATCGGGATCCTCGGCGTCGATAAACACTTTCAATTCTTCTCCTTCATTAATCCCGACTGCGGCGGGGAGTTTCAATATCGGGGCACGATCTACGTTAATTACAGATATCTTTACTTTTTGCTCTGCGGAAAATTCTCCATTTGAGGCTATAACTTTAATATTATATTCTCCTGCATCTTTATAATCGGTCTGCCATTTTCCGACAGAATCAATTTCGGCGCTTTTTTCTGCACTTTTTGTTTCTTCAAAAGAATAAGCCAATTCATGGCCATCCTGATCAAACTCTGGAAGCTGCAGTTTAACCAGCTCCCCTTCTTTCACGGTTACAGGAAGAACGCTGAATTCAGGGACACGATAGACATCTGTTATTATTATCTTCCAATCTTTGGAAACGGCAATCATCCCGTCGCTAATGGTTACTGCAAGAACGTGTTCTCCCGATGAATTGAACCCAACATAAATTTCTCCTTGCGCCTCATCTTCGATTATAGTTCCGTCCAGGCTCCAGGAATAAACCAAAGCCTTTTCTTCAGGGTCTTCAGCATCGACATAAAAATCTAATTTATTATCCTCGGTAAGTTCGATTACTTTTTGGTCGGAGAAAGAGCCGGTTATCTTGGGCTCTTGATTAGTGGATTGAACTTCTATTTCCACCCGACCATTTACCGTAGCTGCCCCATCGCTGACGACAAAGCTAGCCAGAAAGCTCCTCGCATCGCCAAATTTAGTCTTCCATACCCCGCTGGGATTAAAAGGCGGGTTAAATGAATAAGCTAAAGGGTCTCCATCTGGATCTTTGATGATGCTCTTTAAATCAATGGTCTGAGTCTCTTTAATTACAAGTTTCTTTTCGAGGATAAGGGGTGCACGATTAACTTTATCTACCACTAATTTTACTCTTTGAATTTCTTCACTTTTTCCATCAGATGCAGTAACATTAAGATAATATTCTCCAGCATCACCATAAGTGGTTTGCCATTCTCCATTCTCATTTAATGGATAAGAATAATAGTATATAATTGTATCTTTATCTAGATCAGAAGCCTCTGGAACAATCTTAACTAAATCCATCTCTTTTACTTTAAACGTCTTAACTTCAGCTAGGCCCATAGCGGCCAGTAAAATTAGTATCAGAATAAATCCCATCAATGCTTTCTTGGCTGTCATTTTCTAAAAGGTATCTTTATTTGTAATAATCGGCGATATTTTAGGGTTATTAACGTTAAAAAAATAAAATAAAAACATCTTGCTTATTTTACCACTAAGCCGATGTCATCGATAGACGGGGGCATATTCACATCATCAACCGTAATCTTAATCGTTTTGCTTACTATAGCTCCTCTACCATCATCTACGGTGACGTTAACATCATATACGCCATGGTCAATATACTTAGTCAACCAAGTTCCATCTTTGCCAATCGGCTTGGTATAAGTAATGGTTAAATTTCCACCCTGATCTCCATCTAAATCAATAACTACCGGCTCAAGCTTGACTAATTCTCCTTCTTTTACCACAAGGTCTTTAAGCCCGCTCACTGTTGGAGGTAAGTTGACATCTTTAACCGTTAGCTTGAATGACTTCTCAGTTTTAAGTTCGTTGTCACTAGCACTAACTTTGATGAGATATTCTCCCGAGCTTTTATGGTCAGTTGTCCATGATCCGCCACTTAAAGGCTCGGACACTTTTACAGTTAAAGGATCCTTGTTGGGATCGGTCACTACCGGAGTATATTTTATAATGTCTCCTTCTTTGAAGGCCAAGTCTTTTACGTTTTCAATCACTGGAGCTACATTAACTCTTTCCACAACTACCTTAACTTTCTTTTCGGTGGTCAATTTGCCGTCAGTGGCAGTAATGGTGACTACATATTCTCCAGCATCACCATAATTGGTTTTCCATTCTCCGGCTTTGTTAAAAGGCTTGCTGAAAGTGTACGCTATTTTATCTTTATCTGGGTCGCTGAGCTTTAAGTTTAATTTGGCTAATTGGTTTTCTTTAACTTTGACAGTCTGCAAGTTCCCTTCAAAAGCTTCTTCAGGGGATGGGACTTTAGTATCAGTTAGTTTGGGCAAAACCACTTCTCCTTCAGCCGGCTTAACTGTTTCTTTGGGTGCAGAAGCATTGCTATCGGCATTCAATTGCTTTTCTATATCCGCAATTTCTTTTTTGATAGAATTGTCATCTACTACTGGCTGGCCTTTATTCACATCATAAGCTTTATAATCCAAACAGCCGGCTACAAACAGAACTATAGCTAATATCGCGATGCTTATCACAACTTTTTTCATTACCAACACCCCCAATTAAAGTTATTTTTGACTGGATTTTTATATAAATTATTAGTATTCCGAAATGGTGGCTGGTATTTAAAGATTTAGCGGCGAGAGAATAGAGACAGGAGAATATATGAAGAAAGATATTGTTAAAATAAAAACTGGTCCCGCCGCGACTTTCTCAGTATGCTTCGTCGTGATGTTTGAAAGTGATAAAATACAACTTATTCTCTTCGGAACGAAAGCGCAGCACAAATGAACCAAGATGTACCCTCTGCTCCCATTTTAACACATTCCGGAGATGTTTTACATGCGTCGGCTCTAATAAGAGGTCTTTTATCTTTTTTTCTAGTCGAGAATACATCACTAAATCTTTTTTCTTTAATTTACTAAGTTGTGCTTTAAATTCATCTGAGAATACTGATTCGTACATCTTAAACTGAGGCAAAGAAAGCGTCTAGATCTTCTTCCGTCTTACATACAGTAACCCGGTCTTCGGCAATATCTTTTTCTCCTCGTTCAATACTGAGATGTAATTCTTTGTCAAATAAAGTCAAGCTGCTTTTAATTTCTTCTAGCATTTGTTCTACCCGATTTATCTTCTGTATGCAATCTTCCATATTAATAGCTTGAACACATTCCATTTAGCATCACCAGCCATTGATAAATGGAAGTGATTTATTAAGTTTTTGTCAGAAAAATAAAAACTGGTCCCGCCGCGACTTTCTCCCGGCTGCAGATACCGCAACCAGCTTTGAACGCGGGACCTCTGCCTTATCAGAGCAGCGCTCTACCAAGCTAAGCTACGGGACCAATCTATAAGGCTGAATTGGTGATTATTTTTAAAGATTGCGGGTGGTTATATCACATTCTAAATATTTTGTGGAACACTATTTTGATAGCGATAAAAAATTCAAAGAATGACTATTTGTGATAGTTCCATAATGTTTTTATATAAGTTCACTACTTTAAAAAGATAATGCATAAAATAAATCTTGTAGTTGATGAAAGTTTTGATCCCCGTTCGGGATTGTATCTTAAATGCAAGGTAAATCAGGTATTGGAAGTCAGGCCAAGCGGTTTTGCTGATAAGCCGGAAATTCCGTTTTTAAGTCGTGATTTAATTTCTGCTCTGGCTAAAAGAGGGATCATTGCTGGGAATGAATATCCTATTGATGATACCCACGGCGTATTTAGGGAAAATATAGAGCAAGGGGGTTATGACTGGACCAGAAATGTCCCTTCTCTGCAATTATATCTCTTTTCACCAGATCCATCGGAACAGAAAAAAATTGTTGAAGATAATCCTGATTTGAAGTTAGGCAATGGCGGCCATTTATTCCCTTATACCGTCAAGGGCTGGAAAGAAATTTATCTGGAAACTTCAATAACAGTAGATGATAAAAATCGAAAACCTCGGCTAGGTATTAAAACCGATCTATTTTTCACTCATCCGATAAATGTCGGTAATCGCAGTTATTATAATAATCTAAAAATCATTTTAGGAAAATTAAGAACGAGGTTATTTGGTATCGAAAATGTGGTTGAGATGAGTAGTTGGAGCCCGGGGTCTGAAATATCTATGGAAAGGGTTAGCTTGCTTCCTGGAAATTATTCTGACCAGGATTGGGCGATGAGATCTTTTCTGACTAACTTTAACAGATTGTTAGGGATGGATGAGATGAAAAGCGCAATAAGAGCAGAAGAAGCGAGAACTTGGATGAGAGCTCATCTGGATTCCATGAGACAAAATTATTCTGAAGGTATATCTCCAGATTTAGTTAAAGCTGGTGAGACATACTTAAATAAATGTTTAAATCTTGCTTTGGACTCTATGGATTCTGGAACGATGGAAATATTTAAAAGTACTTCTGAACAAAGATTGGAAAAAGCGGCCTCTATTGTTCAGAAAGATGAAGATTTATGCAAGCTGTTGCAGGTGATAAGATAGGCTAGAATCGTCTAAAATAGCAATAGCCTTTTTGCTAAGTTTTATCCAACAGATTCACTCATACACTGCTTTTAATGTCTCTTTTACACTCTTTACCACATACAACTGCCCTTTACTGTTAGTAGCATCAGCCACCTCTACCGTATCTTGAGGAAGAGTGAGGATATGTCCATTATAAATAGCCCTTACTCTCTTAGGAAAAGTTTCGTATTGGCTATGCAAACTAGCATAAAACTCTCTGCTTAATCCCACTCCTTTGCCGGCATCTTTTCGTATTTCCATTGGCCTATCCCTGCCACTAACACGTTTCCACCCCGTTTCTAGAGCTCCCTGCAAAAAAATAATCATGTCTGGAGCTAAACACATTTTATGCCTGCTTTCTAATTGATTGAGCTTCATCTTAAAATACCACTCACAGAATTTCTTCTGGCTTTCTTTCATTATCCCCGCGGTGGTAAGCGTTTCGCAGAAGATATAAGTATCTTCATAAGTAGTCCGGTCAAAAATAAGCGCTTGATGAGGATAATTGTGCTTGGCGAGTACAATATCATGTAATCGAGTATTTATCACATCTATTTGAAGACGCTCACAATATTTCTTCATATTTGAGTAATATAAGTCTAACACCGGATTATCTTCCACTGGCTCTCTAATCTCTTCAATTTTTCCATAAGTTCCAATAATACTGGCCACAGTGGTTTTACCAAAACCAATATTTCCTCCCACCATCAGTATCGGCTTATGTTTTCTCAGAAGCTCTTCTAGCTCTTTTTTTTCGTTCCATACTTGTCTTAGTGCTTCTTCTGAGGAGATATTACTGATTTCCTGCTGAACTGCAGACACTACTTGTATAAGTTTGTCATCATTGATTGCGGCTATTACCATTTTTATTATCTCCCATCTCTTGTTTTATTACATCAAATACTTTTTTACCTCTTAATTGTCATCTTTTCTAAGATCTTTTCCATGGTTTCTTGATGATGGTCTGGATATTCATTAAAATCTATCGATCCATCGACAATCAACAATTTTGGAGCACGCAACCAATAGCTACGATAGACTGTTTCCAGATTTTGAATAAAGTCTTCTTCTAAAGTATTAATTTTTTCTAAGTATCCTGCAGGAATGACTTCCCCTTCAGTTTTACGTTGTTTTTGCCGCTGTTGCAGAATAGAAACATCTCTCACTCGAAAATAAACAATTAATGATTCCAGCCACTTTTCCTGCTGGGTGCGATCAAGTTGGTCTAATGCTCTTCGTAATGTTCTTTGGTAATGTTCATAACCCTCACCACTCAAAAAACCTTCTCGGACGGAATTTTTACAAAAAGTTTCTGCTCCGGACAACATACCTTTATCAAAGATGTGCACTCCGGGTATAATCTTAGCTTTAGAATGTCGATTAATACGTCCCTGCAGGCAACTATTTTCAAACAATTCTGTATGTGCCCGCTTATCGTAAGGTTCAATATGCATTTTACGATCTAAGTAGAATAATTCCAAAGCTACAGGATCAATAAACTCCAGATGCACTTTTGCCCCTGCTAAAGCTCCATTCTGGTTCTTCTGCAGATATTCACAGAAACTGGTCTTTCCGGAGCAGATATTTCCTTCAACGAGTATTACATAGTCGGCCATTTTTATTGAAGTTATCAATGTTGTTTTAAGTATTTTGGTATTATGGCAAAGACTCTGCCCATTTTGTCATTCCTGCCCGGCGTTCTTGCTCTTTCTTTTCTTCTAGTTCTTTTAGGTCTTTCAAAGTATATTGCACCACTAAAGATTTCCATTTTCTTCGCTCTGTGGGAAGAGTGGTATATCCGATGTTATGCTCATCTAGAAACGCAACAATCTTTTGGTCAATCGCTCTCTGGAACTCTTGATCTGGATCTCTTTTCTTTGGGCTGAATTTTCCAACTACGGGGAGATAGAATAAACAATCATAAGGATTAGCATTAGAATGTCCCATTGCCATCTTCAGATAATGCCGGTTGGCTCCCACGGCGTTCTCTAGATAACAGTAATTATCAAATACAGTTCTGTCGCAGATAGCCACATCGTAATTATAAATTTTCGCTTC
>CAZIUU010000015.1:0-10301 GCA_964542815.1 uncultured Methanosarcinales archaeon | reverse complement strand
GTGAGGGGCGCATCCTCGGAGATGATGCGACAGCGCTCGTAGAAGTTGTGGAAGGCCGTGGCCAGCTCCTGGGCGTAGTGGGGCAGGTTGTGGGGCGCCAGGGTGAGCGCGGCAGCCTCCACCAACTCGGGCAGCAGCAGCATCTCTCGGATCAGGGCCAGCTCCTCGGGCTGGCGCAGGAGCTGCACGTCGCCGCCGGACCAGTCCAGGCCCCGCTCCTGCGCGTTCCGCAGCACACTGGCGATGAAGAATCCAAGCTTGGGCTTCTAAAGTGGTTTTCTGGTCAATTGGAATTGCTCTTTCTCTGGCGATAGTTGATAATTCGCTTATTACTCTTACACTTAAATCTCTCTTCTTTTTCAGTTCTGCAGCAATTTCATAAGCAAGAGTTGTTTTTCCGGTGCCATGCGTAGAAACTAATCCAATCTTATATGCCATAGAAATCACCTGCCAAAAATAGATATTTAATTGTTGTAATATTTATATTTACTTTAACCGTTGATAACATACACATCACCCTCTTTTTGAAATTACTTTGTTGAAAAAAGAAGTGGCGGGAATTGGAATATCTATTCTTAGCCACCCTCATAGCTAAGATTAAAAAAACCAACCCAATTCCCTCACCACCCCGTTTTGAGACCAGTGAGTTGTGATAGCGTCCTTCTTAAAAAGATTGTGATGATTGAGTTTATAGGTTGGATTATGAGGATTGGAATTACAAATATTGCAGTTGGTAAAAAAGATGGGGCTGCGAAGATGTGAACGCCAATTACGCTTGGCGAACGTAGTGCGCTTCGTTTCACTCAGCAGCACATTCCATTCAACAGAAAACATTAAACAAAGATGGGGCTGCGAAGATTTGAACTCCGGCCTTACCCATATTGGAATTATTCCCCAAGGGTAAATCCTACCAAGCTAGACTACAGCCCCAATATAAAAGCTGGACCAGCCGAGACTTTCGCTCCAGTTGCAATAACCGCAACCAGACTTTGAACTCGGACTGCTCCCATGCCATGGGAGAACGCTACCGGATTACGCCACTGGCCCAACAGTAACTGTAAAACCACGGCTTCTTTAAAAACTTAATTGCAAACAATATGTGTATAACACCAATTGGCCAGTGTGAACGAGCTATGCACATGTAACCAACAGAAACATTTAAAATACTTTGTGTTGTCCTTACTATTATTGTGGACAAGAACTACGATATTTTCATGAAAATGAACCTTTCTCTTTATTTAGGAGAGTGGATAACGGTGTGCGAGAATAGAATTATTGCTTATGGCGAAAAAGTTAAAGACGTATTCTATGAAGCTAAAGGCAAATGTCTCGGAAAGAGACCATTTATGGCTAAAGTTCCGGGGAAAGAAGCTTTGATTTTCACTGGAGGATAACTTATACATGACCGTCTTCATTCACATTAAAAAAGAGGAATTAGGTAAATTAAAAGGATGCAATAAAGAACCCCCTAAAAACAGCTATGAAGAATTGCGGTTGAAGAAAGGCAACATTACTCTCGTTTTATACACTTCTGGAAAGCTCTTGCTGCAGGGA
The DNA here is from genome assembly GCA_964542815.1 of uncultured Methanosarcinales archaeon. Lineage (GTDB taxonomy): Archaea > Nanobdellota > Nanobdellia > Woesearchaeales > GW2011-AR9 > JACRPH01. The sequence continues at coordinate 8,747 of CAZIUU010000015.1, read as the reverse complement.
CCTAAAGCTGAAGTAGCGGTGATAGCCAAAGAATTAGAAAAGCTTAAACTAGGGCAGAAATCAGAATCCGCTTCATTCAAAAAAGAATTTGGCTGGGTTATCGGCAGTGATGAATCATTAAAAGGAGACACATTTGGCGGAATTGTAGTGGCGGCAGTGAAAGCGGATGAAAAATTGCGAGAGAAACTGGTTGAGTTAGGTGTGGCTGACAGCAAAACTCTGAGCGACAAAGAAGTGGTAAGAATTGCAGAAGAAATAAGGAAGATAGCCCCATGCGAAATAAAAAGTATTTTTCCCGAAGATTATAATCAACATAACGGCAACATAACTCTGCTGTTAGATAAGCTGCATAAAGAATGTGCTGATTACCTTAAGCCAGGAAAGCATATTGTTGATAAATATCCCGGATGTTCCGTTGGAGATGTACAAGAAGAGAAAGCTGAATCAAAGTATGTGGAAGTGGCAGCAGCTTCTATTTTGGCTCGGGATGCAGCATTGAAGCAATTAAGTTCGCTGAGTATGGAAGCAGGTTTTACTATTCCTAAAGGCAGTACGCATGTTAAGTTAGCGTTGCTTGAATTAAAACAACGGAAGTTGGACCCTCATAAATTCGTCAAGATGGATTTCTGGAATGTAAGAGAGATTTTGAAAGAGTAGACTTACGTTTGTTTGCTTTTAAGAATAAATACGGCGGATACCTGTTCCCCCCTACTTTTATCTCGCGAACCTGCTGAAGATCTGAAGAATGAAGCGGCTAAATAGTGTCCCAAAACTACAATCTTTATAAGTGACACCATAATAGTATCAAATGATACCAAAATTCGGCTATAAGTCAAACAGCCAATTTCGTAAATAAAATTAGAGAATTATTAACCGGAGGATAAAATGACAGAGCTTAATATTTTCAAAGTGGAATATTATTGGTATGAAGAGGAGCATGAAGAAACTATTCTAATAAAAGATGTAAAACCAGAAGAATTTGAAGCAGACCTCTTAGAAGCAAAAAGATTTGCCGAAAAAATAAAAGGCACTGAAATAAAAGAAGGAGAATATCTTGGCAAAGGATATAAAATAGAATGCCTCCCAGAATTCTATGAACAAGTCATTTGGTTCTTAACAGAGAAAAAACAATATAAAATAGGTTTGCTCAACGAAGAAATATCATATATTATCAAGGATGGTTCAAACAAAGAAATAGGTATCACCAAAAATGAAAGAATAACAAAAAGGACTAACCTAAAATGCTAGAAGAGATTAGAAGATGAAGAGGTTGCCAGATAGCTCACCATAATTTTATAAACCCCAAAACTAAACCACTACACTATGCCCGAACTAACCGAAGAGCAACGGAAACAGCTGGAAGAAAAAATCAAGAAGATGTCTCCAGAAGAGCTGAAAGAGTTCCAGAAACAGCAGTGCATCTTCTGCCAGATAATCTCGGGTAAAGTTCCCAGCAAAAAAGTGTACGATGACGAAAAGTGTATTGCAGTATTAGACATTGCTCCCGCTTCTAAAGGACATCTATTGATTATGCCTAAAGAGCATTATGCGATAATGCCTCAAATTCCGGATAAGGAAATCGGGCATTTATTTCTAGTATCAAAATATCTTTCTCAAGTGCTGCTCAAAGTGTTAAAAGTATCCGGAACTAATGTATTCGTAGCCAATGGTGCCGTAGCCGGGCAAAGAGCACAGCATTTCATGCTGCATTTAATCCCCAGAAAAGAAGGGGATAAAATAATCGAAGTAGAAGATAAACTAATTGATGCTGGATTAAGAGCAAAAGTAAAAGAGCTGGTAGAGAAGCGATTAAAGACGTTGCTGGGAGTAAAAGAAGAGAAGCAGGCTACCTTGCCGAAAGGAGAGCAGAAAGCACCGGAAAAAACTTCTGCTGATGTTCCAGAAGAAGAGCCAGCTGAAACTAAAGAAGAACCTGCTGAAGAAGAACCAGAAGAAGTGGAAGAAAAACCAGTTAAGGCAAAGAAAGCATCTAAGAAATCATCTCCCAAACCAGGCTCCTCTACAAAAAATAAGCCTAAAGATGAGCCGGAAAGCTCTGGAGATGCCAGTTTAGATGATATAGCTGATTTATTCAAATAAACTTACTGTTTAACACCATTAACATTACAAACATGAAATGCGAATATTGCGACATACTTGAACGGAAGAGTACAGCAGACATACTCTATGAAGATAATGATATAATTATCGCTATCAAAGACTTCTCTATCGCTCCTGGGCAGATAACTGTATTCCCCAAACAACATTTTACTATTATGGAAATGGTTCCTGACGATATTCTCCAGAAATGTTTTGTTTTGGCCAACAAAGTAAGTGTGGCTATTTTTGAAAGTATGGGGGCGCACGGGACGAATATTGTAGTACAGAATGGATTAGGAGCAGGGCAGAAAGTGCCTCATTTTGCAGTAGAGATAATCCCCCGTCGGGAAGGAGACGGATTGAATCTGCAATGGGCGCCTAAAGAGCTGTCTGAAGACGAAAAAGAAACTTCATACCTTTTAATCAAAGAAGAAGGCGATAAGTTAGTAGACATCGGAAAGAAAAAAGAGAAGAAGGAAGTATCACCGATTGTGACGGAGAAAATTTCTGGACTTAGCGGAAAAGATAATTACTTGTTGAAGAGTCTGAAAAGGATACCGTAAGACGAAAACACTTTACCCATGAATAAAAATTTATACCAAAAAGCGGAGCAATTTGTAATTGACTCATTCACAAAAATTGGAAAAGCCTCTCAACTAAAACATTTTGAAAGAACCGTTTACTGGGTTAAAGAATTAAAAGCTGATGCCGATGAAGCACTATTGATTTCTGCCATAGCTCATGATATTGAAAGAGCTTTCAGGAGGAAAGACATTATTGAAAAAGCGCGAACCATTAGTTATACTAGTTCGGAATTCTTTCGCCCACATGAAGAAAGAGGGGCTGAGATTATTGCCCGATTTTTAAAAAAAGAGGGTGCAGAGCAAAAATTAGTGAAAAGAGTTAAAATGTTGGTATCAAGACATGAAGAAGGAGGAAATGATGACCAAATTTTATTAAAAGATGCTGATAGCATTAGCTTTTTTGAAAATAATATTTCCCTATTTCTAACAAAACATGTTTCTGAAGTGGGAATAGAAAAAGTTAAAGAAAAATTTAATTGGATGTTTAATCGAATAACCTCCAAAAGAGCAAAACAAATCGCTCGACCGTGGTATGAAAAAGCGATTGGAAACTTAAATCCATGAAGGTCGTAGATTAAACTTAATTTGTTACATACTTTACTTCCATTTAAAACTATCACAAATAGCACAATAAACCTTATAAAATTCTCTCACTCTTGGAGATAAACCATGAAACTCCACTTCTATCCGTTGGACTTTGATTACCGGTATAAAGATGGAACTACTTACATCTACCTCTATGGAAAGCAAGAAAATGGCGAAAGAATCTGCGTCGTTCATCAATACAAACCTTTCTTCTACGCTCAAGTGCATGAATTGGACCAAGCCCGAATAGCTGAAAAACTAAAAGACTTGAAGCTTGAAACTAAATCCGAGCCAGCCCAAGTAACCGGATGGGAAGAAGCAGAAAAAGAATTATTAGGTAAAAAAATAAAATTATGGAAAATCTATACTAATTATCCCAAAGCTGTACCGGTTATCAGTAGAGAACTGCAAGCATGGGGAATTGAATGCTATGAAAAAGATATTCTGTTCGTCCATCGCTACCTGCGTGATATGAACATAACTCCCATGACCTTAGTACAAGTAGAAGGAGAATTCAGTACAGAAACCAACTTACGTGTTCCCATCTTTAATGCCGTTTCTGTAAAACAGTCAAGCTTGGAAAGTATATCTAATCCTAGAATCTTAGCTTTAGACATTGAAACCTATGCTCGAGATAAAATAGTTGACTTTGAAAAAAATCCCATATTGATGATAGCTTTCTATGGAATAGATGAAACCGGAGCAGAATTAAGAAAAGTATTAACCTGGAAAAAATTCAAGCACGATAAAGAATTCATTGAATTTGTAAAAGATGAGGTAAAGTTGTTAGAGCGTTTTAAAGAAATAATCTTAGAATTCAAGCCCGATATTCTTACCGGATACTTCTCCGACGGATTTGACTTGCCGTACATCAAGCATCGCGCCGAAATGCACCGAATCAGACTTGACTTAGGATTAGATTATTCTTATCTTCAAGCTGGAAGCAAAGCTGATTTTCGAGAAGGAGATAGCAAGATTACCGGGATTCTTCATCTTGACATGTGCAAGTTCATCCGCAATATTTTCGGTAAAAATATGAAGACCGACAGCTATTCATTAGATTCAGTAAGCGAAGAAATATTAGGTGATAAAAAGCAAGTAATCAATTTGGATCAGCTTGCTGAGGTGTGGGACAATTCTCCCGATGGATTGCATGATTATTGTGAATACAATTTACATGATGCTCATCTTACATTAAGATTGTGCAAAAAATTATTTTATGATATGTTAGAATTTACTAAAATTGTAGGATTGCCTACATTTGACGTAATCCGCATGCGCTTTGCCCGCTTGGTTGAAAGTTACATCTTAAAGCGAGCTGGGGAATATAATGTGCTCGCTCCCAATAAACCCCAAGGAGAAGAGATGGATAACCGCATGGAAGAAACTTATGAAGGGGCATTTGTGTATGAACCTATTCCCGGATTGTATAAAGAGTTGGTCGTATTTGATTTCCGTTCATTGTATCCCAGTATAATCACTTCGCACAATATCGGTCCGGAAAGTTTCCATTGTTCCTGCTGCAGGGAAAAAGCTAAAGTTCCTACGTTGGATGAATATTGGTTCTGCACTAAGCAGAAAAACTTTATTCCAACTGTATTGGAGCAGTTAATTTCCATCCGTGCCGATTTAAAGAAGCAGATCAAAGCAGCCAAAGCTAAAAAAGAAGATACAAAAATGTTAGAAGCACGTTCTATCTCAGTTAAACTATTGGCAAATTCATTTTATGGTTATTTAGGATTCTTTGGCGCAAGATGGTATTCATTAGAAAGCGCCAGGTCTACTACGGCTTATGCTAGGAATTATATCCAGAAAACCATGAACAAAGCAGAAGAAAGCGGGTTTAGGGTTTGTTACGGAGACACTGATTCATGTTTTGTCCTTCTCGGAGACAACTCGTTAGACAAAGCGCTCAAATTCCAGAAAGAAATTAACGCTGCTTTACCCGGAACCATGGAATTAGAATTAGAGGGGTACTATCCTCGTGGAATATTCGTTGCAGCAAAGGGCACTGAAAAAGGCGCTAAAAAGAAATATGCGCTGATTTCCAAAGAAGGCAAACTTAAAATAACCGGATTTGAAACCATAAGGCGTAATTGTTCTCCTCTGGCTAAAGATCTCCAATTAGAAGTACTTAGGATGGTATTGGAAGATAAAGCGGGATTAGCGTTAGCGTATGTTAAAGATACCATTAAAGAGCTGCAGGCAGGGAAATTTCCTCTAAGTAAATTAATTATTAAAACTCAGATAACTAAAGAATTGAATCATTATTCTTCTATCGCTCCGCATGTAGCTATCGCCTGGCAGATGGTGAAGAAAGGCGAACGTATTGCTCCCGGAAGCGTAATTGAATATATTATCTGCAAAGGAACTGGGCTGGTAAGAGACAGAGCTAAGATTCCTACCGAAGTTGCTTCTGGAGATTACGATGCAGATTATTATTTGAACAATCAGCTTCTCCCAGCGGTATCTAATATCTTTAATGTGTTAGGATACAAAGAAGAGGATTTGACCGGAAAGGGGCAGACGGGATTGGGAAAGTTTTTTTAAATTGATTATTAAAAAAAACTTGAGATACCGCAGTCGACCCTATTTTTTTTAGAGTCAATGATTGAAGAATTTCACCATCCCCTCTTCTCCACCACCACAAACTCTAAAAATACTGCTATATTCTTACAGGTAAATATGCCCGACCCTACTCCTAAACCACATTACTTTAACTTCAAGCTGAAAGGCTACGCTGTACAAGAAGATTCCCTTCGTTGGGGATATTTCCGTTCCATCCGCGACCATTGGGACACTTTTGATAAAGAGGGAGGAAGAGCTCCAATATCATTAAACTATCGTATTAGTAAAGGTGTAGAGATTAATTATCGCACTTACGATTATCGCACTTTGTTTGGGTTTGAATATCACACCGAAAGCGGAATTCTTAATTGCGGATTAGAGCAAGTCATTCTTACTGCTGATCCTAACTGCCCGGGAGTGCGAACTGGCATTGTGGATAAGCCAAATCACAAAAAGTATGAAACTGACTTTCTTTCCGAGGTGTGCAATGTGATCCTTCAGAATTCTGCACTTATTTCTGAATGTCCCCTTCCGAAGGCAGAGCGCCATTATACTGAATTTCATCTGGGAGGTTTTCCAGAAAAATTTGTAGAAGCTTTCCGACGGGCTATTTCCGAAAGGCAAGCTTATTCTTTGCCCAACTTAAATGTTTCTTTAGAAATGGAGAGATTAGGATTAAGAGCTACCAAAGGAAAACACTGATATACTTAACCGTAAGTAAAATTTAGAACTGATCATTACGTTTTAGTATTAGGAGACTGCAATGGTTAGGAAAATTAATTGCAGTCGAGTATAGTCTGGGAATGTTTCTCAAAGCGATAGGACAAGGCTATCGCAAATCTAATTCCCATGGTTCTGGGCAGCGAGAATAATCTATACTCGATGACATAAATAATTATACAAGTAGTATGTCATCTCCTAATAAGTAAGTGACATATTGTATAAATATTAATGTCACTTACTATAAAGACAATTGTCTTAATCTGTTAAAGACAGATGTCTTGAGAAAAGCTTATAAAGACAGGTGTCTTACTAGCAAAAATGGGGCCGGAAAAACACTTAGAAAGCTTAAAGGAAGTATTGGACGAGATTAATTCGGCATTAGAAGATTCGCGAGGGATAGGACAACATCAGCGCAGGCTGGCTTTAATGTTCTCTTTAGGCATTTGTGATTTGATTGAATTATACTTTCACAAGCTCGGAATAATAAAAGGCGGAGCCAGAATCAAGCATGACTGGTTCAGGCAGATAAGAATAAAAGAGAAGCTTGAGCAGCAGCTAACTTGTCCGATTTCTTCAATACCTAAAATCGATGAAATGATTTCTATCGCTGTTGACATTGAAGAGAGCAGGGATGATTTAGCTTATGGTTCTCCCGTTAAAGAAGAAGAAAAACTCATGGAGAAGATAAACCAGCTTCTTTACCTAAAAAAGTTAATTGAAGAGCAGGTAGGTGAGTTAGATGAAACAAAGTGACTTATTTGCCTATGCCAGTACCTTCGTTTCCTTTCTAGTAAGGGAACTTGGTGATAAACTCAGCAATATTAATCAGATAATCCTATACGGCTCTGTAGCAAAGGGAGAAGCTACTAAAAACAGCGATGTGGATATATTTGTAGATATCAGAAAGAAATTGGTAGTCAAAGAAATTGTAAATAGGTTCCATCAAAGCAGAGAAGCTACACTCTTTCGCGTTAAAGGAATTGAGCAGGAGATAAGCGTTAAAGTAGGGGAATTAAAGAAATGGAAAGAACTGGAAAATAGCATCTCCAGTTCAGGAATTGTTCTGTGGGGCAGATATGAGCCAAAAGCTTTTCTTGGAGAGCATAAAGTGATATTTAGCTGGGAGAAGATTGGTAAGAATCGGGGCGCTTTCTTGAACAAGTTATATGGGTACACCATCAATGGAAAGAGATACATTGGAATTGTGGAGGCTCATAAAGGTGGCAAAATTGGTAAAAGCGGAATTATCGTTCCATTTGAGCACAGAGATGAGTTTGTTCAGCTATTAAAGAAGTACAAAGTTAAGTCTCGGCATTGGGACGTGCTGGTGAAGGAATAGGTTTATAAAATACATTAAAATACTTCTCTTATGCAAATCGGCGGACAAGCGGTAATAGAAGGTGTAATGATGCGCAACAAACAACGTTATGCCGTAGCCGTGCGTCTTCCCAATGGCAAAATAAAGATAAAACAAGAAAAAAGCACCTCTTATCCTAAATTCTTCAACTTTTTCTTCATCCGAGGGATTGTAGGATTAGGATATTCTCTTTGCGATGGCATCCGAGCTTTAGTGTGGAGCTCCAACCAGAACTTAGGAACGGAAGAAAAGCTTACTACCTTGGAAATTATCGGAACCATTGCTCTATCTTTTCTGTTTGTAGTATTATTCTTCATTGCCCTGCCATTCTTCACTGCCCGATTTATCCAATCAGAAGGGATATGGTTTGATATATTAGACGGATTATTTCGAGTGGCATTATTTCTTGGATATTTGGGATTAATATCTCTCCTGAACGAAGTGCGCCGTATTTTCCAATACCACGGAGCAGAGCATAAAGCTATCGCTTGTTACGAAGCAGGTAAAGAATTAACTGTAAATAACGTAAAAAAATATCCACGTTTCCATCCTAGATGTGGGACTTCATTTTTGTTTATGGTACTGTTGTTATCTATTATCATCTTCTCGTTCATCAGCGGAGAATGGTATGTTAAGTTATTTGGAAGAATATTATTACTGCCGGTATTAGCGGGGATAGGCTACGAATTAGTAAAACTAAGCGCGCGATTTAATCAGAATTTCTTAATTAAGAAATATGGGATATGTAAAAGGGGTGAGTCACATTGTAGAATTAACAATTGCAAATAGTCTAAAAAGAAGATCTGATACTTGGAGATTTTAAAATAACC
>CAZIUU010000014.1:0-30621 GCA_964542815.1 uncultured Methanosarcinales archaeon | reverse complement strand
AGTTGACAACTCTTCTCCCGGATTTACTTTCACTGCAATCATATCTTTGGTGCCTTAAATCCCTAAAATCTCATCCAAAGCCGCTTCCGGAACCACTAAAGCAATATCCTGCTGAGGATTGCCTGATTTTTTTAGTAAACCTACTACTTTGAATTCTTTTCCTTCAATCTTTAAAGTATCCTGAAGCTGAACTTCTTTCCCAAACAAATCTGTAGCTAGATCTTTCCCTAATATGGCTTTGTATTTATCTTCCTTTTTCAGCATCCGCCCTTGCTCTAGTTCATAATTATTGACTTCGATAACTAACTGCAAATCTTCATTATCATCTGGAACAGAAACGGCATAAGTATATTCTACCTCTTTGTCAAACTGCACTTTAACCGAGCGGATTAATCTGCCGAAAGCTTGATCCACTCCTTTAACTTTTTTTATTTCGTCTAAATCGCTTTTAGTCAGGGGAGCAACTGCACCTGATCCCGGGGGACCGTAACCAGAGCCAATCGCCTGTACTATCACTTTATCTGAACCCAATTTAACAAATTGTTCTTTGATGGCAGATTCTAAGCCTTGAGAAAGAGAAATTAAAGCTACTACGGCAGCAATGCCGATAAAGATACCTAATAGAGTCAACCAAGAACGCATCTTGCGCTGTTTAACGCTGTGCAGGGCTAGGCGGAAATAGTCTTTAAGCATTTATCTTAGAAGAAAGAAGAATGAATTATTAAGGGTTGTGGTAAAACTTACTTCTTCCCATTAAGTCTTCCCGTCAACATCAACCACAACGATTTAATCTCTCGAGAAAAACCTTCTGGATTTTTACGATAACGCCGATATAATAATACTCCAAACAATAATAAAACAACAACCAAAACATAAACCCCTGCTTTACTCTTCTCCAGCACCCCAAACTTTTTCAGCTGCGAAGAAGAATAAAGCTGTAATTCCAAGTCAAACTGCTGCTGGAACGGCTGATTATTAGCGTCAGCATAATTTAATTTAACTGGCAGCTTTAACGTTTCCACCTTTTCATTTACATAAACTTCTATCTCTTCGCTTTCCGTATCATCAGAATCCACATCTCCCAGATAAAAATAACTGCTCGGTGTAATCAATTGGTAATCTTCCGAAGGAAGCAGGTTTAATTCCAAAAACTTCAAATTAGTATTGCCAGTATTAGCTATTTCCAACGTAATTTTCCCATTCTTCCCGGCTTGTTGCACCGTGCTTTTTTTGATATACGCGTTTATCTTAGGGCGTTCGCCAATAATTACGGCTAACACATCAGTTTGAGTGTAAGAAGTGCCTTTCTCATCATTGTAAGAGATATTTATGGGAACTTTATATAATCCGGAAGCGGCATCAGGCTTGGCAATAACTGTAAAAGTTAGAGTCTGCTGAAAATTAGAATTCAACTGCGCAATTATCCGCTCAGAAGAGGATTGATACGGAGCTATTGGAGTAGAACTGCCACTCATATCTAGTTTAAACTTGATGTCTTTAAGCAACGAATCAGCCGTATTTTTTACCATAATAGTTACTTTGCCGGTGCTTCCTGGAGCTATTAGCGAAGGTTCGGAAGTAATATCAGTAATCGCCAATACTGCATCATGAGTTTGGATGTCAATCATAAACTCGTTATTGGTATAGCTTACTCCGGAATCTCCCATCAATGCAGTTAATTCTAATTCGGTATCTTTTTCTACGGCGTTGTCATCAACTTTCAATTTAAATTCCACGATAGCTGCATCGGAGCCGGTAGCTAGAGCCTTCATCTGACCAATATTTTTTTCTAAAGCATCACCATAAATTGTGAAAGGGAATTGAGACATTAGTTTTATGATAACGTCTTTGGAGGTTTGCGAGCCATTATTTTCCACTTTAAATTTAACCGTAACTATTTGTCCCGGCTCTACCGGATCAGGATCTTGAGACATCAACGTAACTTTAAGCTGGGGGGAGTCAGAATAGATGGCAGTAACTTGAAGTAATGAAAGCAGAAATATACTCATTAATAATAATATTAATGTTTGTTTCATATCTTCAGCCTCTTTAATAAGCCATAAAAAAGAGAATCGATATATAAAAGTGTCGATGAAAAAAATAGTGATGAATTATCACCACCCACATCCCGCTTTCTTCGCCAGAACTGATAATTCCTGCGCGCCTTCAGCAGAACTGCCATCTTTAAATCTCCATGTAGGCAATCCTTTAATGTTATCATCAGCACACTTCTGCTTCTGGACCTCACATTCTACATAATTTATTTTTGAAAAAGCGGCTCCAAAACGTTCTTTCTGCTCTTGGCAATGCGGACACCAGTATGCACCATACATCACTGCGCCTTTTTCAGTTAAACAATTGGCTAACTTATCTATTTTTTCTTGGCTGGGTGCGCAGCCGATTAAAAAGATTGATGAGATTAAGACAAATAAAATAATAACTGCTCTGATATTAAACAAATCAACCTTTACAACTTTTCCCATTTTTCCTCTTTCTTACCGGGGCAATGCCAATCAGGAGCAATCTTCTTCCCAATCATTCCTCCACAAGTCAAGTAAGTATACACGCCTAATGCTGCCCTAGCTCCATCGCCGGCAGCGATTATCGCCTGCTTAAAAGGGGTATCAGTAACATCTCCGGCAGCAAACACGCCCGGACAAGAAGTTTGCCCATTTTTATCAGTTACAATTTCATTATTTTCGTTAATCTTAACTAATGATTTTGCCATAGAACTGTCTACTACATAACCAATCTCTAAAAACATTCCATCTATCTCTAATTCTCTTCGTTTTTTATCATTGACATTTTCTATTACTGCAGCAGAAACAAACTTATCTCCTTTAACTTCGATTGGAGCGGAGTTAAGCACTAATTCTACTTTAGATGCTTTCTTAACCTTCTCTACGGTAACTTCATCGCCCCTGAACTCATCTCGGCGATGGATTAGATATACTTTCTTGGCAAAATTAGACAAATCCAATGCGGCTTCTAATGCTGCATTTCCTCCTCCGACTACGGCTACGGTTTTATTTTTGAATAAAGGGCCGTCACAGGTGGCGCAGGTGGAAACACCACGGCCAAAGAACTTGTCTTCTCCAGGAATTCCTAATTTTCGAGGAACTTTACCGAATGCGATTATTATAGTTTTTCCGACGTAAGATTCATCTCCAGCCACAATTACTTCAAACTCTTTTCCTTTCTTCTTTATTTCGCTTACTTTGCCGAATACAAATTCTGCTCCAAACTTCTGCGCTTGAGAATGAAATACTTCCATCAATTGTCCTCCTGATTGAGGTAAAACACCGGGATAATTTTCAATATGAGCAGTTAAATTTCCTTGTCCACCGATATCTATACTGACTACTAAGTTAGATAAGCGCTTTCTTCCGGCATAAATAGCTGCCGCTAATCCAGCTGGACCGCCGCCGATAATAATTACATCATAAACTTTATCTGCTGCTTTGATTTTAGGCATGTTATTGGTAAAGAAAAGCAATTGGTTTAAAAAGATTGCTGAGAAGTATAGGTTAAGTGAATGAAAATGCACATTTACTCTCCAAAGATAGTTAATAAAGCTTATAACCCCATAAATATTACCCCCAAATAATGGAATTTAAGATTATGCGTCCAGAGAACGAGAACCTTAACCAATATCCTACCGAAGACTTCAACCTGGCCAAGAAATTTGCGGGACAGCTTAAGCGAGAACTGGGTGATTTTCTGATATCGGTAATCTTGTTTGGAAGCTCGGTGAGAAAAGATCACACTTCCCAAAGCGACATTGATATGCTGGTAATTACTGATGATGCTACGTTTACCATAAATGAAGCCATGATTGAAACATATAAAATTGTCGTAGATAATCTGGTGGCCAGGATTTCTCCTAAGTTTCATATTACTTCGATGACGCTTACTTCTTTCTGGGAGCATACCAAAGCTGGAGATCCAGTAATAGTAAATATGCTTCGAGATGGTGTAACTTTAATTGATATCGGTTTCTTTGAGCCGATGCAGAAATTATTAAAGCAAGGTCGCATCAGGCCATCACCGGAAAGTGTATGGCGGTATTATGGAAGGTCACCTAAAACGTTATTAAATTCACGCTGGCATCTGTTACAGGCAGCGTTGGATTTGTATTGGGCAGTAATTGATTCTGCTCATGCTGCGTTGATGCATCATAATGAAATTCCTCCCACTCCGGAGCATGTAGCTGATTTATTAGATAGGGTATTTGTCAAACATAAGCTGTTAGAGAAGAAGTACGTTGATTCTATGAATAAGTTCTATCGCATGAGCAAGATGATAACCCATAGAGAGATAAAAGAAGTTTCCGGTCCGGAGTACGAACGGCTGTACCTAGAAGCAGATGAATTTGTTAGGCGCATGAGAGGATTGATTGAGAGGAAGTATTGAGAAAAGTATTTATTGCCTAAACGTTTTCTAACTGCATGGTCATAGAAGTTGAAATTAGAAGTTTTATTAGTAAGGGTAAGTATGAGGAACTGCTTGCTTTTTTCCGGCAGAAAGCCGCTTTTATCTCAAAGGATTATCAGGAAACTTATTACTTTGATTCTCTAGAAGATATCCGTATCCAAAGAAACAATTTTTATTCTAAAATCTGGATGAAGAAAGGAAAAATGCATGATGAGGCTCGGGAAGAAGTTGAAATCAGGTTCAATCGAGAAGACTTTGAGAAATTAGAACAAATTTTTATTTCTGCAGGATTAAATGTGAAAATAAAATGGTTTAGGAACAGGCACACGTTTAGATGGGATGGAATTAATGTTATGCTTGATTACACCAAAGGGTACGGATATATAATTGAATTAGAGCAAATCACTGATGAGGAAGGGAAAGAAAAAACATTAAATGAACTTAAACAAAGGTTGGCTTCTTTGAACGTTCCCAAAACCCCAAAAGAAGAATTCAACCAGAAGTACAATTACTACACAGAGCATTGGAAAGGGTTGATTAGCAAGAAGGATTAATTATTTGCGACAAGGTGTTGACTGCTAATAATAAACTAATAATTCACCGCCACATTTATCACCGTAAATAAAACGTAAATTAATAATAAAATAATCCCGTGCTTTCGAGTAAGATAAGTATTCCTTTGTATCAACCAAATAACCCCAATCATTATCACTATCAATGCAATATAAGAATAGATAAACATCGAGGACACTTCTAACGGTCTTACTAATGCCGCTACTCCCCACACCACCAGAATATTTACCAATACTGAACCAAAAGAATTGCCCAAACTCATGTCTGACTCACCCTTGCGAGCCATCTGAGTCGTAAATACTATTTCGGCGATGGAATTTCCAAACGCGATGAAGATGAAACCGATAATAAATGGAGAAATGCCAAAATTATCGGCGATTATTCCTGCGCTTAGGGCCATCCATCTTGCTCCTAAAATTAACGCGCCCAGATTTACTCCAAAGATAAAAATATCTTTCCAGATGCTTCTGAAAGCAATACTTTTTACAATATGCGAAACTTTTAGTTCAGCTCTGGTAATAAACATTAAATATAACGCAAACGCAACCAACAGGAGTATAGCTTCCACCTGATTTAACTTACCATCAATAAACATTAGCAATGGAAGCATCATCAATCCCAGAATCAGCCACGGTGTGCTTCCTTTCAACTCTGGCTCATTAATGGGAACTTTTTTGATGATAAATGCAGTTATACCAATTAATAACACTACATCAATTAACGTAGCAGTAAGAATATCACCCAGAATTATTTCTCCCTGTCCTGATTCAGATACAAAAATACCGGTGAATAAATCAGGGAAAACGGTTACAATAGCTAAAATAACAAAGCCTACTAGAAAACGCGGCAGTCTGGTCTGCTTGGAATAATCTTCCATAGAATAAACAGTATAATCACTAGACTTGACGATGATAAAGATACTAGCCAGGAAAGTAATTACGGCAAAGAATGGGATCATCCCAGAGGTTATTTTACCCAAATATTGCATTCCCAATATGGCGGCGATAGATATTCCTATCAAAGACCAAGATAAATTCTTACCAGCGCGAATGGAAAGCATACTAGAAGGATTATATTGGGGAATATAAATGTTGCTGGAGAGAGTAATACTTTAGCTTTCTGAGGTATCACTGGAAAGATTTTACTCAATAATCTCTTCTTCCGCTAAACCGTGATCTTTTAATAACACCAATAAGAAAGAAAAAGTGCTGGCTAAATAGGCTAAAGTATAAACCAAGCCCAATAATATTTCCAAAAATCCCCCTTTTACAGCTACGGTGTTTGAAACATACAACAAATCTCCTATAAGAATGCCGACATTGGCTAAGAAAAACAACTTTAAGCTGGTACGAAAATGATGAATGTGCTGTAAATAGAACAAAATGGTAGCTGAGAATACAACTAATAAAGAACTAGCAATGGGATAAAAGAATCCGATAAACACATGGCCTCGGCTTTGTGCCAATTGGGTTAAATCAATGGTGGTTAGATATAAAACAACTCCCCCTACTAAAACAACAGCTAACCCTAAAGTAAACCCGATTTTGTTTATGTCTTTATTTTGATGGTGATATAACGTACTTAACGTTCCAAACGCAAAAATTAAAATCAACGAACCGCTTACCCAATAAAAGTCGGGCATACTAGCCGGAGGAACTTCAGAGAATAACTTAAATGTTAAATACCATGTTAATTCTCCTAAGGCGAACAGGATGTATCCGGCAACTAAAAGAAAGAAGATAAAGAAAGTTTTATCATCAAATAAATTCTGTAATTTATCTTTGAATAAGCTGTTTAAGACTAAAATGCCGCAAACTGCAGTTGAAAGTGCAAATAGGACTGTAGTAATGTTAAAGAATCCTTGTAACAGCTCTAGCACCATAGTCGAGACATATACAATCTAGTATATAAAATTAACGGCTGATTTAAATTACAAACCAGTCTATGTTTAACAGGCCCTGTAGAAAGTCGTCAACTTGACCAGAGAGGTAGCTCTATTATTCGTGCTTTCTATTTCTAACGATAACGACCCATACTCGATGCTCGATTACTATTTGCTTTGATTCGAGCAACCGAGCGGGACTTTCTACTAAGCCAGTTTAACGTAACACTTCAGCATTCTGAAGTGAAGCGTTACCGTCTTCTCGCCTCTCGCAGTGTCTTACCGAGAGCAGACATCTCCGTAAGAGACAACCCTCTGTCTGCTTCGCTGTAAACTTTGAAGAGGCTCGACCTTATGACGGTAACGCTTCATATTGCTGAAGTATTACAGTTTAACAAAAACATTTAATAATCACCTCTTATTCCTTAGCATTGATGAAAGAAACGATATTAAAATACGTCCTGAAGAATGCTTATGATTTTAACGGCAGCGTTAATGATAAAGTTGTTTTAGGCATGGTTTTAAAGGAGAAACCGGAATTAAAAGCTAAAGTTTCCGAAGTGTTGAAAGGAATACAAGCTGCGAGCAAAGATATTTCTAAATTATCTAAAGAAGAGCTCCAGAAGAAGCTGGACAAGCTCGCTCCGGAGCTGTTGCAGGAAAAGAAGGAAGAGAAGAAAGAAGGGCTTAGAGAACTCGAAGGAGTAGATAAAAAGAAAGGAGTGATTATGCGATTTGCTCCTTCGCCATCTGGACCAATGCATATCGGACATGCTATTACCGGAGGATTGACTTCCATTTACGTAAAGAAGTATGGGGGAAAATTTATCCTTAGAATTGAAGATACTAATAGCGACAATATTGATTTAGAGTCGTATAAATTACTTCCCGAAGATGCAGCGTGGATTTTCGGAAATGTAACCGAAGTGTGGATTCAATCGGATAGAATGCAAGTGTATTATGATTATGCATTAAAGATGTTTAAATTCGGGGTTACTTATGTCTGCACCTGCTCACAAGAAGAGTTTAAACAACATTCTGAAATGATGCAGAATTGCCCTTGCAGAAAGAATTCTATTGACGAAAACTTAAAACGCTGGAAAAAAATGTTTGATAAAGAAAAAGGATATAAAGAAGGCGAAGCGGTAGTGCGTTTTAAATCTAACATGCAAGATAAGAATCCGGCGATGCGAGATTTTCCGTTAGTTAGGATCAATGACAGCGAACATCCCCGACAGAAGTACAAATATCGAGTTTGGCCGTTGATGAACCTTTGTGTTACTGTTGATGATATCGAAGCGGGAATGACGCACATTATCCGCGCTAAAGATCATGCTGACAATGCGAAACGTCAAGAGATGATGTATAACGCTTTAGGATTAAGTGATATGTTTCCCAAAACTTATTTCTTGGGCAGATACAATTTTGAAGGATTAGAAATTTCCTGTTCCAAAACTAAAGCCAAGATTAAAGCAGGAATATTTACCGGATGGGATGACATTAGAGTGCCGTTCTTACTGGCTTTGCGTAGAAGAGGGTACCAAGCGGGTGCTTTTTTGAAATATACCGAACTGGTCGGAATTTCTCCGGTGGATAAGACTGTACCTCAGGAAGAATTCTGGAAATCAATCAATGCTTTCAATCGGGATATTATTGAACCTAACGCTAATCGATATTTCTTTGTAGATTCTCCTGCTAAAATAAAAATTGAGAAAGCTCCTGCAAAAGCGGCGGAGATAGAATTACATCCAAATTACCCGCAGCGGGGAAAGAGAAAGATATCTGCAACGGGAGAAGTTTATTTATGCACAGCAGATACAGAGAAACTGGAAGAAGGTAAATTACACCGGTTGATGGATTACTGTAATTTTGAGGTTAAAAAAGGTAAGTATTATTTTGTGTCAGAAGATTATGAGGGATATAAAAACTCTCCTAAGAAAGGAGCGATTTTACATTGGATTCCAGTTAAAGAGAACTTAGCTGTAGAAGTACTTATGGATGATGCTAAGGTTATTGCGGGATATGGTGAGAAAAACATGGAGAAGCTGAAAGTAGGCGATATCGTACAATTAGAACGGAAGTTTTATGCCAGAGTCGACGAGAAAAGTAAAGACAAAATAAAATTTTGGTATTTGCATAAATAAATACAACGGTTTAAATAAAAATGGCTTTAGACGACTGGGTAATTGAATTACCAACTATATCAAAGCGAGAACTAAAGGAAGCAAGTGAAAGATATCAGCGGGTTAAAGCACAACTTAAGCCAATAAAAGTTTACTCTGAACAAGAGAAAGCGGAAATTCTTAGAGAAAGGGCAGAGAATGTAGAAGCACTAAGAATTCTACGGGGGATTGACGGAAGTTCATCACTTATTCAGCATGGAAGCATTAAGTATAATTCCCGTTATGAATCACAATATTCTTACAACTTTTAGTCGTTAACTTCTTATTTTAAGAAAGATTTAAAAACAGTAGCTGCTCTACTATAATCATAATTTTAAATATACTAAACCGTAAGTAGAATTACGCATGATTAACTACGGTTTAGTATTAGGAGACCGCTATAAGTTTTAAAAAATCGTTGCGGTCGAGTATATTAAAAAGAAGGTGAGGATATTTGGGAAAAATAAGCCGCGATACGCCATTAGTGGAATTGACTTTACGTAGGTATGAAAAGCCCACTATGAATGGTAGAGAATTAGTACGAAAGTTCTGCTTATCGGTTGGTGTACTTCAGCCGGGAGATTCCCGCGATGTTATGGTAGATATTCTGTATGTGTTATTGCAGGCTAAAGGAAAGAAAGAAGAGCTGCATTCTGAAGAAGTGAAGAATAGAGTTATTGATGTGCGTAAAGGATTAGGGTTGCCCATGTTGGGAATTGCTTCTTCCAATGTAAGAAGGCAGTTGAAACGGCTGAAAGATTTGTATCTGATTGAGACTAACGCAAATTTATATCGAATAACTGAATTTGGGACCATCAACGAAATCTTTGAAGAGAAAGTAGAGAATTTTGTGCTTTCTTCGGTGCTGGGAAGAGTGAAAGAATACATTAAGAAGATTGATGAAGAATTTGGGACGGAGAAGTAGTTCTGAAAGATAGAAATGGTTATAAATTAACTTAAATCTTAGGTTCTTATGGGTATTCCAGTTGAATTTAATCCGGACTTAGCGCTAAGAAACATTAGGGAACACAAAGAAGGGCGCAGAACTCTGGAAGAGTGCATTCCTGAATTGCTGGAAGTAGGAAAAGAATATAATTTTCTGAAAGAAGGACAGCGGAATTATTGGTTTCAGGGGGAAATCCCATTATTGCAGACTGAGGGCAATCAGCAGCTTTCCCGGCCTTTGGCAAGCATCGTTATTCTAGAAGCGACACATTATCTGGAGAAAGGAAAAGTGTATACTTGCGGAGTTTATCGGGTGGAAAAAGTTTTTGATCCTGAAAGCTCAGAGGTTTATTTTGAGGGGATGGGTATCAATCCCCGATATAAATAAATGTTACTTATACTCTTCTTCTTTTTCTCTAACTTCTAAAACAATATGCCTCTTGTCTGGAACAGAAAGATAAATCTCTTCACCATTCTTTAAACCTAGGCTACGAACTACATTCTGATTAAAGTAAATCCCCAAGCGATCTTGTGATAACTTAATGATATTCTGCTTAATCTTCAGGGGAGTCTCACGCAGTTCTTCAATTACTTTCTGAGAAGAATTATGCTCAAATTCAAAATAGTCACAATTAGGACACTGATAACTAATAGCTTTACTTTGCGCACCATGTATTTTAACTTCGACTTTCTTTAGTAAAGTTTTGCAATGTTGGCATTTCGTTTCCATTTTTATCACCTTTTCTTAGCATTAATGACATAAAGTATTTTTTCTTTCACTTCAAATAATAGATAATAGTTTTTAGTCTCTATCTCAAATTTATCTCCTTTTTTGCGCGGATTTTTAGTAGTGAGTATTATTTCAACAACTTTATCCCACGGAACGTCAGATTCGTGATTTTCTAAGTAATGCTCAGTTGGCTGCATTTCTTCAAAATAAACCATATAAACACCTGTTTTTGTTAGTAGTCAATAAGACTATATAAATTTAATGGTGATTTTTATAACATTGAGATTTTATTTCTGAAAGGCACATACTTCTTCCAAGTCTTACAATTCTCAAAGAAATCTTCCAAATACTTTTTTGTTTTTCTTCCTTCTTTTATTCCTAAACATTCATTAAACAATTCTACGAAATCTTGTGTGTCATGACGAGAAGTAGAAATAGCAGTACGGAAACGGAGCGGCTCTATTGCAAGCTCATAGGTTGAATGTGTTCCCGATAACTGAAAGCATCCTTCTGAACAGTAAATTGCTCCTTCCAACGGGCTTCTTCCTCTGGAATTGTAACGATACACCACTAAATGCCTCGCTGGTTCCATACAGCCGGGATCAGCACAGGGTCGTTGCGATACAAAGTTATTAGCTACAAATTCGACATAATTGAATCTGGCTTTAAGAGTATCGGGCATAGCAGTATTTTCTAATACTTGTACAAAATAGTTGTAATCTTGCAGCAAAACCTGCTCTACGGATAAGCCGTTGTATTTTCCAAAAGGTAGAATTTCGGGCATTTTCAGTTGGAAATGTGGCTAGTGTTTAAATGTTGTGGAAAAGTTCAAAGAACCAAGAAATAATCTCCCCCGAAAAAGAAAGTTCGCTATCCCTAACTAAAAAAAGGTAAACTAAAAAATAATCAATACTAAAAAACCTAAATAATGTCTTCTTCAGCTATGACGATGAAATCACCGGTAGCAATAACTGCAGAGAAAGGAATCAATATCTGACCTTCTTTGGTCTTCTCCAGTTCTAATCGTTCGGTATAAGAAGTTTGATTCTTAAGCACAATATGGATCAATTCGCCGGAGCTGACTTCAAAGATTAAGTCGCCAACTTCACCAAATTTCTTTCCGCTTCTGGAAACTACGGTTTTTCCGATGAGCTCTTTAGAATAATTCTTGTCTTTTTCTTCCATGATGGGTCACCTTTCTTTTTGTTTTATGATTATTATGGATAGAGAGTAAGTAAAAGGGTGTATATATAAAGTTTACGGTAATGGAGAATAACCTAATGAGTATATAATTGGTCCTCCTAAGATACTTTTTTAAACTTTAGGGCCTATTTAGGGTATTAACCATGTGGACTAACACCCTAAATCCGGTCATACTTGACCTCGGACCGGTAGAAATACGCTGGTACGGCTTAGTTTATGTACTTGGATTCTTCTTATCAGTATGGTGGCTTCATTATTTGAGCAAGAAAGGAAGGTTGAAGTTAAGCTCAGATGAGATTTGGGATTTTGCATTTTATTGCATGCTGGGAGTGCTTATTGGCTCTAGATTGTTTGAAATTTTCTGGGAACCAGCTTATTATCTGGGCAATCCGTTGAGACTGCTTAAGCTCTGGGAAGGAGGAATGAGCTTCCATGGGGGATTAGTAGGGATTGTAGTAGCAGGTTATTGGTATTGCCGTAAGAAACAGCTGAATTTTTGGGAATTGGCTGATGTGATGTCTTTTCCGACTATGTTTGCTCTAGCATTGGGCAGGATAGCTAATTTCATTAACGGCGAATTGGTGGGGAGAATGTGGAATGGAACGTGGTGTGTAGTGTTTCCACGAGAGGATAATTTGTGCAGACACCCACAAACATTATACGCTGCCGGTTACCGCTTCTTTATTTCGTTCTGGTTATTATGGCTTAGTTTCAAAGAGAAGTTTACTCTCGGATTTATATTCTGGAATTTTGTATTACTGGAAGGGATTGGGAGATTTATCGTTGATTTCTATCGCGAAGACGCTCTTACGTTGGGATTGACGTTAGGACAGTGGTTTAGTGTAGTGATGGTAATTATCGCAGTAGTATTCTTGTGGAAGAGGCATAGGGAAGATTTTAAAAGATTTAACCGTAAAGATTATTAATTAAGCCCATTTTAGGAAAAGAGGTGATTAACATGAAAAAAATAATTTATGTATTGGGATTGATTAGTATATTACTGCTAGTCGTAGCTTGCGGAAACGTACCAGCAAATAAATCAGTAGTTACTGAGAAAACAGCTGCACCAATAGACAATATTGGGGCCACTCCAGCACCAGCCGTTACTGACTTAGTAATTATTGAGAATTTCAAGTTCATGCCGGCGGACTTAGAGATTAATGTTGGAGATACGGTAGAATGGACCAACAAAGATTCTGCTGAACATACCGTTACTTTTGATAACGGAGAGTTTGATGGAAAGCTGCCGCAAGGGGGAAGTGCAACATTTACGTTTGAACAGAAAGGAGAGTACAAATATTACTGCGCGTTTCATCCAGGTATGCAAGGAAAGATATTGGTGAGTTAATTTTTTAGTATTTATTTAGCATCTTCAGCTTTATGATGTTAAACAAATACTTTTTTTATTTTATCTTAAACTTAAACCCCACATCATACAAAGTAACTTCTACTCCGTTAACATTCTTCATCCCAGCTAACTTGCCGTCGCTGAATGCTTTAGATACCCAACTCATTAACAAACTATACAAACTGTAGTTCTGCTTCACTCCATCAACTTCTACGGAAAATTTATCTGTTTTTTCATTAATCTCGACACAAATCTTCTTTCCACCGATATCGCCGCAACCGAAACCAAAGGCAAAGTATTCATCGACACTTTTCAATTCTTTGTTCTTCTCTGAAGCCGCTAAAGGTCCTTTTACTACCGTTTGCCTAAGATTAATAATCGTTTCATACTTATTGTTATCCAAATTGCTATCTGCTTCTCCTTTGGGATCTATCTGCACGTAATATTTTACTGGAATTGGTTCCAAGCTTAACGGAGGTCTCCACGTAAATGCAATTTTATCTGTTTGAGATACCGTAACTTCAGAATCAAAGATGGCTACTTCTCCCGGCTTTATGGTTACAAACCATCCGCTGACTGTCTGTTGGTGCGGTTGAGATAACTGCTCTTTAGATTTAGCTAATTCTAATTGGATTTCTTCTTCGCTAGTTCCTGCTGCTTCCAGATGACTTTTTAGTGCATCTAATTCTCGCAGTAGTTCTCCTTCAGATAATGCTGGAGCAGTATATTCTATGGTATCCTGTTCGGGAAATACTTTTTTATCGCCATCCTGAGAAAGTATAGTTACGGGAAAATTTCCGGCATTATTCCTTTGATCAACTAAATCGCTTACTAAAGGATAAGGTGGAACAAGTATAGATGGCGGTGATTCAATCTTTGAATACTTTATTATCGGCAATCTGGTTTTAGCCGCTTCATCACCAATATTCTTAATAAATAATTGATAAGGATAACTACCGGTTGATTCAATAGTATCACCTTTCAGCTTGAATTCCTGAACGGTTAAGTCAGGTCCAGCCCAAGCTGTTGCCGTAAGTAAAACGAATATTCCTAATACGATTAATAGTTGTTTCATGGTAAAACCTCCTTTTCAGAGGACATAACTAATGAAGAATATAAATGTTTCTGGATTATCCTAAAAGAAAAGTCTTTTATACTTTAATGAAATAATAAGCTTGTAATCAGTAGTTTAAACTAAAAAAGAGGTAGTAAAAATGATTGGTGAACAGTTCGTAGTCGGATTAATGGCTTTAGCAGGTATCGTTATATTTTTCATCTTCCTGCTGCTGGTAGCATTATATGTGTATACATCTTTTGCTTTTACGGCAATTGGGAAAAAAGCTAAATTAAAAACGCCGGAGTTAGCATGGATCCCTTTTATTGGGCCAACGTTAATTTCATTTCAGGCGTCTAAGACCCATTGGTGGCCATGGCTATTAATTATTGGAATGGTTATACCTGTGATTGGATTTGTGTTTAGCATTGCTTTTGCAGTATTTACAGTTGTATGGCAATGGAAGATGTTTGGGGCCATCAAAAAGCCAGGTTGGTGGGCATTATTGTGCTTGCTTCCTATTGTTAACCTAGTATTGTATGGGGTTGCCGCCTGGGGAAAGAAATAATTTTTTAATTTTTATTTTTTATCCATTTTTATTAAGATAAATTAAAAAAAAGAATTAGAATTTGTGGTTTAAGTTACTTAAATTTCTTTTTTAACTTAGTCAAAGCTTCATAATCTGCTTTAGACCCGCTTCCACCGCTGCATTTGGCTTCTAACTCCTTAAGTACTCCTTTCCATTCTCGTTCTCTTTTTTCCAAGTCTTTTTTGCCTATGGTCATTGTTTTATTCCTCCAAATCGATAATAGAGGATAGATTTTTATTTTAAGTATATAAATGTGCCTACTCCTAAAAATAATTTTGGTCCTACTTCTTAGCCGATTTCCACATCAACTCAAATTGTTTACGATAAGATTCAGCAACAATCTGGTCTTCTATCAAAAATCCATAAGGGTGCGGTGCAAACACTATAATCCCCACCTTATCTCCCACAATAACCGTCTCTGTAAGCTGGGCGAACTTCTGAGGCAAGAACCGAACTTTAGAAAATGGTCTTCTATTTAATTCTTCTCCAAACTTACGAATGGTTTCATCGAAGATTTGCCTTGCCGGAAGCTTGTTAGCAATCCTCCGAGTGTGTAAATTTTTCCACCATGATTCTCCCATAATTTCATAAGTTACTTTTTTACCTCCGCCAAAAGTATTGTACTCTTTGGCTGGAGTGAAAATAAGATTATTGTAAATCTCTTTTATCCCCCTAATGCTTTTGTATATCACGGCATTCTCTTTTTTTTCAGCAAAATTCTGCTTTTGCTTTAATTCTGGAAGAATCTGCTCAAACCGAACTTTCTTTTCTTCGATAAATTGAAGTAAATTTTCGGGGTTGGTAGCTTGGTAAATCTTTCTCTGCCCTTCCAATACAAAATTAATTAATCCTTTCTCAATAAGCGAATTTAAAGCTCTGTGAGTAACGGAATTCTGCAGATGCGACCTTTCGATGATTTTCCCAGCAGAAGATGAGCCTAAGTCTAGTAGAGCTAGATATATTTTAATTTCATTTTGAGTTAAACCCAAGTCTTCCAGTATGGAAACATCCATTTGCTCCTGAAAGCAGCTTGGTTATTTAAACTTTTCTAAGTGCTCCCAATTGGGAGGATAAATGTTAATAACGGGTGAGATAACAACCAATGAGGAACGATTTAGACAAATATCAAAGAGAAAAAACAAAAATGAATGAAATAACCGCAACTGCAAAATACCTGTATAAACTGTACCAAGTGTTTAAAGAGAAAGGATTTGATAATATGATTATGCATGAATTGACAGCCACAGGTATATCTTTCATTCAAAGATTAGAAAACTTAGACATTTATTTGGAGGACAGAACTCGATTTAAAAATAGCTCCGCCGAACAATCTTTCCAGAGATTCAAAAAAAGCTGGAGTGGCTATGATTTGAGTGAGCGAGCGCAAGAAAATTATAATTCTTGGGTAGAAGACCAAAAGAGAAGATATCGCCAGCAAGTAAGAGAACCAGCAAAAATGAGGCGGGACGAAAGGTTAGATTGGATTTGTAACATTGAAGATGATGAAGTTAGAGTGATGATGGACTTACTCAAAAACGATTAAAGTGTAGTTTAGATAGATTTGTTAACTATAATACCATTTATTCTCCTGACGCTGTTCCCGGTCTTTAACACTACCCGTTTTATTGATTCTGGGCCGCTTTGAATTTACGTCTCGGCGAAGAGTAATCCCTACTTCCCGTAAAAACAAATTCATCCCTTCCTCCATTGCAAACGGCCCTTTGAGTATCCCATGCTTAGCTGGAACTCCGCTAAATACCATTAACCGATCCGACACATAATCTAAAAACATCAAATCATGGTCTACAACTAAAATAGTAATTCCTCTTTCCTCGGCTAAAGCACTGATAACTTTAGAAACTAACAACCTCTGTTCTACATCGAGATAGGCAGAAGGCTCATCCAACAAAAACAATTCTGCATCCTGCGATAAGCATTTAACGATAGACACTCGTTGTAATTCTCCTCCAGATAATTCGCATAATTTTTTGGTGAATAATTTTTCCACTTCTAACGGCTTGATTAAAGGAATACTAAACTTATTTATAGCATCCTGCAAAAACACCATTACCATCAGCTCGGAACTGGTTTCCAAATACTGTGGCTTGTATGAAACTTTAACTTTCGGCTCAATTCCACCGGAATCCGGCTCTAATACTCCAGCTAACATTTTCACAAACGAAGTTTTTCCAATTCCATTCTCACCTAAAATGCCTACAATCTCTCCCCGATTCAGCGAACTTTCGGCTGCCTCTAGTTTGAACTGTCCTAACGTCTTTTTCAACGCAGTCCAAGAGATTAACGGCCGGGAAACTCCACTAGCTGATTTTGCCGATTTGTCAAACTTAATCGCATGGTCACGGAAACGAGTATTCTCTTCCCGGAGATAACCCTCTAAGAACGAATTTATTCCTTCCCGAGTAGATTTTAATCCGGAAACTACTCCATATGCACCTTCTTGTCCGTACATGATGTTAACTAAATCAGTCATGTAATCTAAAATTATTAAATCATGCTCAATAGCCATTACGGCAGTATGCTCATTAGCTAAAGAACGGATAAATTGCGACATCTTGATTCTTTGCTTGATGTCTAGATAAGAAGTAGGCTCATCAAACAGAAAAAGGTTGGCTTTCTTCAATACGGTAGCAGCAATAGCTACACGCTGTAATTCCCCTCCGGAAACATTAGCAACCGGAGTATCCATAAAATTTGTCAATCCCAACTGCTGAACAATCTCCAATAATTTATTTTCTTGAGCCACTTTCTGTAATAATTCTTTTACTGTGCCCGAAAATTGTTTAGGAATCAAATCAACCTGTTGAGGCTTGTAAGACAGGGTAATTTCGTTTTTGTGCAGCTTCTCCAGAAATCCCTGCATTTCGGTGCCTTTGAAATGATTAATTATCTCTTTGAAGTCAGATGGTTTCTTCCAATCACCTAAATTGGGTTGAATTTGTTTAGCCAGAACTTTTAATGCAGTAGATTTACCTATGCCATTCTTTCCTAGAATTCCGGTAACTTGTCCGAATAAAGGAGTAGGCAGAGAAAATAATTCAAACATATTTTCGCCGTAGCGATGGATAGGAAGTTGGTTTAGGGCTTCGGGTAAGTTAATAATTTCAATGGCGTTGAACGGACATCGTTTAGGACAGATGCCGCATCCAGTGCATAATTTTTCATCGATAAGAGCTTTTTTAGTGATTTCGTCGGGAGTAATGCATTCAGTTCCGGTACGATTCACAGGGCACAGTTTAGCACAGAGATAATCTCCACAGTCCAACGGGTTGCATTTCTGGCGATGAATTATCGCGATACGTTTAGCCATAGACGTAGAAATAATTGATGGATTTATAAATAATTGTGTTGACTTATCTATGGTCTCCACTACCACTTAATATATAAACCTCATTTAAAAGTTTAAAAATAAGAATATCAATCCAAAAGAGGTGAAATAATGGGAGAAACTTACAAACTTAATTTAGAAGTAACTGAACTTCATGCCGGAGCGATTCGAGAAGGCTTAGAGAAAGTTATCGGACACAAAGGAGACACAACTCCTCCCAATCCCCGTATTACTAAAGAAGATTTTGGGACATATGAAAAATGCCATGTGGCTCTTTATATCCATTCCATCACCAATAATCAGGGGGAGGTTTTTGTGGAAGGAGAAAGCCAAGAAGCAGTAAAATCAATAGTTGGAAAATTAAAAGAAACTTATCAAAAGAATAGGCAGGGAATTGCTTATACTAATGTAGAATATTGCCCATAAATGGGTTAAAATCACAAACATTTATAATTATTATTTAATTTTACGATAAAATGGCAAAATGCACCATCTGCAGCAACAAGATTGAAGAATTATTCTTGGAGAAACTAAATGGGACAATAGTAAAGAAGCCGAATTCAAACAAGCATTATCCGATATGCTTTGACTGCCAGAAGAAGTTTAAGACCAAAGAAGAACTGCTGAAACAAATAAGTTGAGGTTAATTCTAGCTACAAATGTCACTTATTCCTATTGCTGTAAAAGAGTACTTTAGAAAAGCATTTGTAGGTCGTACTTTAGATGAAGTGGTGGAAGAATTGAGACAGAGGGGAGTAACAAGAGTGGACTTGTCTGGTGACTGGGAAAGTGCCTCCAATGGCGTTGATTCTACTTACAATTTTTATGTGCATTACTCTGCGGAAACATGGGAAGGCAAATCAGTGCACCTCAAAGAGCGGGCAGATCGGGCTTATTCGGTTAATTGGAGAAAGGACCTTAACCAACGCTTAAATAGCCGAAAAGAAGTTCTTCAGAAAGCATTAGAAACCGAAGAGATTACCATCAAGTATGTTCAGGAAAAAGTTAGTGAGTATTAGATTTATTTGGATTAAAGTTATTTAACAATTCACACCAATATCTTTTTATAAAAACACTCTAAATATAAGTTAACTGAGCTCAACAGCACTAATATTAAATACGCCCTTGTAGCTTAACGGCGACGCGGCCAATTTCGATTTGGCGTTCGAGGTGCGTTTCGCTGCGAGCTCAACAGCACTAATATTAAATACGCCCTTGTAGCTTAACGGCGGAGCGACTGCTTCGTATACAACTAAAGTTGGAAGAGCAGTAGGTTGAGGGTTCAAATCCCTCCAAGGGCTTTATTTACCAATAAGAGGGATTGAGCAAAGCGAATATCTCTCGGACCTACGTTCGCATAGCGTATATCAAACGCATTTGATATTACGAGACCGAAGTCGAGTTTAACTTGTGTGAGAATCCCTCCAAGAGCTGTTTACCTCTAGAAGAATTATCTTGGAAAAGAAAGAATGAACACTTTGATTGGTTAGAAAAAGAGATTCGAGTGTAGTTGTCATTAATCAAGTAACTTTTTTAATTGTTTAGAAGAAACTTTTCTTACGTTTACGGTGGTTAATCCTATAATTCTAGCTTTAACTAACCTGTGAAGGCCATCTAAGATTTCCCATTTCCCTTTATGATTCTTAGTTATATCTATAGGATACTTTAAATCAGCATTCATTATACGATTAAATTGGTAGGAATACTTACTCTTGTTACTAATGACTTGATTTGGTGTTATTGCATACTTTTTGTTACCATGCTTCCAGAATGGAATATCGAACTGCCAATTCAGGGTAGAGATTAACATTTTAGTTATTGGTATATTAAGAGCCCAAACTTTCTCATTTGGTGGAACACACTCTAAACAATTATCTGCAAGTGCTTTAGGGATTGATTGATCCAACATAGGATAAAGATTAGCAATGGTATTTAAATTATTATTGATTGAAATTATTAAATCATCGGAGGGCTTATTATTTCTTTTCCGTAGAAGAATCCGTTAAGTACGCAGTATATTCCTGATATAAACGAATATGATCTAAATCGCCTTCGTAGCGATTGTTTCTAGTATAAACTAAGATAGTTTCTCTCAGTACATCACGCAAAGCATCAATTGCAGCATATCCCACTCTGGTTTCTTCCATTTTAAGCTAAAAAACAGAATTATTCATAAGGTTATGGGAGGAAAGTAATAATAAGTCTTCTTTAGTTTGAATATCAATTAATTACCAGATCATACCTTTCTTCTAGAGGATACAATAATTTATAAATATCAGTCTGCTACCTCTTTAACTATGGTACTTTTATATGTAAATGAAGATAAAGATATTTTAGATTGGCAGATCGAAGGGATTCTGGTAGGAATACTCGCCAACCATCTCCAGTTAAACACTACCCCGCTTTTTCGGGATAATATTTCTCCAGATTTGCCCAGTAAACTCAAAGAGTTATACCGCCCTGTGCCTTTTTACTTCAGACCGTCAGAAGGAACCAATCAAATGCACGAACAAACTTTAATGCGGCATATTATGAACCACTTTTTGGATGAGCCCTACTTCGGTGAAGATAAAGTTACGCAAGTAATCTTGGGTTTCAGTAACGATTATGGTATGCGAACCCGTGCGGTAGAATTAGGACTGGCAACAATGCTTTTAGAACATTGGGTGGATACCAACTTGCTTTGTCGTGATGATGAGGGAATTGTCAAGGTTATACGGAAAAAGCCATAAGATTAGTACATCCTTTTATTCTCCAATCTTACTAAAGCCATCATTATCGCTTGCTTGGAATATTCCTTACGCATTAATCTGCCTTTACTCAGAATTCCAATTGCCCCTTCATCAGAGCCAATTTTAGGATTGTCAGTAAGCTCTACTTTATGAAACGCTTGGTTGATATCTAATCCCTCTTTCAACACTAATCGTATAACTTCCGTAGGATATTCAAATGCTGATGATAATCCCAAACAATGCTCTTTTTTATCAAAGATGTCGCATACACATATATTCATATATCCCATTTTAGTCCAAGGAACCCGCATCAATCCATCTTCCAGCCCGATACTATAATCGCAATTCTTGAACGCATATCGAGCCCGGTTCATGGCTCCAGTTACGGTTTCATCTAGTGACTTTGGTTGGTTAGAAACACGAGAAGAAACTGCCACACCAATTACCTCTGCTTCTTTCAGGAAATTATAGTCGCTTATCGTTTCCCTCACTGCTTCTACTTTTACGGGATTAGTTGAACCAACGATGATTTTCATAATGAATTATTAATTTGGGCAAAAATATATAAACTATTCGTTCCTTTTCTCCATATAAATGAAAAAGAGGCACTCTGATAAAGAATTGATGAAACTTCTGAAGATAGATTCAATTACATTAAAGAAATTCCAGAAAGTGAGGGAAGCGGCGATTAAAGAAGCAAAATTATTGAATGCTCCTAAAACTAAAAAGATAAAAGTGTTAGGAATTTCCAGTTCTGCGAGGGATGAATTGGATATGGCTCGAGAGAAATCTAATTCAGAAGCCCTGCTGGAAGTCTGCTTGGAGCAATGCAAGAAATTAGGAGCACAAACAAAACTTATTCCTTTGCGTAAATACAATATTCAACCCTGCAAAGCGTGCTATTCTACAGTTAATACCCAATGCCATTATCCCTGTTCATGCTATCCTAAAGGAACTCCAGCAGGAGATGACATGAGCAATATATTATATGAAGAGGTTTTATCTGCAGATGTAATTATTTTCGCTACACCAGTAAACAACTTTCGGATTTCAGCATTGCTGGCAGATTTCATTGATCGCTGCATTAGTTTAGATGGCAGCTTGCTTCCAGCCGATCCTAAAGATCCCAAGAATAAAGAATTAAATATCAAACACATGAAATTTATTGAATTAACTGCCGACGACGACATCCCCGGAAGCGGATTGCTAAGGCGGTTTCTCGGGAAGGTAGCAGGAATAATTACTACCGGACATGAAGAAGGGGCTTCCATGGCAATTTCCAATCTGTTCCTGACGCTAAATTATTATGGAATGATCTTTCCCCCATTCAGCTCAACTTACGCTATGTCTTCGGTGTGTTTATCTACGTATGAAGATAAAAAAGTGGTGTTCAATGAATGTCATAAAGAAGAAGTAAAGCTGCTGGCCCATAATGTGATGACTGCAGCTGCCCAAGCAAGAAAGATGAAGCCTTTTGATTGGAAATATAACTACGGAGCAAATTGAAGTAAAAATGTGGTGGTAAAATCATGGTGCAAACGGTTCAAATATTATTTGTGTTGGGATTGACTAACTTGTTGTTCTTAATATTGGTGGCTTTATCTTGCCGATGTTTAGCCATGAATAGATTAACTGACCATTGGCTGAACCATAAATCATACCAGAAGTTTTATTCTTACCATTGCTATTATTGGTATGGATTTATTTTGTCGGTATTAACACATACGACTATAGCATTATGGCTGTTCGGGTGGCCGTTTTGAAGCAGACGGTAAAAATTAATTTGGAGTGATAAAAATGGGAAACAAAACTTTTTGGAGATGTAAGGTTTGTGGGGATATACATTACGGAGTAGCTGCACCAGAACAATGTCCGACGTGCAAGCAGAAGAATGCGTATGAGCCAATAACCAAAGAATTGGCAAAAGTGGCGATGGGATTTAAGTAACGCTTTGAAGTGTTACGAATTTAAGTAAAAACTTATTTGTTTAGACATAAAATCTTATAAACTGCTTCTTTTATTTCTATTTTATGTCGAAAGAAACTGAATCATTACTGAAACAAGCAGAACAAGTTTACAAGAAGAACTTTACGAATGAGTGCTGGTTTGAACGAGCTATCTTCCTTAGTTGGTATTGCTCGCTGGGAGATTGCACTTTCTGCTACATGAGCACGCAAAAGAATAAAATAAAAAATCCGGATTTAGCTAAACGTAAACTAAGCTCAATTCTGGCAGAAATTTTAATAACAAAAAAAATGGGCTGGAAAGTAGAATTCTTATCTGCTGGATACGGAGCACACAAACCAGAAGAATTACGAGAGATTGTAAAACAATCTTCAATGGTGGCTGGAGAGAAATTATGGCTGAATATAGGCTACTTAACTGAAGCACAGATTAAGCCGCTGTTGCCATACATTAAAGGAATTTCAATATCTTTAGAGACAGTTAATTGGAAACTAAGGAAAGAAGTATGCCCCTCTAAACCAGTAGCGCCATTGCTTAAAACACTGAAATTAGCCGATAAATACAAATTGAAGAAAGCGATTACTATAATTATCGGATTAGGAGAAACTGAAGAAGATTTAAATAAATTGTTTAAATTTATAGAAAAATATAAGATTGACCGCATTACATTCTATGCATTGAACCCACATGCAGGAACTCCGTTTACTACGGGTCCAGACAAAGAGTATTATCTGAAATGGATTACTAACACTAGAATGTGCTTCCCTAAGCTGGAGATAATTGCTGGAACGTGGGTAAACCGCTTGGATGAATTACATCTTCTGTTAAAAGCTGGGGCTAATGCGTTCACTAAGTTGCCGGCATTAAAAGTAGTGGGGAGTAAAGATGCACCTAAAATTGAAGCGGAAGTGAGATTGGCACATCGAAAACTTACCGGTGGATTCAGCAGGTTTCCTAAAGCTAATTGGAAGAAAGAGATTTCTTCTTTGAAGCTGGAGAAAGCATTAAAAACAGATATTTATATGAAACTAAAGGAATATTTAAAAAGAAAAGAACATCTGGAGTAAATTACAAATGGAAAATAAGATAAAACTAGAGAAAGCAACTGAACATCACCCTGAAGAAGATTCTACTCCGGTTACTGATACTAAAACTATTTTAATTGCGGTAGGAATTATCATTGGGATATTCGCTTTTTCTATCGTTGGATTCAAATTATATGAAAAGTATGCTGGTGGAGCTGAAGTAATCAATGTTGATGACCTGCATAAAGAAAATCTTAATGGAAATTTGAATGAGAAAGAAGGTTATATGTATAATGGTTACAGCTTTGTCTACGTTGATGGATTGTGGTGGACAGAAGTTAATCGATTCGGAACACTGTTGAAGATTCCGCTGCATTTTGGGGCAAAAGAGGTGGAAAGTATTCCGGTTACCGGAACGTTAGATGCAGCGTTTAATAAAGGAGAATTCGTGTACATTGCCATTAATCCGGAAACGACTAACAAATATTATACTTTAGGGTTATCTGAATTAAACTTCAACATAATAAAAGGCATTGATAGAAGCATTGAAGCGGCTTGTACTGAGAATAATTCTATCTGTGATAATCGGACAATTATCAGTTGTGAGAAGACTTTAGGTAAGCCGGTAGTTGAGCTGGTCTTAACCAACCATACTGATTCTGCCAATTCTGGTAAGATTGAGTTCAAAGGCAGCTGTATCCGGATTTCTGGACAGGATTATGAATTGGTAAAAGCAGTAGATAAAGTTCTGCTGAGATGGTATGGGATTATGAAGTAACGGTTATTTCTTTAAATTTTATCCCAGAATACCCCAACCGAGCGAGAACTTCAAAGCACTTCTACCAGTAGCTGCTACCATTCAACCAGTAGTTACTACTACTCAACTAGAAGCTACTACTAGTAAAACTTAAACGCCGCTTCCAACTTCGCTGCGTTTTCGCTCCAATAACCATTTCCAAAGGGGAATGAACTTAATGATTGAAGAATATTTCTTCTCTTCTGCTTCGTAATCTGAAGTGATAATCAACAAATTCTTACACTTTAATTCTGCTTCTGCCCGCAACAAAGCGTTGATTTCCCTCTCCCGCACATCTATGTTTGACAAGTCGTAACAAGCCTGAACTAGTTGTTTAATCTTTTTGCCTTCTTTAAGTACGAAATCTACTTCCCGTTGCTGATGGTCTTTCCAGTAATATAATTCCTGGTCGTGGTTAGCAAATGTCCTCCTAAGAAGTTCGATAGCGACAACATTCTCCATGATTCTGCCCCTATTGTCTGAAAAAGCAAAACCGGTGGCGTTAATTATTCCAGGATCTATCACATAGACTTTTTTTGGGGCCAGTGCCTGCTCTTTAAGCTTAAATGAAAAACGCTCCAACACGAACACAAGATACGCATTCTCAAGATAAGATACATAATTCTTAATGGTGTGAACACTTTTAACCATAAAAGCATTCTTTAACTTATTATAGGATATTTCTCTAGCTGTTTGGGAAATAAGATATTTAGACATCTCTTTAAACATTTTCACATGCTTAATTTTATATCTTTGAATAATATCTCTCTCCAGTATGTCTTGAAATGTTTCTATCAAGAAAATTTTCCCAATTTTGTAGCGTAGAGGAAAACCGCCTTCGGTGAGATATTTCTCTAGGAAGTTTTTGGTTTTAGCGATATCTTTAGTGGAATGTATATTCGGGGTAAAACTATGAAAAGCTAAAAACTCCCGGAAATTAAAGGGGAATAAAGTAAAATCTATATGCCTCCCGGTTAGAAAAGTGGCTAATTCTTTGCTTAGTAGACGGGCATTGCTTCCGGTGATAATTACTTTTTTGGTCGGAATTAAGCGAGAGACAAATCTTTCCCACCCCTCTATGTTTTGAATTTCATCAAAGATAAAAAGGTCTACTTCCCCTTTGAGAGAATAGACTGCTTCCAGCACCAGATTTAATTCACCGGCAGAAAGGCGCAGCCTCTCGTCTTCAAAATTAACGTAAGCATATTTCTTCTGTTTTCCAAGCATAAATGCGAAGATGGACTTTCCGCACCGCCTTACTCCAGTAATTATTAAAGCCACATCAGTAGAAACTGCTTTTTGTACCTCCTCAAAATGCTCCCGCCCAATAAGATTCTCTTTCTCAAACTTTTGAAGAATTTCATCTTCTCGGTCTACGATTGCCGACTTAATTTCTTCGATTTTAGCCATATTCTTATTACAAACGCAAGGAGTTTATAAATCTTTGCATTGGTAACGCTAAGTTTTGAAGGGACGTTTTATCTTTTTAACCCCAGCACTTCCATCTCTCCTCGGGAATTAACCGTAACCGATTTTAAACCTAATTTCTCTTCAACTTGTTCTTCACTCCATCCTTGCTGCAACAACGTTTGCTTAATCTGCTCATCAGAGGCACCATTACTTCTAACCTGACTAACCCACTGCTGGAAGGTCTTATTCTCTTCGTCTCTTGCTGAAGAAATTAAGTGATGCCTAAACTTCCAGAATAGTAATACTCCCGCTATGATTAATATTATGCTTATTAAAGTAAGTACAATCCACCACCAGCCAAATCCAGAAGTGACTTCTACTCCAGCTTCTTTTGATGATTTAGCTACGGGGATTTTTTCTCCTTCCGATGTTTGGGGTGATGAGAGAGGAGTTGTCTTTTTAGGCGGGACAATTCCTCCCAACAAACCAGAACTCTCCCCTTCGCAAGAGCTTTTCTCAGCGGGCTTGTTGGATGTAGAGCCACAGCTATTTTTATCTGTACATGTTCTTTGTTGAATACTATCTTGGCATTTAGACCATTCGGTGCAGGTCCAATTCTGTTTACAGCCACTTTCACCAGTAGGAGCTGAAGACTGAACAATAGTGAATACTACAGGGGTTATAATTAAGTTGAGAGGAGCTTCTTTTAAGTTGTTGTAAGTAACCACTTTAGATACTGTTTTGTCTATGGATAAAGTAACTGGTGTGGACGAAGCGGGGGTAGAAACAACTTTACCGGTGAAACTGGCTAACGCTTTAGAAGAAGGAAGATCAATCTGACTAGAAGGAGAAGTAGCAAACAGCCACCAGCCATAATGATTCCCCGTGGTTGAAGACCTATACGCTTCACTCATCTCGCTCTTGCCAAGATTTGGGTATACTCCGTCTGTTATTTGGATATCCGCCCCTTCTGAAAAGCTGAATTGGTTTCCTTTATCGTCAGAGACAATGAATAAAGTAGTATCATAAAAAGATACTAATCCTGCAGAAGGAGATAAAGTTACTGTAACCTTAACCTCTTCCCCAGTAATGTAGGAGCTTTTATCGGTGGTTAATTGAACATTTAAATCTTGTGCCATTGCAATGGGAATAAGAAAAAGTAATACTAATAACAAAAGTTTGTGATTCATCTCACTAACAAACCACTTTGGTGGTTTTCCCAGCCGGAGTGTATAATTTCCCCGTGGTTGAGTCCATATAGTAACCGGTCTGCTGGCTCTTCTTGGAATCATAATTATATTGGTACACCAGCCCGTCGCTTTCTTTAATATAATACAACCCGCTATCGCAAATCCATGCATCCAAGCTCTTGAGCTTAATAGGATACGGCTCTTGGCCATGTCCCCCAAAATTAGCATCCCCGTCAGCATTCATAAAGTAAGCAACCATATTTACATCAAGAGCACTGATCAATTGCGGGTTAAGGAAGTCTAAAGTAGCGTCATCATAATCATAGAAAGCATTTCCCGGAGGCAGCAATCCGGTGGGAGTTTCTTTAACGGTTGTAACCGCTCCGACGATGCATCCTGTTAAGCCTTCATTAACGCTTCCATCACAATCATTATCAAAGAAGTCACATTTGGTTTCGGTTGCTTCGTACAAGCTCACTTGAGAATAACTGCCAGAAGCATCAGAGAAAGTATTTGTGTTTTTAGTTCCACCAACAGTATATGACTCTTTCCAGCCACCAATGCCCACACAAATTTGATCACCATAACACGCCCCTTGAAGCTTGGTATTCTTCGGGGCAGTTAGACCGTTGTCGGGTAAGTTGTCACAATTGTTATCTAATCCATCACAAACTTCAGTTTTACCTGCGTTAATATTAACGTTGCTATCACTACAATCAAAATTAGTTGTACCGGCTTTATCTCCAGCATAAAGACATCCCCGCGCATCGGTATTTTTTGCTCCATAACCATCATTATCCACGTCAGTACAGATTGGGACTACGTTTACCTCTACTGATGTTTCTCCCGGACCAAATTTGTTGGCAGTATCTTGTATTAGATATATTTTCTTAAAAGCAATTGTTTTTTTAGAATCAGTTAGGCAGGTCGGACAATTTAATTTGAATGTAAACGTAGCCAATTTAGTCTCGCCAGTAATGGAGACATCAGTACCCCAAATAGTAGCAGTTGGATTACTGGTAGAAGGAGCAGAATAAGTTTTAAGATTTGATAAAAGTGCTGGAGCACTAACTAAACTAATGGATGGGTCCAGCACCAATTCATAATCAACTTGAATTATTTTAGATGTTCCGGTGTTAACGCTCAAATCTACCGTAAAAATATCTCCAGTTACTGCATCCATTTTACCAGAGCTTAATTTAACATTCTGACCGCTGGCAAAACTAGTACTAACTGCTGTTCCAGCTGCCGTTTGGTGAGCTGCTTGCCCTACTGTAACTCCTGAAATCAAAGGTAAAAGCAGGTATATCAACACCCCTAGAGCTATCGCTACACCTAAAATTATATATGGCTTATAACTTTTAATAGACAGAGACGATGACTTTACATTTTTTGTATTGTTTTTCATTTTTGTATCACCTTTATGACCTATTATTGTAGGCCTCAATAAACTGAGTTATATCGGCGGAGTTTAATATATTATCAACACTTAAATCAGCAGGCCAGTAAGTTCCTGTAAGAATAATGGAAGGATAAGTATCTCTTTTTCCGTAATAATCAATAAATTTAGTGATATCTGCAGAGTTAATTTGCCCATCCAGATTAATATCCGCTTTCATACATCCTTTGAAAGCTCCTGATGTAAAAGGCGTAGTTTTAGGACCGGTTTTATCGATAGGACATATATCATCTTTATTCGAAATACCATCTGAATCACAATCCAAATTAGTTCCACATATTTGCGGCTCAGTGGGAGCAATGCACTTACTAGAAACACATTCAAGTATGGCATCACAATCAGTTGAAGCTGTCGTACAGGGAGAACCTACATCGCCGGTTTGACACTTCGAATTATAACATTGAAACCCTGATTGGCAATCAGCATCCGCCGCACAATTAGAGTTAACCTGTCCATCAGTACAAATAGAATTAACGCAGAATCCTGAATCGCACGTTAATGGCCCAGTGCAGGAACTGCTCATCGCTCCATCTTTACAAACCAGATTAACACAATAATTGCCACTTCCACAATCCGCATTAACTGTACACGCAGAGGATTTGATGGTGATTGTTTTGGAAAGAACATTAGCCGTCACGCTTATTGGCTTAAGAGAGTGGTAATCAATTATTTTCACATTAGTTGGTGTTATTGTTACTGTTTTTGAAGTTCCCGAAGGGAGGGGGTTAGCCGTTGCGATGAAGCGCGTCAGTTCACTTGAGGCGGTAAGGGTAAGCTGACCTTTATCTTTGCTTCCATCTCTTGTACCAAAAATCCACCACCCATAATAATTTCCTTTAGCTGAAACATAGGCTCCGCTTCTCTCTGAAAAGAAAGGATTTGAAAATCCCATCGAATTCTGCCCTGAAACTAGCGGAAAGCTTATTGCATCTTGATTATTGCTTTCAAGATACATGGAAACATCATAATAAGTAACCGGAGAATCTTTTGGAGAAAGAGCTACCACCACATTAATTTTATCACCAGGAGCATACTCGTTTTTGTCAGTTGATACTCTCACATTTATGTCAGAAACTGCAAAAGAAGCACCAACTAATAAAAACATTACTAATGTCACCAAAATCTTATTATTCACACTCAATCGCCTCTTTTATAGTAAAGTAATCCCCTCAAGATATATAAGCTTTACTGCGATTTACCTTCCCAACCCCAGCACTTCCATCTCTCCCTGGGAATTAACCGTCACCATTCTGAAACTTAACCCTAATTCCAGTATCGCTTCCAATACTGCCATATGTTCTTTCCCACTACCAGAAACCAGATTCAAAGCCACCTCAAAATCAGAAATCTTGCCATTTAAATTCTTTTTAATATCATCAATCAATTCCATTACACTTTTATTATCTGCATCAACTACCACTAATTCCGTATTCTCCAATCTATTCCTAAAATTCTCTGCTCCAAAAGCATTAGTGATTAAAAAAACCTTATCCCAGCTTCCTAATTGGATAAGTCTATTTACTTCCGCCCAAGTTCCTTTTCCGGTGGATAAGCAGGAGATTAAAGTCGGCATAGAACCACCACAACTAACTATTATTTAAAATCTTTGTTTAGCCGGCACAGTTCTTTTTCTTAGTGATAATCATCTGTGCCGCTCTTTGGGTGAGACGTTGTTGGATGATCTCGTCCGAGGCGAAACAATGGATCAGCGACCAGGGCACGCCATGCTTCTCCACCAGACGAACGAGCTTTTCTCGGTTGGCGCGTTGGCCATAGGT
>CAZIUU010000013.1:0-32017 GCA_964542815.1 uncultured Methanosarcinales archaeon | reverse complement strand
ATAATCTCTATTTCTTTGCTCGGATGATGAGGGAGATAAGGGAAGCGATTGAGAAAGATAGTTTTGGGAAGATGAAGAGGAGATGGGTGGGTTGAGTGTTCTGAGATTGTTTTTGATTATAAATACAGGGGTCGCACTTCCATTCGCGGGAGCTTTATTCTTTGATTATTCCGTCCATCTTTATCGTTCCAATTTGTAGGGAAGTTATGTGGTGAAAATTCAAAACATCTCTCTTTTCGGGTATACCATAATTCTGTAATAACTCTTCAAAAGAGATAGAGGGTACTGGGCGATAAAATAATTCAACTTTATCTCCTACTTGATACCCAGTTGGAGTTGGGCTTAAAAGTGATATTATGTTTTCCTCTTTATTTTTGACCCTAATTAATTCATAAGGGAAATTTACTCCCCCCACAATTGTCCTAATACCCCCATAACGAGATGTTCCTCCCTCAACAATCCCAACCGGAAAATAATCTTCATCGATACCGATAATCTCTCCTAAAATAGTTTGGTCTAAAATGGGTTGGTATTCTATTTTTGGTTGGGTTTTAATATCGGGGATTGAATTGAGTTTTTGTTTCTCAGCTGTTTTTTTTATTTTATCTGAGTTTTGGTAAGGAGTGTTTGGATGATTTTTGAAACAACTAGTTCCGCTTAGAGCCAATGCTCCTGCTAAAACAAGATTAGTTAATGTTTTTTTAAGTGTCATTTTTATATTTTCCTCCATTAATTTACAAATAAAACGGCCGGTATTCTACTGGCAGGCTTTTCAGCTCCGATTTAACCTGATGATTAATCGCTTCTACTGTCAAACCATTGGCAAACCGCTTCAGATACACCTCTCAGCAATAAGTGGTCAATTCTCAAATCCTGCCTGCATTCGTACTTCATGTTCAGATTCGCGTTGAGCCGATTCAAACTATTGATGATCTAACATGCTTCCAAAAAGGGCGTCTAAAAGATTGCGCCTTAGCTCTGTGTCTCTTTTTTCGTATTCAATAACCTCGGTCAGGAGTATTTCTCTGAGGTGTGCTTTTGCTACTGAGGAACCATATTTATAACTGGCTAGGTAACCAAACACATCCACTCTTACGGTTGTAGCTACATCAAAGCAGATGAGTTTTTCATGGAGTTCTTCAATAATAGTTTGTGGTGGTGGCATTTGTATTTTCCAGATCTCGCCATATTTTCCAACGATTTCCTGCACTTTAGGCCTGATTCCTCTTAACAAAAAATATATAGTAAAAGCACCAAATATTCGAACAGTAATACTGTGCTTTTACTATTAGGAGAAGCATTAAATGTTCGAAGATTTAATGCTTCGAGTATAATTCAGAGCGTCGATATATTGCCTCTTCTGCAGTTCTTTAGGTACGGGAGGGAATTCATTCATCATCAAACACTTTTTTATTTTTTTCCGACCCATACCAATTTTCTATAACTCGATCTGCTGATCTTAAGAAAAATAAAGCCGAAAGATATCTACTTACGTTAGCGTCTCTTAGTTTTGGGTCAGTTTTTGCATTAGGGTTAATAAATTGAGGCATAGGATAATCAATAACTGCAAGCTGTTTCCAATGTGCAATCATCTTTTTTTGTGATGAATCAATCGGTCGTCTTCCGATTATAGGGCTAGATAGTACGGCATCTTCAGTTGAAGGCAACGAACTTACAAAAGCTTTCCATTCGGCAATGTTTTCAACTATGCCTTGTAGTCCGCGATACCAAACCTCTAATCCTTGTGAGAGATCTCCATTAGCTAAGTCTAATTTTCTATCTAAGGAAGGGTTTGTATCTTCATCTAAGTATAGTCCATCTTCGATACGGAACCATTCATACTTTGAAAAATCGAGTGCAGCACTGTGTTCAAGTGTAAACGAAAGTGGTTTAAATAGCAAAGGATCTAAAAGCACGCTGCTATCTCCTCGTTCAAATATAGGATATATGGATTCATTTGGTCCGGTGATGGAAACAATCTCTGCTGAGAGTGGATTAACTTGTTTTATTTTTCCGATAAGGTAAGTTACATTTTTTAACCAATCTGGCCGGTTTCGCTCTGCATATATAAATCGGCTTTTCCAATTTTCTACTTTTATATTTGGACCGAAAAAACAAGGGGGGTTCTGCAAACCCTCTAACACCATCTTGCGAGTAGGAAGACTACAGTCACCCCTAAATTGCGCATCATTGTACAGAACAGGAACCAGTGGATATATTGCTGGATCTTGATCCGATATCTGCCGTAACTTTTGTTCTAAGTCTCTACCAACAAATTCTTTCGGATTAAAACCAATGCTTATCAAAAAATCTAATCCGGCATCTTTTACGAAATCACTTAATCGAGAAAAAGGGCCTAAAGGACCGTAGCATGGATAAAAAAATTCTACTTCAGGACTAATATCTTTAAACTCTAAAGTATTCATGGCCTCAGGTTTGTAAGTAGGAATCGCCGCCTCAAAAATATCTCCTACTTCTAGCACTTCTTCCACCATTGGTGGCCTAGTGATATGTAGTAAACTATTCCGATATATTCTCTGCAATATTTCTAACTCGGAGAGGGCAGGCATTTTTGGTCATCTCCTGAATTTAATGCTAAGGTTAGGCTGGTCTTTTTTGCTTTGGTCATTTCATATTAACCTCCAATCTTAGGCTAGTGGTTATTACTCTT
This sequence comes from uncultured Methanosarcinales archaeon, assembly GCA_964542815.1. Classification (GTDB taxonomy): domain Archaea; phylum Nanobdellota; class Nanobdellia; order Woesearchaeales; family GW2011-AR9; genus JACRPH01. The sequence goes on along the minus strand of CAZIUU010000013.1, from coordinate 29,346 downwards.
CTATAAGAAACACTCCCTATAAAAACTTATTCCGTCACTTACATGACGACTTTAATCAATAAAATGTCAAAGTAGCACAAAGCTTCCAGAAAAATAGGAAAGTACTTGATAGAAGTTTCCGAAAAAAGAGGAAAGATTTATAAACTCTGATGAATTTGCAATTATAATGCATCAAAACGAAGTTGAACAATATTTAGCGGACTGGAGGAAAAGGGAGCTTCCAGTTATCATTCCCCGTGCTTTACAAGTACCCCCCACCCCAAAAATCACCGTAATTATTGGGCCAAGACGAGCCGGTAAAACCTTCTTTTTATACCAATTAATGAATCGCTTGATTAAAGAGGGAGCTAAAAAAGAAGAGCTGTTATTTCTTAATTTTGAAAATACTAAGCTATTTGAAACCAAATTTAAAGAGATTCAGAACATCGTTGAACTAGACCAAAAACTATTTCCCAGCAAGACAAAAATCCTATTTTTAGATGAGCCTCAAAATATTGAGCATTGGGAAATTGCAGTTCGGGAATTATATGATAACAATTTTAAAATTTATCTTTCCGGCTCTTCGTCCAAGCTGCTTAGCAAAGAAATTGCCACTTCTCTTCGGGGAAGGAGCCTTAGTTATATTTTATTGCCTTTCTCTTTCTCTGAATATCTGAAAGTAAAATCTGCCGCATTTAAACTCCCTTTAAGTTCCGAAGAAATCATGCAGATTCGGTCTTTATTGGAAGAATACTTGGAGCATGGCGGATTTCCAGAGATTATCTTAGAGAATAATCTAGAATCAAAACAGAAAACAATCGAAGAATATTTTGAGTTAATTGTATATAAAGACTTGGTTGAAAGGTATAAAATAAAAGATGCTATCCTGGTCAAGTGGCTTTTAAAATATGTTTCTTCCTGCTATTCAAAAGAGATGAGCATCAACCAGATTTACTTAACTTTAAAATCCCAAGGGCGGAAAGTCTCTAAAGACGAAGTTTACAATTATGTTTCTCTTATTGGAGATTCTTTTTTTGTATTTTACCTGCCAAAATTTAATTGGTCGGTTAAGAAAAAGGAATCCATTCAAAAAATCTATCTCTGTGATACCGGTTTTGCTAAAATTTCTGAAATTAGCCCCAACTGGGGTAAGAAAATGGAAAATCTTGTTTTCTTGGAACTGGTTAGAAAGAAAAAGCCTTTAGAAGAGATATTCTATTGGAAAAATGTACAGCAGGAAGAAGTTGATTTTGTAGTTAAGAGCAAACAAACCATTCAACAATTGATTCAAGTCTGCCACACTCTCGAAGATTTAGATACCAAAAAACGAGAAATCCGTTCCCTATTAAAAGCCGGACAGGAATTAAAATGCCAGAATTTATTAATTATAACCAATGATTACGAAGCAGAAGAAGTTGTAGAATGGTACGAGCTTCGAGGGAAAGTAAAATTTCTTCCATTATGGAAATGGCTTCTGAGAAACAACGGGGAATAAATATGGAACTAGAAAATCTCCTCCAACTCGGCTTCACTGAAAATGAAGCCAAAGTCTATCTTGCACTTCTAGAAGCCGGGCTTTCTACCATCACTAAAATTATCTTTAAAACTAACCTGCACAAGCAGATAATTTACGACAATCTCCAGCGCTTGACTGCTAAAGGGCTGGTTTCTTATGTCATCCAATCCAACCGCAAATATTTTCAGGCTGTTTCTCCGGAAAAGATTAAAGATATCTTAGAAGAGCAGAAGAAAGAGTTGGAAACTAAAGAAAACCTATTGGAAGAAATCCTCCCTCAGCTCTTAGCTAGAAAAGAGGAAAGCAAATCCTCCTCTTTAGCTACTATCTATTACGGTAAGAAAGGTCTTAAATCCATCTTGGAAGAAATCCTCAAACAAAAAGAAGAAGTCTTAAGTTTCGGTGCAGAAGGGAAATTCAAACAGCTCTTTGGGCCATACTGGGAAAATTACAATAAACGAAGAGAGAAACTCAAAATCAGATTTCGGGTCCTCTGGAACGAGAAGCTGAGAGGCAAAAGAGAGCAGATTCTTTATCTTGATGCCAAATACATCTCTAAAGAATTTGATAATCCTGCTTCCACCATCATTTACGGCAACAAAACTGCTATTATTCTCTGGGAAGAGATTCCTTTTGCGGTGTTGATTGAAAGCGCGAAAATCAGCCAGAGTTATAGAGTGACGTTTGAATTGTTGTGGAAGATGGCAAAAGGATAAGAGGAATATTATTCTTAGAAAGCTGAAGTTAAAGTGGGTGGGGTGAGTGTTGTCCACAATATCTCTAAAATAGTACTTATCAACGAAAGATATACAAATACATGACTTTGGTTGATGGGATGGTTAAAAAAATATCTTCAAAAGTATCCGAAAAGGATTAAAGAGAGGGTGGAGAAGGTTTTGATTTAATTGCTCTATAGATTATTCATCTAATCCTGTTGGTATTCTTATTTTAGTGTAAGCTTCTAGTCTAAAGTTTCTTGGGTGTATGGATAATATTCCTTCTGGATTCCACACAAATTCTGGTAATTGATACTGTTCTCCTCTTTTTATAACACCTTCTAAATCTTGTTTATCGAACAATTCCCCTATTGTAAAAGATGCTAAATTCTTAGCTCTAGTTTTGAAGCATCCAGATTTAGGACCAATAAAGCAAGCTGGTCCACTCGTGCCAACATACCATAATTTTACTTCTCGTTCAATATCAATGTTTGAACCCAAGACTTGTATAACATAATTTGAGGCAGGATGAAGTCCTTTAAATAATACAATTGTACCTTCAGGAAGGTTCTGAAGATTTACTCTATCTACTTCTTTGTAAAGTGTTTGATCAATTGATGGCGCTGGTTCTAATTGACAAGGAATATAATCGTTTATGGTAACCATAATTTAAAAAATAGAGTATACTTTATAAATCTTTCTGTTTTTACCACTTTAACAGGATAACTAACTAGAGATAATTTCCGAAAATTTTATCTTATCTCAATGCGCCTTTTACCCTTTCTCTGCGCAGGCGTTCATTCTCTTCTGAAGCCCAAGTTTTGATCTCTTCTTTGGTTGCTCTGTTTCCAGCCACTCTTTTTTCCAAAGTCGCCATATCGCAGAAGTTGATACTCAATTCCGGATTGTTATCGCCTAATTGGAAATACCATTCTGCTGTCTTCGGAGAAATTCCCTGTTTGATTGCTCCTAAAACATCAAAACAATCACTTTCTCGTTGATTAGAGTACAGTCTAAGCTTTCTTTTATCAACCAAACTGGCATAAGCTCTTTCTTGGTTACAGCTAACTTTAGCTTCTCCAAATTCAACCACCTGCGAACCAGACAAAGCGAGAGAAAAACATTCTGCTTCTTCTGGAGTGGTTATTCCTGCTCTATCTAATTCTTCTATCAAAAGACGACCATAATGTTCTCCTCTGAAGCGAGGACCGTATCGATAGATATCCGAAACTTTTCTTTTTCCCTGACAGACCGTTTCAGCAATATACATTGCTTCGGAAGTATTTCCGGTAGTAAGAGTATCTCCAGTAGCCAGTTTGGATTGTTTTAATATATCAGGTAGTTTAGTTAAGTTGCATCCGCTCTCTCGAAGCTTTAGAATACTACCTGAAGAATAATTGTCCGCAAGAGGATTAGCTTCTTTAGAGGAAACGCCGGCATGTCTTAACTTATCCGCTTCTTCAAACTGAAAGCAATGTTCTTTTTTTAAACCTAAATCTTTATTAGAATCGAAATTGAATGTAGCACAAACATTATATCCTTCTGAGACTAAAACCTTAACCCTTGCCTGGGTTTCTTCCCATGACCTTGATTCCTGATAAGATGATTTATTCTGAGGAGAAGCGTAAGCATTGATTCCATCATATAATGCCATTGCGCTAGGTACTCCAATTAAGGCAGCAGCTAAAATTGCACGAGCTTTATTCATTTTTGTTTAACCTCATTGATTTTATTTTTAATATAACTATCCTCAGATAGTAAGAACTACTTTAATATTTCGATTTAAATATTTATCTTTAGCAATAAATTTATAAAGAAAGTTGCTTTTGAGTAAAAGATGGAAACATATTTATTAGATTTATATGACAAAAAGATTCTCTTTGAGCTAGAGAAAGATTCCTCCCAATCCGCTTCAGAAATTGCCAAAAAGATCAAGCGCTCCAAAGAATTCGTAAATTTTCGTATTCATCGGCTGGAAAACGAAAAAATTGTTCTTGGATACAGCGCCATAGTAGACATGTCTAAGCTGGGCTATTTCACCTTCAGAATCTACCTAAAATGGCAGAATATGACCCAAGAGCAAAAACAAAAGTTTTACGATGAAATTAAAATCAAAGAAAATGTCTGGACTACTACGGTATTGCACGGAAAGTGGGACTTTGCTTTTTTTATGGGAGTAAAGTCTACGGAATCTTTCCATCAGATCTGGAATGAAATTCAATTAATGTATAAAGATAAAATTGCCGAGAGTAAAATTGCAATCTACTCGCCGGTACACAACTTCAATAAGCGCTTTTTTATGGATTTTAATAAAGCCACGGAAGTGGTAGAAAGAGTTTATGGGAAAGGGCCCCTTACGGATTTTGATGAGCTAGATGAACAAATCATCCAGTTGTATGCGGGAAAAGTTAGAACCCCTTTCCCCGAGATTGCTAAACAATTAAGTGTAACCTCAGAAACCATTCGGAAAAGAATTATAGGGATGGAAAAGAAGAAAATAATTGTAGGTTATAAAATGAATATGAATCTGCAAAAGCTTGGCTTTCAGGGATATCGGGTTGACTTCTTATTAAATTCTGTGAAGAGAAATAAAGAATTATTTGAATACCTAAAACAGCACAAATATTTTTATCAGGTCAACAAATCCATTGGGGGAGCAGACTTTGAAACTGAGATTGTAGTGAAAGACTTAAGCCATCTTTTGGATATTCTGGAAGAGGTAGTTAAACAATTTAGTGATGTGATTAAAGGTTATGAATACTTCGGATATACGGAATTCCCGACCCTGTCCATCGTGCCGGATTAGAACGATAACCTCAAAGAAAATGAGGTGTAATCTCGTTGTTAATATCAACCTAAACCCATTATTTATGCTTATCTGTTTCTATTACCAACAACTGTTAATATTACCAACCAAAAAGCTTAAATATTACTCCTATGTTTATAATACCAGTATGGAAGAAGAATTGCTTCGGAACATTAAGACCTTTTTTAGCTCTGCGGAGCTGGTATATCAAACTAAAGATTATACCTCGGCAACAACACTGTATTTCAAGACGCTTTTTGTAGCTTTAGACTTATTCTTGTTAAGAAAGAAAAAGATTGTTCCAAAAGACCATTCTGAGCGATTTAGGCTGTTGGAGGGCTCTTTTCCACAAGAATATTCTAAGTTAGATAAGTATTTCTCCATTTACCGCAGTACTTATTCTACCACTATCGAAAAAGAAACCTGTGAGGAAATCCGTAAATATGTTATCTCCATCATTAAAGAAAAGCTTGGAATCTAAGAGCAAGTATTTTCAGCAAAAGAACAAAGAAATCTTGGATATTCTATTATTCGGCTCTGCCCTGAAAGGTAAAGAAAATATCCGAGACTTAGACTTATTAATGATCTTTAAAGAAAAGAAGAGCTTGGAGTTGATGTATCAGTTTAGGAAACTTTTAGAACCCCTGGTTAAAGTTCCGGTAGAGATTACGGGGAAAAGCTATCCGGAATTATTTCAAGAAGGGTTCTTAGCCAAAGAAGCACTTTTGTCTGAATCGTACAGTTTAATTTTTGGGAAATGTTTCTCAGAAGGATTAGGTTTCAAAAGCCAGTTTTTATTTAATTACGCTCTTAAAGGGAAAAGTAAATCAGAACGGATGCGTTTTTATTACAGCCTTTATGGCAGAAACGGTCCAGGAATGCTTGAAAAACTTAAAGCCATTAAATTCGCTGAAACCGTTTTACTTTGTCCAGTAGAAAGCAAAGAGCCAATGAAAGAGTTCCTGCTCAGCTGGAAAATTGAGTTTAGGGAGCTGCCGGTGCTGATGCCGAAGAGAATGTTATAATTATACTTCCACAATTCTTATAAACTTCCTCGGCTAAATACTCCTAAAATGGCTTTCCTGAATTTCTCCCGTCCAACTTCAGGCATAGTAGCCTTGGTTGGAGCAAGCTTAGGCGTGCCTGCTTTAGGTGGCTTTGTGTATTCTGAAATTCAGAAGGTGAAATCTGCCACTCCTCGGGTATTTGAATGTATGAACGAGAAATATCAAGTTTCCCGGGGGCGAGAAGTATTAGATTTCCGCCAAGCTAACTTAGATACTCTTTCCGTTGAACTTAATAGAATAGAGCCTGAATTGAGAACGGCTTTTCACTTAGGAGACGTAGTTGGTGATCTTTACTTTAATTATTCCCTAAAAGAAATGGATTTGGAAAGAGACTTAAAATCGTTTGAAAAGCGGGAACAGAATTATCTCACCGCTTGCCCCTCATCCATAACCGAAGCTTATATCACTCATTCTGCCGCCGCACCTTATTGGTTTTGCATCGCTTCCCTCTCTTTAGCTGTTGCTGGAATTGGGTTAGTAATTAATAGATGGGAATAATAATCCTATCCCCCCATATCAATCTTAATCTACTCTTTCTCCATCATCAAACCCACTCCAAGCGGGAACAAGTTAAATAAGATATTCTCTTTAATAATAAAATACTCCTGCTCTTTGATTATTTCTGGATATTCCGTACGAATCTTCCGGGAAAGGGCATCTATTTCCTGCGGATCTTTAAACGCACACACAAAAACCAGACGGGAAGTAAAGATGTCTACAAAAGCATAAGTTACATTCTGGTTCAGGCTGATGCTTTTCTTAAGCTGTCCCAATCTGTCGGGAGAGTAGTTTTGGAAATTAAGAGTATACAAATATTCAGTATAGCCCAATTTTGCTAAAGATACCTCTGCGCTTAATTTAATAATAATTTTATCTTTCAGCAAGTGCTTTATTCTGTATCTAACTATATCTATGCTTAAGCCGGCTTTTTGGGAAATCTTAATTAATGGCTGGGAAGAGTCTTGGTTGAGCAAAGTAAGAATCTTGGCATCTGTTTGGTCTAGTTTAAATTTTTGTGTAGTTCTGAATGTAGGAGTAATCTCTTCAACTTTAATTCCGGCACATATTTCCGGAAGGAAATGCTCTACACGCAAAGCTTCATAAGAAAAAGCCGTTTTATATTCCCGAATAGACTCTCCAAAGCGCGAAAGAATTTCTTGAATGATATCATGTCCATGTGAAGTGTCTTGATAAACAAATTCTATAAATAAATCCCATTGTCCGGCTAAACTTGCCGCCCAGTTGGCAAAAGGATGCTTCTGGAAGAATTCCATCATCTCAGGATTAGCATAAATATCCTGGTTAAATCGCAGAAGCAGGGTAAATGTGTCTAAATGAATTGCGCCTAGGTTGACTATAGTAGAAAAATTCTGGATAATTTCTTCTTTTTGCAGTCGGGCAATACGATATTTTACGGCGTTTTTACTCAGTCCGATCTTTCGCGAAAGCTGGGTTTGACTGAAGCGGGCGTTTTGAGAGAGGTAAAACAGCAGTTTTCGGTCTTTCTGGTCTAAACTAAGCATTTTATTGGTTAAAAGTAGCTTTTCTTTATATGCTTTTCCAATTATTCGCACTTTTTCTAAGGGAAGTTTGATATAGTTGGCGATGTTACTACTCTTTAGAAAACAAAGATTAACAAAAACAAAAAAGGTGATACAAAATGGAAATGTCAAAACTGAATCAGATCGTCTGCGGGATGATTGCAGCTCAGCAGAGGGTAGCTGAGGTAGAAGGGATTAGGCTAAGCATAATTGCCGCTAATCCGGTGAGCATCAAAACGTCTCAATACTGAGGTAAATGAAAAATGACCAATTCAACTAAACAAGATAATTTTGCTAGTGCAAGTACTCCAAGCTCTTTAGAGCTGAGCATTACTATGGATGATTATCCTGCTAGGTGGCGACCGTATACTGTTCGTGGATGTGAAGTGACTTTAAATGATTGGCTTGATAGTTGGGGTGAAATTAATGATGGAAGAGTTATGGCTTCCATGGGAGATTTTTATTTGTACTTTAAATCCCTAAAAGATAAATTTGATAATGGCAATCGAGAAGAGCTGCTTGCTGCTCATGCTGCCATGATTCGTTTTAAATCTGATTTTTGTAAAGACAGTTATTATCCTAAATGTAAAGTGTTGCTTACTGGAACCCGAGTTTTTTACAACCCAAATGATGAGACTGCTAAAATTGTTCATCATTATCAATGCAACCGACCGGAGTTAATTAAAGAGATAGATTCAATTATTCCGGTATATAATATTATTCCCATTGATGAAGTCAGTAAAACTGAATCGGGGTTAAAGTGTTTGCAAGCATTATTAGATACCTCGGATGGTCCAGAAATAATTATACCAACTTTAAAGTTAATTAACGATATAGATATAGATAAAGTCCTACGTGAGGACGATGTGATTAAAGTAGATACTCCAAATACTGGGAAAGAAAGGGAGGATAGCAAACTATTGGGCTACAGTTCAGAGTCAACGGTAGGAATGGAGTATCTCGATGGGTCATTGTCCATTACTTGCGTTTCTAACGATCTAAAGGAAGGCTTTACCCGCGGAGTGCGTATAGTTTCACCAAGTATGTGCAGAGATGGATTTAAAACCGGAGGAAAAATAAAATGATAATTAATAATTACCGATTGGATATCTTACTAATGAAGACGTGGATGAGAGTAGGCAGTCTTCCAGAAGTAGCTAAAGCAATTAAAATAAGTGAAGAAGAGGTTATACCAGAAGTTCTCTCACGAGAGGAATATTCCAAATCAAGTGCAGAAGCAGTCGAAGATTATATTAAAAGCCATCCTGATTTTTTGAGTAAGACGCAACCTGTCGGAGAGACAGAAATTGGACGATATAAATTATTTGAAAGAATAAAAGAAACCCTCGATGCGGCATTTGAAGAGATACCCATGTGTGACAGTATTTTTTTGGATATCTTATACGAGCAAACGCCAGTATCTTTTGAAAGAGAGAAAAAGCACCAGGATGAAAAACTAAGTCCAATTGAAGCTTTATTCATATGTACTGGAAGAGATTTAACTCGTCTGAATCTGTACACCGATACAGGAGTATATATTATGAATAAAGCCCTGTGGAGAATTGCTAGTGCAAATAGCGAAGATGGCAGGATTACCGAGAGAGGTTCCCGAAGAATATTAGATTTGGCCAGAAAGTATGAGCTGTCGTATTATGCTTATGAGGATAGTGATGGTAAGCATTTTCTGGAAGACACCGTTAAAGGGTTAGTCGGTGAACCGGTCTATAATGCTTTTTTGCAAGAGGAAACCAAAAGGCAAGAAGCTGAATATGCCCGAAAGCGAGAGGAGATAAATGGTTACGACTGGCGTGCTTTACAAGCACGTACAATGGCATTGGCTGGATATTGGGATAAGTAAGATGAAACGAACCGGAGGGAAAACAAAATGACAAACATTGGAACAATTATTGAAGCAATCAGCAGTACAATTAGAGGAACGAAAGGAAATAAGATAATAATTAAAGAGAATAATGAAACATCTTAATCTCACTTCCCCCTCTTCTTTCCTTCCCTTTTCATCCATTCTTTATACTCGAATAGAATCTTCTTTGAATCCAGCTTCCCGTATTTGTCCTTAACTTTGTCGGAAATCAATCGGAATGCATCATTCGCTTTCACCACAAACTCTGCTTCCAATATCGTCGGATCCTGCTTCTCTAAAAACAGATCTACAATCGCCTGCTTGCAGTCTGCCCTTAATTGAATATTTTCCCATACCGCCTCCCAATTTCCGGCGAACTCTTTTATCTTACCGGCCATTCTTTTCAGTATGTCTGAATTGCCGTTGATCAAATCATCAGTTAATTCTAGCTGGTCAGTCTTAGGATTATACACCATCAAATCAACAAAAGCGCCTTCTTTCAGCGGATCTTCATCCCATTCTTTTCTCACTTCAGTTATCCTAAGCACTCTTTTAAACTTCTTCAATCCGGAAATGATAGGATTAGCGATAACAATAATATCAATCGCTTTAAATGAAGTTTTAGGCACCCCAATATCGTTTACAACGCGGTCATAAATACCATATGGAGAATCGGCATGAATAGTTCCGGCTACTACATTAGCAGCAGCGCCTACACGCATCGCTTCAAATAAAGCTACCGCTTCTTTCGATCTAACTTCTCCCACAAACAAAGCTGAATCTCCCATCCTTAACGTGGATCTAATTCCGATAGAGGCATCTACTTCCGAGCCGGGAGAAGAGAGTGCCGAAGCAACTTTCATCGCTTCCAAATTATATCCAAGTTCACGTAATGCTTCTTGAGGAAGTTCAAATGTGTCTTCTAACGTAATTATTCTAACTCTGCGCATCATCTCTACTAAAACGCTTCCCAATAAACTGGATTTCCCGCTGCTCCTAGTTCCAGCAATAAGTAACGCAGCATTATTATCGATAATAAAACTAAGCAATCCTGCTGCGAGAGCATTCATCATCTTTACCTTTGGCTGCATGTACAAAGGAAAAGTCCAGGGAAAATCTCTATGCCTGCGGAAGGAAAATGCCATCCCTGCTGGAGATAATGGAGCAGTTATGGCTGAAACTCTGGAGCTGAATCCCTTCACTTTCAATTCCGTATCTAAAATCGGATTAGCTTCATCAAGTGGTCTTCCGGAAATTAATCTGAGTTTAGTAGCCCAGCTATCCACTTCTAATCTAGTTGGATAGACATTGGTATAACAATCGCCGTAATCTTGATGCACGACGAAAATTGGCAGCTCTCCATTAGGTGAATTAATATTCACATCCTGTACTTTTGGATCAGCCAATAGCAATTCGATAAGCCCAAATCCTATCGTGTATCTCAGCAATGCTCGCGCTAATTTATCTACCTCTTCTTCTTTGAGTTTTAATCCGCGATGTTCAGCTAAATCGTTTAGCAAATCTTTTCCGATGTTAAAAAATACTTCTCTCATGCGCTGCGGGTCTACAAACTCTTCTTTGCCGGGCTTATGCTCGGACATAATACGTTTAGCATCATCCAGAAGCTCGTAACTCTGCTCATCAAACTTGAATTCGGGAGGCGTAATATGATATTGGGTTTTGACATTGTCGTCAAAGGAGAAAATATTTACTTCACAGGAATCTCCCTCTGCATCAAAGTCATAACTTTCTTCCAGCTCGCCGTCAGGAAACTCGCTGATTAATTTGGTGTACATAAAATCCGGCCGGGTTGTGGGATGAAAAATATTAGCGTAAACCTCTCTCTCGCCTAATTTGTATTCTTGAGTATGGGGCATCAATAATTGAATAATCTTTAATTGCTCGATTTTCTGCAGTGCATCTTGAATTATAGCGACAAACTGCTGCTGAGAATGCAGATGTCTTTGGTCAATCAAATTGGTTAGTTTAAGCTTTTCTCGAAGTTCCAGTCGTTTAATCTCTACATAAGCCGCTAGGGGGTCTTCTTTCAGACGCTTAGAAAGTAATCTCTGAAATTGGGCATAACTTCCTCGCACGTAACGCTCGTGCATTGGGTCAACTACAATATGTGAATAATTGTAGCGTTCATCTTTATTCAGCAGTTTATATAATAATGATAATTCAATCAACAGCTGAGTTTGCGAATAATCATATTCATATTCTCTTAATTGAGTAAGAATAATGGTAGTAACTCCGCTGACTTCTAACAAAACATCTATTACTTTAGCTGCGCATACTTCGTTGTATTCAATCGAAGGAGGAAAAGTGCATTTTTCTGTATAAATCTTTAATATCTTGTTCTCTCCTTCATGATAAGTTTCGTACTCAAAACAGTTCTTTCCTTGATCTACCATCTTTTTGTACTGGGGAGATTGGCTATTCTTATAAACTTTTGTAGAGTGCGGGCTATTTTAACCCAGTGCTACTTTAGAATAATCACATAACTTTATTATAGGCTGCAGTTTAAATACCTAGTTATGGCTATGAATACACCTGTAGCAGAATCGCAAGGAGGGATGGACCCCGCAAAGTTGTATGTATGGGTGAAAGCATTAGAGAGCAAAGTGAACAATATGCTGCGGGAGATGGACCTGCTGAAAAATAACCTAATCAAGAAAAACGACGAGATGAAAAAAGAGCTTAAAGCCATGAGTGATGAACTGATGGAAATGAAAAGTGAGCAGCAGAAAATGAGCCAAAATATGGATTTAATCATAAAAGAACTGAAGCAGACCGCAGGAATAGAGGAAGTAGTGGTATTAAAGAAATATATGGAGCTATGGAATCCACTCAATTTCGTGACACAGAGAGATTTGGAGCGGGCAGTAGAAGCTAAAATAGGAGGAGCAAGTAACAAATCCACGACGAAATAAATATATACTTCATATCATTTATCAATTATGATCTAATTAATATTAACTAAAAAAAGGTGATGATGATGCCGGCACAAAAAGATCCCGTATCGGATGTATTACAGCTGCGGGAGCAAGGGCTTACTGACAATCTTATTGCGGAAGAGATGAGAAAGAAAGGCTATTCTCCGCAGCAGGTAAATTCAGCTATTGCGCAGGCAGATGCATCAGCAGATACAGGAGGGATGGACATGGGCAATTTTAATGTACCGGCACAAGCTGGATTTCAGGGGCAGGGTTATCCTGCATATGGTGGAGGCATGCCTGCAGCACCAACGGCACCAGCTTCAACGGATGATGCTAATCTTTACGAGCGCATCGAAGAAACCGTCGAAGGGATGATAGACGAGAAATGGGACGAATTAATCGGCGAAGTGAAGAAGATTGTGGAATGGAAAGAAAAGATGGAAGATTCGCTGAAGAAGATTCAGAATGATGTGGATAAGCTGAAAGACGACTTCAAATTGCTGCATCAGGGTGTTCTAGGGCGGTTAGAAGAATATGACACTAAGATGGGCGATGTGGATACGGAATTGAAAGCGGTAGGAAAAGTGTTTAAAGATGTAGTTCCGCAGTTTGTGGATAATGTTAAAGAGTTGTCTTCTATCACCAAAGGGATGAAGAAGAGGGGGGAGTAAGAAGAAATTCGTATCATTAAATCCTCAAAAATATGGCAAAAAACTTTGTTGGCGTAATTATTGAAGAAAGTCTCAAAGAAAAAGATGTTCTCCAAAAAGTAAAAATAATCAAAACAAAGATTGAGCTGGTTACTGAAAAACATAAAACACCATGGATTAAATACTGGACTTTACATACTGTTGAAATTTTATCAAATCAAGCTGATATAATTGCGAAAGAATTGAGCCGGTCATTAGATTCTAAGCATAATTGGTATGCTGATTTTAAAAATGATAAAATTCATTATATAATCTTTCGTAATCGTGTTTTTAAAATAGATTGGACTAGCAAAGAACAATATGATGAAGCAAAGAAATATGGCATTTCATTAGGAATACCTGAATATCAAGTAGACTTTCATCCAGATATTAAAGAATGGAAAAGATAATTAATTTTAGTTTCTTAGTCTTAGAATAGTCTCATGCACTCAAGAACGCTACTGCAAATATCGCTATGGCAAACATTATTATCAATCCCAAGACTTTAGGATGGAATAAAGTAGCATAGATATTGCTTTCAAAACTAGGAGTAGCTACCCCTCCCCCACTGGTAACATTGGTTGCATCAACTCCTTGTTGAAATGATGCTTCGGTAAGCGATTGCCCCAGCACTTTCCCAAATGCAGCTACCATTATTACTAAAGCGATTCCAATCAAAGTCCAATAGACTGACTTATCTTTCATCGCTGAAGCCAAATCCGATTCTTTTGCTCCAAATATCTGAAATACCAGAATTACTAATACTAAGAAAATAATCATTACCACAAACCATGGTATCATAAAATTGATCACGTCTATCAGTGTTTGAGACAACATTGTCATCAACGCAGCTGCTACTGCTATCGTAGCGTTAGTTCCGATAGATTCGCCTAAAGCTTTAGTCTTTTGTAGAAGAGCATAAACTAACACTAATACAAATAAGAAGGGATAAATAGAACTGAAATAGTTCAATAACCCTACATCAAGGAAAGTTGCCATTTTTTACTTGCGCTCGAACATGCTGGATACTCCTTTCCACACGTTTCCTAGAGCTTTTTCTCCCGTGCTTTTCTCATCTTTGGTGATAAACCAGATAATTACTCCGAATATCAATAGTATGATTATCAGTTCAGTAACTTCCGGGCTCCACCAGGAGAAAACATCATAAGGGCCGTTCCATAAGTTTAATGATGCTCCAACGATATAAGCTACGAACCCGATGGATATCAAAGCAATTATCGGGGCGGCAGCGGCAGAAAAGTTCGTTCCAAAGATTCCCATCAACAACAATAACATTATTGCAGCAACGGAAACTAAAGAGATGCTGGGCAGGGTTTCATTCATCACCTGCACTGGATCGTAGCCTAAAGGATAGCTGCCGATTATATGCGGAACTACAAATAATAATCCTAATACTAAAGCGATTATTACGTTGAATTGCTTGTGATCTCCCAGAATTTTAGTCTTTTGCATCACTGCAAATACAATAGTAAATACTAATATGAACGGCAGTAGGAAATCCATGATTCCCCATGTTTGAAAATAATATGCCAGATTGGAAAATGTTCCGCTTACCATTATTTTACCTCCTTTTTATCATTCTACTTTCATTGTAGTATATTAATTTTTGGTTATTACTTCTCTTTACTTCTTCTCACTGCTTTCTTTTCTTGGCGATGAATCTCTAGTTACATAGATTATGAATCCTAATAATACAATCATCATGATAATTCCTGCAGCCCAATCTTCGTTCCAATACACGAATAGCGCAAATATATATTGCAGCCAGTCCATGGCGTTGAGAAAGATAGCCACAATGCCGATAAACATTAATATCATAAATAATTTGGTCCACACCGGAAATTCTTTCAGCGTAAATTCTTTATCTCCAAAGAAGACGCCCACTAGCATCAAGAAGCACACTCCTAAGATTAATAATAACACTACATTAGCCATCACCTGGTTGATAACGGAAACTAATTGAGTGGAAGCGATGACCAGAAAAGAAGTTACAAAAGCAACCATGGCATTGAGATTTTTCTTAGGATAATCTTTCCCATCTATCTTTTCTATGCCTAAAATCTTTGTTTTTTCCAGAACCGCGAATACAATGGTAAACACTAATAGGAAAGGCAGTATTATATCATATACTCCAATCTTATCTAAGAACGTGATTACACCTCTGAATATGCTTTCTTCTGCCATTAATTCATCCTCTTTTGATTAGGTAGAACTAAAAAACAGGAGTATATAAATGTTTCTTCGGATTGTACGTGGAAAGCGCCAGGGACCTGAGCGAGCAAGAGCATTGCGAGCTCTTGCAAGTCCCTGCCAGCGAGGTAGCCATATTATTTGTGCAACCAATCTGCTGCCATGACGACCCGTGCACGGTGCACAAGATGAAGCAACGACTTCATCTGTACGCAGAAGGAATGCGATTCCTTCTTGCGCTCGATTACGAGGTAGCAAATGCGAAATGGTTATTAGCTGACCGAAAAAGAAAAAAAGAAAAAACAATTATTTCACACAAACCGTAGCTGAATGCACTCCGCCAGCATAAGCCTGGTAAAGTATTTTCCGCACCGTAAACTGAATCGGAGTTTTACTTAGCGGTGTTTTAACTTCAGAAGTGGACCAGAGCTGAGTCTTATCCGATTTTACTCCATCGATGCTTATCTTGGCATTCTGGCTATCGACGTAAATCAATTGTACTTTATGCCCCAGCACGTTTTGGCTCCCGCCTTCCTCAAGGCTTATCGTATTCATTCCATTGCACAATACTGGCTTTAATATGGGCACTGCTGCTAACGCCGATGCGCTGATAACTAACAACGCTACTATTAACAATACTAAGCTTTTCATTTTCATATTCCTCCGTTTAGTTTTACTTCAAACCCACCATTAAAAAATATTTAACAAATAAAAGTTTACAAACTTATCCCCAGAACCGCTCCATCCATTTCATGATTCTGTCCAACATGTTCTGTTGCTCTTCCAGCTTCTTCTCCAAGTCCAAACATTTGTTGTTAGCACAGCTGTTGCTCTGGCACTCGTAATTGTTCTGGCAGCTTGCTCCTTCTCCCAGCTGAGGGCTCATCTTGCCTTCCCAGCTGCAGTAAGCGAAATGCTCGCCTTCTTTCACTTTAGTTCCAATAGGCAGGCATTTTCCGGAATAGCTGCATCCATCAGCACAGGCATCCGCAGGCTTAAACTTGGCCTCATCGTAGGCTGGAAGTGGTTTATTGTTATCTACCAACACCGGCTTAGATGTGGTGGTAGGAGCAGTAGTAACAACAACTGGTGATTCTACTTCAATTTCATCCACATCTTGTGGAGTTACACTATCTCCATTGTCCTGGAATAGCTTATCACCCATCTTTTCTAAATCTGGAGCTTCGTAAATGGTGTAATACTTATTCTCATCTTTCTGGTACCACAATAATTCTTGGGCATGGCTGGCGTATTTCTTAGCACAGCCTTCCGTGGCAGAGCAAGCTACAACCTTTTCTCCCTGAGCTTTACCTACCAATATGGGCACAAAAACATTAGTAATATCAGTAGCTAAGTCATCTAACTCGGTAGGAATGGGGGAGGCAGGATAAAAAGCCAGATACACTACTTTCTCCCCTTCTTTCAATCCCATCTCTGCTCGGTAAGAATTGCCATCTTTAGTTTCAGTAGGAGATACTATCTTTACTTTAGATAATACTGCGGGTTCTATGTCTTCTAATTTCCATTTTCCATTTCCAACCGATACATACTTAGCCACATCTCCTCGAGCAGAAATATCCTTGCTGCGGGGGAAAACATAGTAATTCAATGGCTCCACTTTGGTTGGTTCTTTGGGAGTTATAACCCCGGAAGGAGCAATAGAAGCTTGATTATTATTCTCATTGCTCTCTACAATCTCATTCAGAGGATCAACTTTCGCTTGAGCTGAAGTAGAAACTAGTTTTTCTTTAGTGTCTAATCCAAAATACTGGAATCCCCAGGAGTAAATATCCACACAATTTCCCGGAGTGATGGTAGGAACATAAGTCAATACATTCTCTTTACCATTAGCAGTATATTTTATTTTAAATTCAGATACACTCTTCTCTCCTAAGTTGCATACTTTGGCTTTGAAAGCATTATCGCTGTGAGTCAAAGACATTACCGCTAGATCCACCTTCTTAGTAGATTCTTTTTGAGCCTCGTTAGCAGGTTTATCCTCTTCTGCGATAACATCTACATCCTGGAAAGGCGTGCTTAAAGACTCAGCACAAGCATAGTCTTTACTATATTGCAGGAATTCATTGATTTTAGTAAAATGGGTTTGACATAATTGGTAATCATTAATATCAAAATTCTTGTAAGGTGGAGTAGTCCATAACATAGACTTCTTCTTTTCGGCTCCTTTCTTAGCTCCTTCTAAAGTTCGGAAGCCTTCAAAATAAACCATCTGTCCTGTTTCAATGAAGAAAGTTGCGGCAGGATTGATACCTGTATTTTTTGGAGTTGTGGCAGTTCCGGTACCGATATTTTTAGTCTCGGTAACTTTAGTCTCTACATCCACTACTTTAAATGCATCTTTGCTTTCTACCAATTGCACTGTATACATATTTACATACGCATCTTCTAAATTTTTAGATACGCTGTAATCTTTATGATTAGGATAATCATTTACTCCTACATTAAATGAAGCTACTCCTAAATAAGCTAACCCCGAAGACGCCACTACCATTAACATTAATAAAGCGGTGAACGCCAATCCTAAACTTTTTTTAACGATATTTTTCATGTTTGAAACCTCCATTGAATCTGTTGAATAATTCGTTGACTTTGTTTTTTGATTGAGATTATTATTCATATCATCCCTAAATTCAAACACATATTAAAAGCTTGAGTGGGAAGAGTAAGCTTAAACAGCCAAAATAACTGCCCAAAAGGACTAAAATTACAGAAAATACGCCCAAAATTGATTATTCACCTAAAAACAGCTTGGTCAGCTTAACTTCAACCATTTTTCCGTCTTTGTCCACATCAACTAGTTTCTTCCGTTGTAAAGAATCTAATACTCTGGCTAAAGAAGTACGCGGAATATGGGTTGCATATCGGATTTTGGCTTGAGAAGCTTTATTATGGTTCTCCAGCAGAAATTGAACTACGCTTTTCTCTTTTTCATTGAGGGTTTGGAGTATAGCGTGGGTTTGTTTAGGAATAACTCCGGTTTCGGACATCACTGGTATTTCTTCCAAACTCTCAAGATTAGGCTTCTGTTTTCTTTTCCACCACCATATTGTTAATAGAATAATTAGAACCATTACTACCAGCACCATTGCACCTAACAAATAGAATCCAAAATTGTTTCCCGCAACTTTCTTTTCCAGAACAATTTCTACCTTAGTAATTTCTCCTTTCTTAATCTCAAAATCTGCCGTTCCTACTGCTTCTCCGCTGGAGGCGATAAGTGAGCAAGTTCCGATAGGAGCATATTTGACGGAGAAAAATCCAATGCCATCAGTCTTTTCGGGATATTCGACGGTAATAGATGATAAACACGCAAACGAGAGCTTGGCTTTAGGAATTAAATTCCCCCCTGTGTCTACCACTTTACCCTGCAAATAGCCTACAGGAAATACCATGAAATTGAGGTTATCTTCTTCGGCGGGTATTTTCTTGCTTCCATAATAATCAATAGTCGGGGTAGAAGAAGAATCTAATAAAGCAGTAAAAGCATGCTCTCCGGGAATCTTAGGCACGAAAACGGAAGAGCTGTTAAGCGGAGCTTTGAATAAGGCATCGCCAAAAGCCAGCGAGAGAAAGTATCCGTTGAAATCAGTATTTTCGGGAGAGGTGAAAGTGATGGCAAGAGTGTCAGAAGCGGAAACGAAAGTAATTAATAGAATTATAAATAATACAAATACAATCAACCTCTTTTTCATGCGGAGTAAGGAGAGAAAGATACTTTATAAACATTTACCCATACTTTTTTAACTTGGTTGCAATTCTGATAAAACCATGCCTGCTGAAGAATACACTCCTGAGTTCAAAGAAGATGAATCTAAAGATAATTCAGAATTAGAACCGATAGTAGAACCAGTAGTAGAGCCGGTTAAGACCGATAATATTCCTGAACCATCGTTAACCCAAAAGCTGGAAGAATTAAAGCACGGAAAGAAACTTGACATTAAACTAGAAGAATTATTTCCTCACGAATCTATGCGTAAAGGGCAGGATGAATTAATCAACGATTTTGATAAGGCTTGCTCAGAAAAGAAAGTTCTTATCGCCCATGCGCCCACCGGAATGGGAAAAACTGCTTCAGCATTATGTGTAGCTCTAAAGCACGCGCTGAAAGAAAACAAAGTGGTATTTTTTCTTACCAATCGGCACACCCAGCACCAAATTGCAGTAAATACGCTAAAACAAATCCAGCACAAAACTAAACATGAACTGCTATGTGTAGATTTAATCGGCAAACGCTGGATGTGCAACCAGGATGTAGCTAACCTGTTCGGAAATGAATTTAACGAATACTGTAAAAGCGTGGTAGAGAAAGGGGAATGTGAATTTTATACTCACGTCAAACAAAAAAAAGAAATTACAGTGGAAGCAAAACTTCGCCTGAGCAAATTAAAAGTTCGAGGGCCACTTCATAATGAAGAACTTACGACAGAATGCAAAGCCCAAAACTTATGCAGCTATGAAATGGCTCTGCTGTTAGCGAAAGATGCTCGAATATTAATTGGCGATTACAATTATTTGTTCAGCTCTTATGCTGCAAAAACGGTTCTGCAGAAGATGGACAAAGAGGTTCAGGATATTATTCTTATTTTAGATGAAGGGCACAATCTTCCGGGAAGAGTTACTGATATGCTCAGCAATATGTTGACTACCAATATGCTCAAGAACGGAATTTACGAAGCCAAGAAATTCCGATTTAATGGGCTGTTGGGCTGGCTGGCGGATTTAAATGCAGTATTAAATGAATTAGCACAGTTTTCTGACTTGAATGAGCGTGAGAAAAAAGTAAGCAAAGAGGAATTCATATTTAAATTGCAGCAGAGATTAAATTATGATCAATTTTTGGAAGAGCTGGAATTTGCTGCTGATGAAGTAAGGAAGAAAAGACATAAGAGTTATCTGGGGGGAATTCATGGTTTTCTAGATATGTGGAAGAAAGGGGAAGAGCAGGGATTTGTGCGGTATATCTCTCAACGACGAGGAAGATATGGTGAGGTTATTGGATTGAATTATTCTTGCCTGGACCCGAGTTTGGTAACCCGAGATGTGTTTAACAATATCCATGCCGGAATTATAATGAGCGGAACCTTAAAGCCTACGCACATGTACAAGAATGTGTTGGGAATTGATTCGGGGATTGAAAAAGAATATGTATCTCCTTTTCCCTCTGAAAACAAACTATCTATCATTATTCCAGAAACGTCTACTAAGTATACGATGAGAAACGAAACCATGTTTAAGAAAATAGCAGAGAAGTGTTCGGACTTATGCGGGTTGATTCCAGGAAACGTAGCTCTATTTTTTCCGTCGTATGATCTGCGGGATAATATTGCCAAATTTATTATTACTCCCAAAAAACTATTCTGGGAGAAAAGCGAGATGAATAAAGAAGAGAAAGATGTATTTTTAGAACAGTTTAAAGCAGAGAAAAGTTTAGGAGGCGTGTTGCTAGGTGTGGCCGGAGCAAACTTTGCTGAAGGGATAGACCTGCCGGGAGATTTGCTGAATGGGGTTGTAGTAGTCGGACTGCCATTAGCCAAGCCGGATTTATTAACTCGGGAGATTATCAATTATTATGACCAGAAATTTAGCCGGGGATGGAATTACGGCTACATTTATCCCGCGATGAATAAATGCTTCCAATCAGCAGGAAGGTGTATCCGCAGCGAGACCGATAAAGGTGTAGTTATTTATCTCGATGATAGATTTGTAGGAGAGCAGTATTACTGCTGTTTTTCACGGGAAGGGCTGATTGTAAGTAAAGATTATCGGAAGCTGTTGGGAGAGTTTTTTGAAAACCGTAACGCTTCAGATTGCTGAAGTATTACTGAAAACCAAGAAGGTTATATAAATAAATATTCGTTTTCAGTAAAGAAATGATTTTAGAAGATATAACCTGTACTGATCCTCAAACAGAAGAGAGGTACGGTATTCGAATCGAAGTACTAGAAAAGATGAAAATTCCAACAGTTCTATCTCTAATGGTTGTTGAAGAGTATGAAGATCCAGAATGCGATGATGAAGATAACTCAAATGAGGGGAAATGCAGTAAAAGAGAAAATTATAACCCGGAAACGGGAGTATATGAATTTAGCGCACAGAACGGAGCATTAATTAGAGCTGCTAGTTATAACGGAGATTTTCGAGAAAGCGACTTCAAGTGGAAAGATAATTTTATTGGAGAAATAAAAACTGATGACCCAAATCTTGATTCAAACGACCTAACGTATGAGAAGGCTAAAGGAGGTTATGTTGCCCAATTGTTAAATGATTATTTAGCCCGAGAATCAAACAATGCACAACTGCCTATTAAAAGAAAAGATACTCTAAAAATCATCCGGAAATGTTTAGAGAAGGTAATTGCCGACAATCCTATGCAATTTTAAATCCATTAAGCACTTTTCGTTCTGGTTGTAGTAAAAATCTTCCCAAAAACTTTATAGAGTTCAGCGTATTATCCATTGTAATGTCCGAACTTGATCAAGAAGGCTGCCTTTCTAAGCAAAGATATCAAGTTTCACTTAGCATAGAATACAAAAGATTGTATGACGAAGCTAAAGAGCAGGCTAAAAATGCAACTTGGATGGTGTATGCGGGCAGAGGCCACGAATTCCCTTTATTAGTAGAACATACCGCAAATGTAAATCTAATCGAAGCTTCTGCCGCAGACATAGGTACATTAGTGAGCTATTTCGCCTATCGGGAAAAGAGTATTGATGAGATTTTGGGGAATATTTCTTGGATAAGGAAAATACCACAAAAAGCTTAAATAGAATTCAACATTTTAATAAACTATGACCACTTTTACTGCTGTAATCCATAAAGAAGAAGATATGTTTGTAGCTACTTGTCCAGAAGTCGGTACAGCTAGCCAAGGCACTTCTATTGATGAAGCTTTAGCAAACCTAAGAGAAGCAACTGAGTTGTATCTAGAAGAATTCCCTATGAAAGAATGTTCTTAAACTGGCAAAAGTAGAGGAAGAGGAGTTCGCAGAGTTTATTTAAAAAATATAACCTCAACCCCCAAAGCCTTTAAATACTTCTTCTATTATTAACATTATAATCCTAGTAATTTAACTTAAAAATGAGGTGATGTGTATGAATATCAAGCCAATTGTTAAAAATGATTTTGCTGTTCTGGATGAAGATGCAACTCTAGCTGAAATTATCAATCTGCTGCAGAACTTTGAGAAAAGAGTTGGTTTAGTGTTCCGCAAGAATAAATATCTCGGTGTAGTAGAAAAGAATGCCCTGCTCAAATCGAGAGTGGATATGGGAGAAATAAAAGTACGATATTATCTGTATCCTACGCCAATCCTAGTCGAAGAAACTGATATTATTGAAGCAGCTAATCTGATGCATACCGCTAATGTAGATTACCTTCCGGTTGAAAAAGACAAAAAGATAATTGGGGTGATAAGCGCATTGAATTTAGCCCGGTTAGCCTCCACTCTTCCAGAGATGAAGAAAGTTAAAATCAAAGATATTAAGTTGTCTAATCCCACAACTGTGGGTAGAGAAGAACAGCTGTTTAAAGCAGTAAGCATTATGCACGACGAAAATGTAGACCATGTTCCTATCACGGATGGCGGTAAGATTCATGGAGTGCTTAGTTTCAGGGATGTTATCCGAAAATTCTTAAACTGGGCTCCGCAGAAAGATACTTCGGGAAGATTTAATGCTGCTGCAGTCCGCGCCAAAGGCTCAGAGGGAGTTCTTCCTTCTTTGGCTTCTTTGCCAGTATCATCATGCAGCACTAATGACAATTTAGTGATGATATCTCCAGAAGATAGTTTGGATAAAGCGTTGTCGTTGATGGCAGAACGCCGTGTGCATGATTTATTAGTGATGGATAAAGAAGATTACAAAGGAATGCTTACTGCCAGAAACGTATTAAAAGAACTGGGAAGAAAAAACCTGACTAAAGATTATACTCTTCAATTTGTGGGGATAAAAGAAGCTAAGCTCAAGCCGTTCCAGAAAGTAGTTCTGCAAAATCTAGCTGATTCCGTAGCAGATAAGATTCAGCGCAAGTTGGGATTAGAATTTTTGATGGCAATCCATGTTAAAGAATATGGCAAGAAAGAGAAAGGCCGGGAAAAATTCTCTATTTCAGTCCGGGTAGAATGGCCTAAGCATATCTGCATCGCTTCCAATGATGATTGGGATTTAGAAACAGCAGTAAGAGGAGCATTAGATAAATTAGAGGATAAAGTAAGCAGAAAGCTGGGGAAAGAGATACATAAAGGAAAAAAGAATCAGAAGTGATTATTTTTATTTTTTGCTTTCTTCACCAATTTTTCTTTTTTGTTCATGAATTCAATAGCGTTCTTTTCTGAGACAAAACGATAATTTTTTCCCTCAATCTCAACCTCGAAAATATTATCAGCATTGATTAATGAAGCTCCGGTTAGGGCATCTTTTCCTAGTTGTCCGTCATCAGCAGCGCCTTCCATGAAGCCTTCTTCCCAAGTTTCAATTTCATCGTCTTCTTCTAATGATTCCTGTCCTTCTTTAGTGTAGATATCTTCATCAGCTTTGCCGGATTTCATTTCCGCTTTAACATCATCTCTAGTTCGCTTGGTTATCTTAATCTCTTCATCAGGAAGTTTGTCGCGGGAGTTGATTACTTTGATGTCCATTTTAGGTTTGGTAGCGGTAGGTTTAGCAGATTTAGCTTTAGGCTTATTTTTTGCCTCTTTTTTGGAGTTGGTTGCCATAGGGGAAGGAAATGAGTTAGGGTTTAAAAGGATTGCGGAAAGTGGTTTTTAACTGAGCGGAAAATACATTTTAAAATCCCACATACTTCCTCATTATCATAATGACCGTTCCGGCTACTAATGGCACAATTAAATTGTCATCTAAAGGCTTGCCGTTTAAATCTATTTCAATTACTTCTGCTATCATAGCCGCAAAGCTTCCTACTAATGCTTCAGGAAAAGGCACAAATAGTAATGCTCCCAGCGTTCCGGCTAACGTTCCAGCCAAAGTCCCTTCAAATAGCTTCTTGCTTTTGCCGTTGAAAATGTTCTTAATGTGTCCAAAACGTTCTCCAATAACATGACTGGTAGAATCGCCTAAAGCCAGAATTATAATCGCAGCTAGAGCAATATCTTTGTCAAACAACTGCATCACTAATAACACTCCTACAAAAAAGAATATCATCCCTCTTCCAGGAAAAGTTTGTTTCATCTCTTCCCGTTCAAAATGATCTAAAAAGTAACTAAAGAACGGTAAACGAATCCTTTTGCATAATACACTGGCTAATCCTCCCACAATCAGCATTAGAAATACGGCTAAAGGGCTAAGAATATCAAAGTAATAAGCTATCACTACTCCCACTCCAATTAATAGATGCACTAATTGTCGGTAGAGTTCTTTGGGAGTTAGCATTATTTTGCTTTCAGCTGGAGTTAAGCTTAAAAAGGTTATGGATTTTAGAGCTTGAATGGCAGAGAAAGAAGAAAAAGGCAGTGGAAAAGAAATCACCAAACATACTTTAATCACCGAAGCGATGGAGAAGTGTCCGGAAGCGTTAGGTATATTCTTTGAACATGGGCTGCATTGTGTAGGCTGCGGTGGAGCGGCTTTTGAGACTATCGAGCAAGGCTGCCAGGTGCATGGGATGAACGAGAAAGAGATTGATGGTATTGTAGAAGAGATAAATAGGGCGATGAAAGGGAAGAAGATTAAGTAATAATTGATTCATTATTTCTAAAAATCCCTAAGAAACATTTAAATAACTACTTCTTAAGCTAAATAAACTATGGAAGAACCAAAAATAGCTCCTCTGCAATTGCTTAAGCAGATAAGCGATGTGGTGTGGGAACTGCCAGCTTCTTTTAAAGAAGGGATGAGAGTTCCGGCACGTATTTATGCAGATAAAGTACTTATTGAGTCTATGGATGCGGGTGTCTTCAATCAGGTGTCAAATGTGGCGTGTCTGCCGGGAATCCAGAAGTATGCATTTTGTATGCCAGACGGACACTGGGGCTACGGTTTCCCAATCGGCGGAGTGGCTGCATTTGATCCACAGGAAGGAGGAATAATTAGTCCTGGTGGTATCGGATTCGATATCAACTGCGGTATGCGTCTGATGACTACCAACCTTACGATTGATGAAGTTAAACCCAAAATCAAACAGCTAGTCGATGCGCTCTATAAAGCGGTCCCGGCAGGAGTGGGCTGTAAAGGATTTGTAAAGATTTCTAAAGAAGAGTTTAGCGAAGTGATGAAAGAGGGAGCACAGTGGTGCTTGAAGAATGGTTATGCTACTAAAGAAGATGTTGAGTGTATTGAAGAGCAGGGTAAAATTAAAGGTGCTGATCCAAATAAAGTTTCTGATTCTGCAATCAAGCGCGGGTTTGATCAAATTGGAACTTTAGGCAGCGGAAATCATTATTTAGAAATTCAAGAAGTGCGCGAAGGAAATATTTTAGATGCAAAAGTTGCTAAAGTGTTTGGAATTACTAAGCCCGGACAAATAGTTATTATGGTGCATTGCGGTTCTCGAGGATTTGGACATCAAATCGGCACGGATTATTTACGAACTTTTTTAGAGGTCATGCCTAAGTATGGGATTAAGATTTTGGACAGGGAATTAGCCTGTGCGCCGTTTAATTCTCCGGAAGGACAGAATTATTATGCGGCGATGGCTTGTGCTGCTAATATGGCGTTTGCTAATAGGCAGGTTATTACCCATCGCATTAGGGAAGTGTTTTCCCAAGTTTTTGGAAAGACAGTCGAAGAGATGGAGATTAAATTAGTGTATGATGTTGCTCACAATATTGCTAAATTAGAAAAGCATAAAGTTGATGGAGAATGGAAAGAGTTGTTGGTGCATAGAAAAGGTGCTACGCGTGCATTTGGCCCTTCCCGGGCTTCTGATTTGCCGAAGAAGTATGCTAAAGTGGGCCAGCCGGTTATTTTAGGCGGTTCGATGGAGACGGGCTCGTATCTTTTAGTTGGAACGGATACGGCTGATGATGAAACTTTTGCTTCTACTGCGCATGGTGCTGGCCGGGTAATGAGTCGAGAGGCAGCTAAACGGCAGTTCCGCGGAGATGCTTTGCAGAAAGACTTAGAGAAGCGGGGAATTTATGTGCATGGAACGACGATGGCAGGATTAGCTGAGGAAGCGGGCAATGCGTATAAAGATATTAATGCAGTGGTTGATACATTAGAGAAAGCCGGGATTACTAAGCGAGTGGTGATGTTGAAGCCCATTGGGAATGTGAAAGGGTAGAAGCCCCCTTCTGACTGAGCCGTCCATTTGTATACATACCCCCTAAACTATAGAGGACTTTGAATAACCCTCCCGAGCAACACAATTTGAGCTTAAACCCAAGTCCTCTAAGAGAGTTTTGAATAGTTTTTCAAACCTCTTTATAAAGATAATTTTAGTAGGTTATTTATATACCTTCTAGGGCTAAATCAAACATAAATCACTAATAAACCGAAACATTTATATAATAGTTGTATCTAGATTAAACTATGGAAAAAAGAGAGCTTCTGCAGAAACTAGCCGGAATTCAGACAATAGAGTCGGTCATGGACATACTTAAAGTAGATAAAAGAATGGCGATTTATTATCTCCATACCCTCAGAAAAGACGGCTACGTCAAAACCAGAAGACAAAGTAATAATCGAAGAGTTTACAATATTTCATTAGATAATAAATTAGGCGGAAAAAGTTACTATGATATTATTAATCAATATTCCCCTATTAAAATCTCTACACCAACAATTTATAAGATATATGGTAAAGAACCGAGTTTGGAAGAAACTTTAGTTTATGCAATCAAAACCAAAAGTCTTAGAACTATTCTCGCTTCTCTAGCTTTATTCAAAAAAATTAATAATTGGGTTGAATTATATAACCTAGCTAAAGAAAACCATACTGAAAGACTGGTTGGGGCATTGTATGATCTTGCTCGTAAAACCATGAAAGTAAGAAGAATGACTAACAAGTTTAGAAGTAGTACCCTTCCAAAAGAAGAATATAAATTTGAATATGTCGTTCCAGGATTAAGATCAAAAGATTTTATGAGAATAGAAGAGGTCTGGAAAATTTATCTTCCGTTTAATAAGAAAGATTTGGAGGAATACAAATGATTACCATAGACCAACAGCAAAGGTTATTATTAAACGTCGCTAGAAGACTTACCAAAAAAATAACAGTTTATGCCATTGGTGGAACAGCGATGATGTTTTTAGGATTTAAAGATGCTACTTTAGATATTGATATCGTCTTTGAAAACGAAAAAGACCGCGATGTCTTTAAAGAAGCAGTAAAATCGTTAGGTTATATAGGAATGGATGCAATAAAAATTTATGGTGCAAAAAGAAACACTCCTGAAATGTTTAAACTTGATGATGAACGCTTTGATTTATTTGTCGTAGAAGTAATAGACTTCATCTTTTCCGATAATATGAGAAAAAGAGCAGAACAAATTCACCAATTTGATGAAAATCTAATCTTAAAAATAGCAAATCCTCATGATATCATACTCATGAAATGTGCTACTGATAGAATAAAAGATAAAGATGATGCCAGAAGAATAATCAATTCAACAAAGATAAATTGGGATATTATCATCGATGAAGCAAAAAAACAAATTGAACTGGGAAAAGATAGAGCTGCTTTTGACTTGGGTTGTTTCTTGGAGGATCTTAAATTAAAACTGAATTTAGATATACCCCAAGAAGTATTAGATAAACTCTTTGAGATTGTAGAAAAGCAAGCTAAAGATAAAATATCAAAATAATGACTTCCGATTCCTCCACACCTCAGCAACGGAAAAACTCTGCGCTCCTCGCTACGGTTGCGGTACTCGGAATGGCGGTTTAGTGGTTTAGTATTTCTCAGTAGTTAATGAGGGAAAGGTTTAAAAAGATTGTGAGATTCTTAAGAGTATGTCTGCTTCTTTGGAAGAACGAGCAAGAGGATTGGAGACAGAGGTAAAGAAGTCGCTCACTAAAGACAGTTCTATGTATATTCTAGAATCCTCTACAATTTTTCCTCAAACGATTGAGGTTATTTCAAAGCAAAGCAAAGAGCAGGATATAAGAAAATGTCGTGCACTATTAGAAATATTACATTGGGGATTATATATCAACCAGATATACCAACGTAAGTTAAAGTGGATGTATGGTAAATTTAAAAATGAACATCCTCCACGGAAAGATGAGTACCAAGCTTACTCTCGTGATACTCAATCATTCTACGATTTACGCAAAGAATTTCTACCTCCACATAATTCCAAATTTGAAAAATGGAAGACAATTCCATCACTTAAAGAACGGGGATTTCTCCAAGATGGTTCTGGTAATGAAGACTTAGCACTAAAATTGATTAAAGTTAGTGAGGAATATGATTATTTTTCTATAACAGAATGCCTGTCTATCACAGAAGAACGATGCGGAGAGAGGTATGAGAGACTAAAGTCATTTGATGTTTATGAAACGTTAATCACCCTCTATTCTCCATTCTCTGATTACTGCTCTACCGATGAAGGAAAATTAAGCCCACAGCAATTTTCAAATGTTCTGTTACGCGGAATATCTTGCACAACAGAAGAACTAAGCGCCTCTTTTGTTGCGTCTTTTAAACGCCAAGCAGAAAATAAAGATTTTCTTCAGGGACTGGAAGAAAGAAATTATCTTTCTCTGCTTAAATACTTCCAAGAAATCGATTTAGAAGGAGCGGGAAACTTAGATTTTGCCAGAAGAACTATTTCTGCACTCAATGAGATGGTCGCAATCGGGATAAGAGAAACAAAACAAAAAGAATTTTACTCGCCACTTCGCGAACACTTCTCGGAATTGGAGTGTTACTCTATCACGGATGCACCGGCAGACTTCCCGGAGAAGCAGAAACGGATAAAGTGGTAACAGAACAAAAGAATTACGAAAGTCCCATAAATGTGTTGGGAATTCCGTTACAATAGATTATGTGACAGAACCAAAATGAAAAAGCCTTTCTGTCAGCGTGTATCTGATTTCGC
>CAZIUU010000012.1:26113-32700 GCA_964542815.1 uncultured Methanosarcinales archaeon | reverse complement strand
TTCTTATGATAGTATTCATCCCGTAAGCAAGCCTTCTTTTGGCACCTATCAGATTGAAACTGATACTGGCTCGATTTATGCTGCTCAACGCCCAGTATTAGTTTCCGTTCCCAGCCCTAATTTAGAAGTAGTTTGCATCCAGGCAGTTAAGTTAGTGGGCGAGATAGAATTTTATGGTTGTGCTTATCCAATAACTCCGCAAGAATGTGACCGGAGAGCTGAGGAATATAAGCAAGGATTGAATGAGCCAACTCTTCCACCAGCTCTTCCTAAACTAGCCCCAAACCCAAATGCTGAAGATCGTCCCAAAGCTAGCCCTTATGGGCCTTAAGGTGAAAAATGAGAATTTTACCAGACTTTATACTTGCCCGTGCTTTGGAAGAGGTAAAAGGGCTGGAAAAGATTTTAGGCTGGGTTAGTTCTGCTCACATGTCTCCTGTAGAAAGAAAGGCAATCCGATATAATATGATTAGGAACAGATCTCAATATCTGGACGTATTATCGATTATTAATTATCAAGCTCCGGAAGAAAACAGAACACCCGAGGTGGTTCAAAGAGTAATTCAATTGATCTCTCCTGACATGACAAAGGACACCTATCCAATGATGATGATGGGGCTCACATATTTTTGTTCAACTCTTTATTTCCATCTTGGAGGTAAAGAGCCGCAAGGCATGAAAGAATTTCCTGGTGATTTTTTGGAGAGGATTAATAGCACCGAATTTTGTTCGCGGCTAGCAGCAAAGCTTAGCGAGGGATACGTTCCCCCAAAGTGGAGGGGTTATTAAAATGGCCGACTTATCTGATCTGGATTGGAAAATAGACCTTTCTAGAGTGAAGGAATTGCGCTTATACACCACAGATCTAGA
Source organism: uncultured Methanosarcinales archaeon (assembly GCA_964542815.1). Lineage (GTDB taxonomy): Archaea > Nanobdellota > Nanobdellia > Woesearchaeales > GW2011-AR9 > JACRPH01. Next base: position 31,830 of record CAZIUU010000012.1, on the reverse strand, counting down.
TGATTTTCTTACCGACCAGAGAAATGATATTCTCGGGAGAAGAATTCCTCATCCCCATTTTACCGGGTTAGGATACGTTAGGGGAAATGTAGACCCTTCAGCTATAGACGAAAGAAGAGATATAGATTACCACCTCGATTTTACTTTTACAACCGGAACCAGATTAGTGCCTAATTTTATCGGAGTGGCACATGTTCGCCAATTTGATGACGAAGGAAAACCACCGCATTTAAGGTCCTATTGGCCGAAAGAGTATGGGCAGAAATATCCGATAGTTCAGGAAGTTAGAGTGCTCAACGGTTCAGAACTACGGAATCTTTATGAAAGATATAGTGCCAGCCGTACTGCTGAAAATGCAAGTGTCTCTAGCCAAATCCGAGAGTTAGAAGATAGAATCAGAGAGTTAGAAGAAGGAAGAAATCCTGCTCTAAGGTCCATGCTGGATTTCCTGCAAGCAGAGAGATGAAGAAAAAGACTAGAGTGAATGAAAATAAGTTAAACCTAATTTTTGGAGGCAACAAAGATGAGAAACACAATTATATCCGGACTGGCGGCTATAGTTATAGCTTATGCTTCTCCTAGCCTGGCTGAGGGTAATCCAAATGACTTGTTAAGAAAATCAGAGGAATACCTAAAAGAACTGGAAGAAAGGGGAAACTCTATTCGCTGGGAAGTAGAATGTTCTGGTCAATATCGCACAGATATGCACTATTGTGTAACCAACTTGGGCCAGAAAAGGCAAGAGATTATGGATAAAGCTAACCATGATGCCCGTGCTTGTTTAGATGCCAGCCAAAAAGAAAGCGGCTCTACTGGGCAAAACCATAAACCGGAAAGCTGTGCTGGCAAGTTGACTAAATATTTAGGAAAAGAACTTCCGCCAGTGTATTCTGCGGCCAGACTTTGCCTGGAAGCAGCAGAATTAAATTACCAAAAGTGTGTTAGAAAGGGAAAAAAGGTTAGAGATAAGAGTTTACGGAAGGTGGAATAGAAATGTTAGAAGCCAGAGTTTATATCACTGATAAGGACGTGTTTATTACTAACGGAGATAATAGGATCATTCAAAGCAGGTTTGTTAAGCCCGAACCTAATTGTGAAGCTTCAGATTACGATTTGTGTTTTCTGAATCCTCTTTACAAAGATGATACCAATTTAGAGCCTGCTCCACACCGTTTTTATTATGATGAACGATTCAGTCATACTAGTCTAGTTTATCCTGTTGGTACATCCGTACTTCCTTTTAGGAATCAGAACTATTATATACAAAGAGAGCAAGCCCGGGGAGAAGACGTCTCTGACTGGGCTCGTTGCCCGCCCCGCCCTGAATGGTTTCCCGAGTATGGAGAGAGGCATCCAATCATTCAGCAAGTAAAGACGTTCACTTTAGAAGATTTTCGCAGGTTAGCCGGAGAATTTCCTGCACTCAAAAGAGCAGAAGAAAGAAGGCTGCTTGTGGAGAGGATGAAAATTAATGAGGGAAGAAATAAGAATTTAGATACTTTACCAGATTATGTGCTTGCAATGCTGAATACTGAACCTCGCCTGCGTAAAGTTTAGTGAAATGCATGGTGGGGGCGTATTCAAAAAACCAGCTGATGATATAGATATAGTCTGTCATCTTTACCGACAATTTGGGAAACAGATTAGAAACAATTATACTGGCTTACTTTACCAAGGCTTTCAAAAAGATGGCGAGGAGACTTCGCTTTTGTTGGTGGATACTACTGCCGGAACTAAATCTATTGAAGAAAATGAAAAAGTCAGAGCTCAAAGCCTGGAGATGAGAGCTCGCTATGGCATTGATAAAATGTACCTGCTTTCGGCTGCACAACACATTAATACCAACGTAAGAAATGAGTACACCCAAGTTTATCGTAGTGACCGTTTGGATGCATGTGATGGAAATTATGTTGACCTGAATATTAAAGAATTAGGGCAGATTATGAACCAATATGAATCAGATACTTTATTCCGGATTTTATTGCTCTCTGCCAAAAGCAAAGGCGGATTTTCCAGTTCTGATCCTGACCCTTCGCAGACTTTTCGGGATGTTTTCTTAGAGCATGCTTTCATGATGGCGAATATTAGGGCAAGTCGAGAAGAGTGATTATTCTTTTCTGTCTATTCTCCATTCACTTCTTCTTATTCCTGCCCCTTTTCATCACGGCATTAAATCGGTCCAAAACTGTTGCCGCTTCCGGATAAGCTTCTTTATACCCTTCTATAATCTGCTCAAATATCTCCGGATACAATTGGTAATGCTTGCTTTCTAATGCTCTATCCAATAAGAACAAATCTACGGCTTTATCTTCTACTTTATCCGAAAATATCGACAAGCCGAAATCAATGAAGCTCAATTCTCTGGTTTGTGGCGCTACTAACAGATTTGAAGTAGTTAAGTCTCCGTGAACAATATTCTGCGCATGAAGCTTTCCTATTTTCATGCCTAATTCTTTAGCCAATCCTTGATACTCATCTCCTTTCTCCAACACATCTCTCAGCTTCTCCCCGGGAAGAAAATCCATAGTAATAGACATTCTCTTATCGGAAAACTCTTGTAAATGTGGAGCAGGAAACTGTATCTCATCTAATCTCTGTAATATCTTGGCTTCTCTTCTAGTTCGGAACTTGCGTAAAGCTTCATCTATCTCCGGAATGCGATAACCTTTGCTCAATCGTTCTTTGATAACTCTATCTCCTTCACGAAAGATAACCGCTTCTGCGCCTTGGGCTAGTTTTATCATTTTAAGATACATCTTGGTAATAGGAGGAAGTAGGGGAACCTTTAAATACTTTTTCCCTTTTTCACTCTGTTTGAAGCAAAAATGAACTGGACTAAACTATTATATGTGTTGATAATTGTTTTACTTTATGTTCCCATGGTATTCCTAGGAGCAAATGTATTCTTTCCCAAATATACTGGTACAGATTCATTTTATCAAGGGCCGGATTGTTACAGCAAATACCCTTATCCCGCTATTGAAAAAGTCAGTGAAGCTCAATCTGTAGCCATTTCCGATAAGCAGGAACAATGCCAAAAACAGTATTTTACCGAACAGAAAACTTGGGAGCAGGATAAGAATGCCTATGAAGGGCAGAAGTATATGTTCATCATCATATTTAACCTAATCATTCTTCTCATCGCTCTATTCATCAAATTCCAGGATTCCATTGTAATGGGTTTATTCATGGGTAGTATCGTAACCACGTTTGTAGCTACGTTGATGTACTTCCAAAGCAAAAGCAAGATTGGGTTTGTGATTTTGGTGGTTACTTTCTTTGTAACTTTATTCTTCATCAACAGAAAGAAAGATAATTTTGTGGATTGGAAAGAAAGGTAATTATTTCTCCATCCTCCACACTGCTACGTCAATAAACTTCACCGGCTTCTCGTGGAACTTAAACGTAGCCTTTATCGGCAGTTCATACCGCCACAACTCCGTTATCTTAAACCTGAAGTCTTTACAGATGGCTTCTACAAATGATGCCGTAGAATATTTATGCATGGAATAAACTATCTTTGCTACTGAAAATGCTTTCTCCAAAAACCTCTTGTCGGCATGCTCTTCTTTCGTTCCAAAGGGAGGGTTTTGCACTACCATGTCCACTTCCCCATCAAACAACGAAATATCGCTATGGATAAACTGGGCTTCTTCAATTTCATATTCTTCTTTTAGTAGATTATAATTTTGGATACAAATATCTAACGCAGTTTTATCCGTATCCAAAAAATAAACTTTCTTTGCTCCCAATAACAGTAATCCTAATCCAAGTATACCATTTCCACAGCCAGCATCTAAAATCACTCTCCCGGCAACTTCTCTCTTCATCGCCATGTTCCACACCCATTCGGCAGCGATATGTGCCGGAGTAGAATATTGTTCCAGCTTAACTGAAGGCGTTTCAAATGCTTTCAGCTTGCTTAGTTCAAGTTCCAATTCTTTTTTGGAGCGGAAAGACATTTTAATACGAAGACACTTTTCTTCAATAAAATAAGTTAATCATTCCCTAGTGAAATTTAAAGCTGAAACGAAAGCTATTTAAACCACCTCGTTATTCCAATTCTCGGTGTGGATGGTAGATACGAGATGTATAAACGTCGCGTATTAGGTTGCGAAAAGAGATTAAATCTGTGATTTGAAAATGTCTAATGTAGATGAAAGTATACAGCTGGAACTGCAAAAAGTCCGCCAGGCTCTGGAGGAGCATTTAAGCGGAATTAATGATAACACGCAGGAGATACAATCACTGTTTGACTATCTACAACAGATTGAAGTAAAAGTTGAAAAGCTTTCGCAACGGTTGGACCGAATACAATTGAATTCTGCGGAAAATGGAACTCCAGTTCCTAAACCCAGCATTGTTCCTTTAAATCAGCTGGAGAGGAAAGTTTTTTTGGTATTATACACCGAAGAAGCGCCTCTCACTTACCGTGAAGTAGCCGAACGTTCTCAAGTATCTTGCGCCGTAGTTCCGGAATGTATTTCCAGCCTGAGCGGAAAAGGTGTTCCTTTAGTAAGATCCTTCTGCGATGAGCAGGTAATGATAAAAATTGAGCCTCAGTTCAAAGAGATGCAGGCTAAAGAGAATTTAGTCAATCTTTCTTTACAGAGCTTTATTGAGAATTAGGTATTATTTCCTTTTGCAAAAGTAAATTTATCAATGGTAACACCACAACTTTTATATATAAACTCCCTTTAAAATAAGCTATGCCTAACCAAGAAATCAAGCTTAAAGTAATGGAAGCAGTACAAGATGATGTAAATAAAGGTCTAGTTAAAATTGATTCTTCTTTCATGCGCCAGTTAGGCGTAAATCCTGGTGATATTGTAGAAGTCAGAGGAGAAAGGATAACAGCAGCTATAGTTGACCGTTCTTATCCTGGAGATATTGGCTTAAATATTATCCGTATGGATGGCAACACCAGAAAGAATGCCAAAACTTCTATTGGAGAATTAGTATTTGTTAAAAAAACTGAAGCTCATTCTGCTAAAAAAGTGGTAATTGCTCCAGTAAACAAAGGTGTTATGATTCGGGCTCATCCTAACCTATTCAAACAGGGGTTGCTGGGAAAAGCATTAGTCAAGGGCGACTTGGTGGCATTACGCCGGACGGGCAGAAGAAGGATGGGATTTGTTGATCCCGGACGTGATATTGATGACGTCTTCTCGGCTTTAGAAAACCAGTTTGCCGGATTTGGCTTTGGAAACCTTCATTTTAGAGTTATTGATACCAATCCTAAGAAGGAAATTGTAGTGGTAACTGATGAAACTGAAGTAGAATTCAATCCTCAAGCGGTAGAAATAAGTGAAGCTGAAGAAGCTGCTCCGGGAATAAATTACGAAGATATCGGCGGCTTAGGCGATGAAATTAAAAAAATACGTGAAATGGTAGAACTGCCATTAAAACATCCGGAGATATTTGAAAGGTTAGGCATTGAGCCCCCTAAAGGATTGCTATTGCATGGCCCGCCGGGAACCGGTAAAACTTTGCTGGCTCGAGCTGTAGCTTCAGAAACTAACTCTCACTTCATTGTTATTAATGGTCCGGAAATAATGAACAAGTATTACGGAGAAACTGAGGCAAGACTTCGTGACATATTCAAGGAAGCAAAAGAAAACTCACCAGGTGTAATATTCATAGATGAAATTGATGCAATTGCTCCAAAAAGGGAAGAAGCATATGGTGATGTAGAAAAACGTGTAGTAGCACAGCTT
>CAZIUU010000012.1:10914-26103 GCA_964542815.1 uncultured Methanosarcinales archaeon | reverse complement strand
GGTCCGGAAATAATGAGCAAGTGGTATGGCGAATCTGAAGCCAATCTAAGAAAGAAATTTGAAGATGCCGAACAGAATGCTCCGTCTATTATCTTCTTTGACGAAATTGATGCTATCGCTACTAAAAGAGAAGAAACTCGTGGAGAAGTAGAAAAACGGGTAGTTGCGCAATTGTTAGGATTAATGGATGGTATGAAAAGCCGCGGGAAAGTAATTGTTATTGCCGCTACCAATATGCCCAATTCTTTAGATCCGGCGTTAAGGCGTCCGGGAAGATTTGATCGGGAAATAGAGGTTAATGTTCCAGACAAGCAGGGAAGATTAGACATTCTGAAAATTCACACCCGAAATATGCCTATGGATAAAAATATCAATTTGAAAGAGATAGCTAATGTAACTCATGGATTTGTAGGAGCAGATTTGAATGCGCTGGCTAAAGAAGCAGCCATGATTGTACTGCGCAGAATTCTTCCTGATTTAAAGATGGACGGAAAAGAAGATGAACAGCCCATCCCCAAAGAAGTATTAGAAAAGCTGATGATAACCCAGCATGATTTTACCGAAGCGTTGAAGATTGTTCGCCCCAGCGCCATGCGCGAAGTTTTAGTGGAAACTCCCGATGTTAATTGGACTGATATTGGTGGAATGGAAGAGATTAAAGATAAATTAAAAGAAGCGGTGGAATGGCCGTTGAAACATCCTGAATTATTTAAGAAGATGGGCATTAGGCCGCCGCGGGGGATTTTATTATACGGTCCGCCGGGAACCGGTAAAACTTTATTGGCCAAAGCGGTGGCTAAAGAAAGCGAATCTAATTTCATATTGGTAAATGGTCCTAGTTTATTGAGCAAATGGGTCGGTGAATCAGAAAAAGCAGTGCGTGAAATATTCAGAAAAGCGCGGCAGACTGCTCCGACGATTTTATTCTTTGATGAGATAGATGCGTTAGTTCCCCGAAGAGGAAGTTCGCAAGGCGAAGGTAATCGTTCTAGCGATAAGATTGTCAACCAAGTTCTTACTGAGATGGATGGCTTAGAAAGCTTAAATGATGTGCTAGTAATTGCTGCTACCAATAGACCTGATATTGTAGATCCAGCTTTGCTTCGCCAGGGAAGATTTGACCGCATGATTTATACTTCTATTCCAGATGTAGATGGTAGAAAGAAAATCTTTGAAGTGCATCTTAAAGAGATGGCAGTAGATTACAGTAGTGTGGATAATGACGAGCTTAAAGATGCAGTAAAAGTTGAAAAGCCTAAATCAAAGAAAGCAAAAGTAGTTCCTGAATTGGCGGTTCAAACTGAGCTTCCTGCTTCAAATACTGCTGTTGAGCAGACTAGTTCCGGAACTCCAGAACAGATTTCTAAATTTACTCAACTATTGGCAGAGAAGACTGAGAAGTATGTGGGAGCAGATATTGAAGGGGTGTGCCGGGAAGCAGGTATGCTCGCTTTACGAGAATCTATTGATGCTAATATACTTAAGAAAGTTACGTTCTCGCATGTTATTAAAGCGTTAAGCTTGGTAAAAGGTTCCGTAGATGAGGATGTAGAAAAAGCGTACAAAGAATTGGAAAACTACTTCAGTTCTGCCCGAGCCAAGCAGATAAAAGAGAAGCCGAATAAAGATAGTTATTTTGGGTGAAAAATGGAGTCACTATTTGGTGTATTGAGTTATATTGAGGCAGAATTTGAAAGAGAAGAGTTAGACTGTTTTGAGTAGTTATACTTATTAGTCATGTTTCCAAAAAAGCTCAATTTCTAAGCTATAAGTTTAAAAAATACTCCTCTTTTTAACATTAAAGTAGCTTGAGAGATAGCTAGGCTGGCGCGCTAGTCCTGCGTTGTTACCGTGAACGGACTTCACACGGAGCCGAAGCCCAAGGAAGGGTCATCATAGTTGTATTGGTCCATACTGTCTTCGACGACGGTTTGTCCTTTGGGATGGACTTATAGAGAATCAGGTCAGGTCCGGAAGGAAGCAGCCTTAATCCGTGAGCACCATGTTCAAGGGGTCGCAAGCCCGAGGAGCAGCTTGGGTCAAACCAATGCTATTGTGCTGGTTCGACTGAGGGTATGCCTCAAAGCAAGCAATCTATGCAAGTAGACTCAAGTGGGGCTTTCATTTCATTCAGCCCCACGATGGTTCTACCAAATAGCACCACCTTTTTTTTCTCCAATTTCTAGCATTACAGAACAACTGCCCTAAAGAGATTTTTGTTAGGAAAGTTTTTAAACAGTATTCCACTCCAGAATAGTAAAATGGGATTTGTGTCAGAATTAGTGGACTTGGTGGGAAGGTTCAACTTTTGCGATATTGTAGAAGAGTATGAGCAGGGATTATTTATCCGCAAAGGCTCCATTATAGAACAGCGCTTAAAGAAAATGAAAGAGGAAGATAGAAAGAAAGCGGGGGAAAAGGAAGAGGAAGAAAAAAGAAGAGTGGGGCGCTGGCGATTAATAGTCCCGTTCTGTTACCCACAATTAAGCCCTGAATACCGCTGTGATTTCTGGAGCGGTCATCCACTGCACAAGTCTCGTTTTACTGAGATTCTTCAAGCTGGAGTATATTTTCATTTCCCGATAATAGAAAGAGTTAGCACTCGTAGCAAACAAGAGAAGCCCGAAAACTTGGGAAGCATTACCGTACCCACTATTGATGATCCTAGTGTGGATATTTCCGTCAGCTGTAACATTCGCTATCAATTATTAGATTATTCCCGCGCCTACCGGGTAGTTGACAATTATGAACAATCTATTGGGGTTCATACTCTTTCTATTCTGGCTAAGCATAGCCGGGGGAAAAAGTATTCGGAGTGGAAAGACCCCGCTTTTGTGGAAAAACTGGAAAAAGAAGTATTAGACGATTTGAGGAAAGTGGTTACGGATAAATGGGGAGTAAGAATTTATGAAATTTCCATTACTGATAATGTCCGTTGTAATACAATTCGTTTAACTCATGATGGACAGCCCATTACTTTACAGACTATATTAGAGCATGCTACCACTGAAGGCACTAGGGGGTATAATCCGTCGAGTTAAGTTTAACTCTGACTTCAAGCAAATGTTTTTAAACCTTCTTTCTTTTCTTCTATTTTATGACTAATCTCTTAATCAAATGTGGCATCGAGATCCACCAGCAATTAGAAGGCCGGAAACTATTCTGCAACTGCCCTACAATTCTAAGAGAAGATGAGCCAGATTTCATCATCAAAAGAAAGCTCCGTGCCGTAGCCGGAGAAAGCGGCATAATTGATGTCGCTGCAGCACAAGAACAAACCAGAAACCTAACTTTCGTCTATCAGGGATATAAAGACACCACCTGCTTAGTCGAAGCAGATTGCGAGCCACCACATGAAATTAATCAAGATGCACTTTACACTGTACTCCAATTCTGCAAATTAGTCCAAGCTAAAGTTTATCCCGTTATTCAAGTGATGAGAAAAACGGTAGTAGATGGATCTAACACTTCCGGATTCCAACGAACCGCATTAATTGCCCGTGGCGGAATCATAACTACTAATGAAGGTGAGGTAAGAATCAGCAACATCTCTTTAGAAGAAGAAGCGTGTAAAAATATCTCCGAAACAACAACTGAAAGAGTCTGGCGCATGGACCGCTTAGGAATTCCTCTTATAGAAATCGGCACCGAACCAGATATTACCTCACCGCTTCAATGTCAAGAAGCTTCTAAAAAAATAGGCATATTGCTACGCTCACTTCCCGGGGTAAAACTAGGATTAGGAACTATCAGACAAGATGTTAACATTTCTATTGAAGGCGGAAATAGAATCGAAGTAAAAGGCTTTCAAAATTTAGTGATGATTCCCGCTTTAGTTGAATTAGAAGCGCAACGGCAATCAGAATTATTAAAACTCAAACAAGAATTAATAGAACATAAAATCAAGTTAGAAGAATTGAGCAAATTATTGGAACATTCCACTTCTAAAATGTTGCGTAAGTCGTTAGATGCTCAGGGCAAAGTTTTAGGATTTAAATTAACCGGTTTTGCCGGATTGATTAAAAGAGAATTACAGCCAAACTATCGGGTGGGAACGGAATTTTCCGGCAGAGCTAAAGTAAAAGCAGGTGTAGGTGGGATTTTCCATTCCGATGAACTACCCAATTATGGTATTACTGCTGAAGAAGTAGCTTTGATAAGAAAAGAATTAAATTGTCAGGAAAAAGATGCTTTTGTTATAGTCGCAGCGGAACAAAAACGAGCTAAGATGGCTTTAGAGGCGGTCTACGAACGAGCTCAAGAATTATATTTAGGAGTGCCTAAAGAAGTGCGCAAAGATAACCCTGACGGAACTACCAGCTATATGCGGCCGTTGCCCGGAGCAGCCAGAATGTACCCTGAAACAGATGTGCCTTTAGTACGGCCAAACCTAAGAAACGTCGAAATTCCAGAAACGCTGGAACAAAAGTTTTCTCGTTATCAAACTCAACACAACTTATCTAAAGACTTGGCTGAATTTGTAGCTAAGTCTGATATGATGCCACTATTCGAAGAGCTCACCGAAAAATATAAAGAACTAAAACCGGCTTTTATTGCTGAAACTTTAACTTCCACCCCACTGGAAATAAAACGAAATTATAATTTAGATTCTGACAAACTAACTGAAGATAATTTCAGAGAGCTGTTCTTGTATCTCTCCCAAGACAAGATTCACAAAGATATTGTAATTGATGTATTAATAGATATGCTCAAAGGAACGTTTGACTTGAACAAGTATGCTTCACTTTCTACGGAAAAGATTCATCAGGTGTTAAAAGAAATTGTGCAAAATAATCCTAACGCTCCGTTCAGCGCATTGATGGGATTGGCAGTTAAACAGCTGGATGGAAAAGCATCAGGAAAAGTTATTTCAGAAGAGTTGAAGAAGATGGTGGAACGGGGGCATAAGTAATTCTATTATTCTCTTCTTGGTCTATGATTCCAGCATCCAATAGTTGAAACATATTGTTTATCCAATAACCATTCATTAGTTAGGTTTTCTGTTCTTCTTCCTAAACATGAATTGCATTTATGCTTGATAGTTCCTGCTTCTGCTGTTCTCTCTTCATCGATTTCTGAAAAGTTTGCACACTCTTCTCCGCATTTACCTTTGTAGTTTCTGTTTCTGATTACTTTCATTTCTGGAGTATTCCATGCTTGTTCTAATGTTTTTTCTTTTGCATTTCCTAGGGTTACATCCATTGCACCAATACATGGTCTTATATCTCCATTCTGATTGATATACATATGATATGAAAACCTATCGCACACCGTTCCGATATAACTGGGACTTATTTCCCATCTGTTGCCATATTCTTCTTTATCAATTAATTGAAGTTCTTGTAGTTTCGCTTTTAATCTTTGATCTTCTTCACACAAATCACAAGTTGCTCCTCTTCCTCTTTTCAATATTGAATCCACATCAAATATAATGTTGTTCTCTCTTGCATATCTAAGCAAATCTGCCATTTCCTCATAATTTGTAGGGCCTTCTTCACAACTAGTCATTATTGAAGTTACTAATGCCATTCTACTTGTTCTATTATATTTTTTCATACACTTCTCTTCATCATTGAATCCTTTGCTCATCAATAATTCTAGTGAATCATTTCTTTTTTGTCCGTAACCGGTGATTTTTATTCTCCTGTTAGGATCACTTACAAAAGCATCCTGAACTTCCGGTTTTAAAGAATTTACTTTAAGCATTACTTCAACTGGTAATTCATAAAGTCTATTGGCAATTTCTTCGTCAATCCATTCTCCGGTTGTAAATAATGTTACATAAAATCCTAAATCTCTGCATTTTTCTAATACTTGGAAAGTTAAATCTCTGTTTCTTGGTAGCAATGGTTCACCTGACCCTGGTATTCCAATATCTTCAACACCCATAGCTTTTGCTTGTTCTAAAATTGAAACATAATCTTCCCAACTAAGCAATTTTTCAGGATTATTTGGTTTTCCTCCTTCTGCATAACAATACGAACAAGCAAGATTACAATATCCCGGCAATTCTAACCAAATATTTTTTAATGTAGTTCCATCTGACGTTTTTGTTCCTACATCTTTCTGAATTGCTAGATCCGGTTTTACGGTTTTCTTGTTTGCCATTTTCTACTTCTTTCTCCCATTAATATATTTCAAAGTAGCTTTGGGTTCGCTGCAACTCATAGCTTCATTAATAAAATTACAGGTTAATTGTTCGTCACCATATAATGCTTCGTTGATACTAACATTACTTCTTCGAGTAGCTCCTATATCTTGTTGATAACCATCTGATCTTCCGATTAAACGCTTTGCTTCTTCTAATTTAGATTTTTCATCGGCAGTTAATCGTCTCTTACTCCCTAACACTTTTACTATTTCTTTTCTGTCTTCATACACATATCTTCCTTGATTATATGCCATCAATCCTTCCCTAATTGGATTTTTGGAATGAGTATCAACATAATAATCAATTTCATAAGCCAAAGCAATATCTCCCAAAAGTATATTTAAATAAGGGGCTGTTTTAGTAAGTTCCCACATTTGTCTAATCATCTGTTCTTGCTGACTTAAAAACGGTTCTGGTGTAGGAATATCAGAATTGACAACTTTGTTTAACAGTGCCATTCCCCCCATTCTTTCTAACTCGACTTTATACTGATTATGTGCTTCTTTAGCAGTATTGTTAGATACTAAATACCCCTCTCGAATCATATCTCGAGCCATACGTAATTTTTTATTTTCACTAGCTAATGTTTCATAATTTTCCCCACCGGGAGCAGTTTCATCTTTATTTAATACAGGTATCCATTTATTGTTGTAGCTCCGTTTATCATTAATAGCGGAAACTATCTGATCCAATCCCGAAAAATAACCAGAAGTAAATATGTCTACTATCAATCGAGTCTCTCTCATTTTTGCGAGCCTAGATGAGTCTATATCTCTAAATCTTTTACTCTCATTCGTATCAGAATATAACAAATTCAATGCTGTGCACATTCCGCTAAATGTAACCTGTGAAGGTCCGCAAGCGCCTTGCTTATTACATCCTTCGTTTAAATCGCCTGAAGACTCTCGATATATCTTTCCTTCTAATAATTCTGGGGGATTGAGCAGAAAAGGTCTCAGCGAGTTGTATAACCATGGACGTGCATCCTGAGTTGCAGCATGATTGGCAATCGTGGGGGGTAAATATCCATTGATTAAAGCGATTTCTCTCGTTTGAGGAACAGTGAATTGAAAAAAAAAACCAGAAGTTTCTGTCTCAAGTTCATTTTTTCGTACCAACTCAAACAAATTATGTTTTGGTTGGGAAGCCGGAGCACTTGAAATAATTATCTCTCCTAATTCAGTTACGATTGGTCTTGATGTAGCTTTTTCTACTTTTTCTTTGCCGCATCCGCTTAGAGCACATAGTACAGAGATGGCTGAGATAATGTGTTTGTAATCCATTTTTAGCTGATAATCAAGCCACTATTTAAAGTTTATGGTTATAACTACTAAACTGTAGTTAAAGTACCAAAAGTTTATAAATAAACTCCACTTCTTAGCTTAAATGCCCCTTTCAAATTGGATTAAGCTTACAGTTCCAACTCTAGCTGCAATCGCAGTGTTATATGGCTTAGCTAATTCTACCCCTACAGAAATCATATCTTCACCAGATAAACCCGTTCAAGTTCGTACTATTGATGAAGCTTCTCTGGAACAACGAACCCGCCGAGAGCCTGACTACATCACTTTTGACCAACCTATCGCTTCTTGGGACGATGAGCTTCCTCCACGAATTAAGAGACACTATGATGAATACATTAAAAATAGTTTTATGAGAAAAAAAATTTCACATGCTGATAAAAAATACGGAGCACTCATTGACTTATATTCTGAAGGTTATAACCTTCCGAGAGATTTATATTTAGCCACGATAATGGTAGAAAGCGGTGGAAACAGTAAACTAACTTCTAAAGCCGGTGCAAAAGGATTATTGCAATTGATGCCTGACACTGCCAAAAACATAGAAAAAATATCTGGATTAGATTGCGATGACTTGTACGATGCCCAAACCAGCTTAACTTGCGGTGCTTTTTATCTATCTTGGATAAACGAGAAGATGGAAAATTCTTTTCCGGACTTAAGTGTGGGCGATAAATGGGATTTAACTTTAGCTGGATATAATCGCGGGCACAATGGAATTGCTAAAAAAATGAAGAAAATCAAAGCAGAAAGTTTTTTAGGATTGCCTAAATTAAATACTACTCCACAAGATTTGGAATACGTTTCAAAAATTAGAGCCATAGAAAGAATTGTTCAAGAAGACCGCAGAGACGCATTTAAATTGGTAAACTTTAAAAGCTGGCCTTATTCTGGGTTCAGATAAAAGGTTCAAGCAGAAGATATTTATTTAGTATCAATAAGATAGATGTATTGGAGGGAAAAAATGTCAAATTATATGAATGGTGCATTAACTGTTGGATTGATGTCTGCATTAGTTTGGGGAGCAGCTGCTCGAACCCCGCGATTTCCGTCAGAATTAGATCATAAGCTTAGAATTCTACGTATATCTGCAGAAAGAGTTTGTCGAGCATCTGATAACAAAACCGGTAATTATGTTCCTAGACTAAGAGAATTGGATTGGGTTGTATCCCGGAAAAATGTCTTATTAGATTTATATGATTATGACTCAAAGTGCGTACAATGGTACTGCGCAGGCGGAACTTTAGGAGTAGAAAAAGGCATCTCAGAACAATTTGGAAAATGTGTTCGTAAAGGAAGAACTGCCAGTCATGATGATTTAGATAAGATAACCCTAGAAATAACCCAAGGAACAGGAGCATATAATTATCAAAACTGGAAAAAATATTCGATGGAGGAAAATTAATGACACCAACAAAAAACCAAGTAAAAAATGGAGATAAAGTAAAAGTACATTACACTGGAAAATTAAATGACGGAACCGTATTCGATTCTTCTGAAGGAAGAAACCCGTTATCATTTACTGTAGGCAAAGGCCAAGTTATTCCTGGTTTCGAAAAAGGCGTTGCTAATTTAAAGCTTAATGAATCTAAAACTATTGCTATTCCTGCTGCTGAAGCTTATGGTCCAACCAGAAAAGAATTAGTAGTAGAATTGCCTCGAACTCAGCTTCCGGCTAAACCAGAACCAAAAGTAGGCATGGGATTAATGCTTAGAGATCCGCAAGGAAGAAATCTTCCGGCAAGAATTACTGAACTTAAAACCGATAAAGTTGTATTAGACTTAAACCATCCTTTAGCCGGCAAAGACTTGACTTTTGAAGTTAAAGTAGTAGGCATCAATGAACCGGATGACAAAGAGGAAGAAGAAAGCGGAGACTGCTGCTGTGGTGACGGAGAATGCAGCGGCGATGGCGACTGCGAAGAAGAAGGGCACGAATGCCACTGCGGGAATGAGCACCACAAGTAATATCATTAACTTTTACTTCTTTTTTTAATAATCTTTTAATCTCTCTTCTTTCCGTAACATTTAAATAATAGTTAGTATTACCCTAACTAAAACAACTTAACCATGAACAAAGAATATAAAATATTAAACCTGTTCTTCAACGAGCCGACTAAACATTGGCACTTTGAAAAAATTTTAAATGCAGCAGAAATTAGTCGTCCACAGGCTCAACAATGGCTTAGAAAGCTGGTAAAAGATAAGATTATACATAGAATAAAATTGCGTAAGCAGATGCCTTATTACATTGCTAATTATCAAAATTCAAATTATCTCAGTAAAAAGAAATTATATGCTTTAGAACAATTGTACTCCTCTGGTTTCCTTAGCCACTTACATTCTCTTCCTAATGTAAAGAATATTACTATTTTTGGCAGCTTTGCCCGGGGGGATTGGCATTCTGATAGTGATATAGATGTTTTTATATATGGCGATGCTAGCGAATTAAACCACAGCAAATTCAGAAAAAAGTTACATCGCGAGATTCAAGTGTTTGCTTGTAACAATAAAGAAGAGCTGTCAAAGCTTAATTCTGCGCTGTTGAAAAATATTTTAAATGGTTATCATGTTAAAGGAAAACTTGATTTCATGGAGGTTAAATCATATGCATAAAGAAAGAACTTTGTATAATATTTATTCTGCATGTGAAATAGAAGGGTCGTTTACTCCATTAATAGAATTGGATGTTGAGTTAATCAAATCAATAATTAATATTGCGCGAGCAGATTTAGAGACCGCAGATAAATGGGCAAAAGCAGCTTCTAAAGAAAGTAGTGAGTGGAACGCCATTTTCAAGCTTTATTATGATGCTTTACATGGATTTGGTGAAGCATTGGCATATTCTAATCAAGTTAAAGCTCATGAATGCCTCTTTGCTTATTTATGTAGCAAATATTCTGAACTTGAGCTTAATTGGGGTTTCTTGGAGGAAATAAGAACCAAACGCAATGGGATTCATTATTATGGTCGTCCGGTAAATTATTTGGATTGGAAAAAACTTGAATTACAACTGAAATTACATTTAAGTGCATTAAAAAGCGCAGTGGAAGAAAAATTTGTACATGGAAAAAAATAAAATTGATTTAGATCGGTGGATAATTATCTTATGTTGTGTTATTCTTTCCGTATTGACACTTCTTCTTTCCTATCACACCACCATTTTCTTCTTTCCTCAAACCATTGTCCAAGAAAATACCATTAGTTATTTGAATGATAACACTATCACTTTGCTTCAGAATTATACTGCATTAGAGCTATCGCATTTGGAAGATGTAAGAGCCGTAATGCTTTGGGCAGATTATGTTTTCTATGCAAGTTTTTTATTGGGTTTAATCTGGTTAGCCTATGGATTCAAACGCAAACTTCTTCCGAAGATGCTTCTTTATGGTGGAATAAGTATCGTAATGGTAATCGGATTGATTTTACTTTTTTCTGTTATCTCATTCAACTCTTCTTTTACTGCTTTTCATAAAATATTCTTCCCGCAGGGAAACTGGCAATTTCCGGCAGATTCATTATTGATACAAACATTTCCATTAGACTTCTTCATTAAAATAGCTTTCATCATCTTCATTCAGACTTTATGCTGGGGAAGCCTTTTTATAGTGGTAGGTTATCACTTACAAAAGCGTGATAGATGTAAGAATTAAACGATGGATTTTTGGACTAATCGGATTAGCGATAATTATTCTAATATTTCTTCTTATTTTTGGATTTATAATTCTGCTTATTCCCATAGCAATTATTGTGGTAGTTATCGGATTAATTTTAGGTGTGCTTAGGAAAGCAACTGGAGTAAAAGCAAGTTCCACCACCACTCACAAATCAGCTAAACCAAATAAGCGTGAGGCTATTGATGTTGAATACAAAGTAAAAGAGGAGAAATGAAGAAAAAAAATAAAGATATATTGGAAACTTTAGCGTGGATAGCTGGGACTCTCGCTATTCTGTTGGCTTTGTATGGGATGTTTAAAAGTAGGGGGATCATTTAATTATGAAACCATTAATCCTAATCAATTTCAAAACGTATCCTGAATCGTCTGGAGATAAAGCGTTAGAGTTAGCTAAACAAATCGCTCAAGTTAAAACCAAAGATTACCAATTAGCTATAGCTCCTTCACTTTTAACCACTAAAGAGCTTGCCGACAAAACCCGATTGATGATATTCGCCCAGCATGCCGATGGGGTGCTTTCCGGAGCGCATACCGGACACATCCCGGCTTCAGAATTGAGGGAAATTGGAGTGAAAGGAGTTATACTCAACCATTCTGAATATAAGATTCCATTTTTAGAGTTAAGTCAGATAATTGAATTATGCAAAGCTCAATGGTTAATCACTTTAGTTTGTGCTTCTACAATCTCTGAAGTAAAACATGTCGCTGAATATCATCCGGATTATATCGCTTACGAACCGGAAGAATTGATTGGCGGGAACGTTTCAGTAGTAGATGCTGATGCTGGTATCATTACTAAAGCTATCAAAGTAGTGCAAAGTGTAAGCCCTAAGACTAAAGTGTTGTGCGGAGCAGGAATTCATTCCAAGGAAGACTTACAGCATGCCTTAGCTTTAGGCGCAGAGGGGGTGTTATTAGCTCATGCAGTGGTTAAAGCGGGTGATCCTAAGAAGTTCATGGAGAGGATGGTGGGTTAGATAATTGAACAAACATGAAAGAAGAAATCGCAAGCATAAAAGAACGTAACCAACGTGTTGAAGCAGATAAAGCGTGGGAAACCAGTAAAACACGACGTTTTATCATTGTGATAATGACTTATTTAGTGATTGTGTTTTTCTTGTGGTCAATTGATGCTCCTGCTCCCTGGTTGAATGCGTTAGTTCCGGCAGTTGGCTTTATCTTGTCTACTTTAACTTTGCCTTTCTTTAAGAGATGGTGGCTGAGGAAATTCCAGAAATAAAAGCAATTTCATCTATAATTTGAAGTGGGATCAAACAATAGAAAAGAAGTTGGTTTTTTCAGATAGTCAACCATTATCTCTAAATCTTCAGGTTTGTAACTGAATCCCCAAGTGCACCCAGTAAATCTTTCTGTTGGAACAAAGATAGTTCTTGCTACTCTTTGTGGATTGTATCTAAGAAAATCCTCTTGTAAGAAATCTCTCATTTCCATTTGGTTTTTCAACATTCTTTCGGTTTTATTTGGTGTTTTTTCATTATCTAAAACAATTCCATAAACTAACCCTCTCTCAGCAAATTCTTCGATTAACGTAGTTAAGAGTTGGCCATTAGAAAAACGTGTTTCTGGAGTAATCATTCTTGCACCATTAGCATATAAATCAATTGTGGCTCCCAGAAATTTTCCAGTTTTTTCCACTCCGGCAGGAAGTGTACGGAGTAATAGTAATGAGATTTCTCCCGCGCCAAGTAAATCCAAAGCGCCTGCATAGAACGGATTTTGGTGTCCTCGATGTTTAATATCTACGTGAACATTAGGAAATTCTTTAATAATCATGTTAATTTTCAGAAAGTGAGCTACTATTTAAACCTTTCGGTGATTTCATCACCACAGAGTACTACCACTTGTTTCAATTTCGCTTAAATCCCCGAAAATAAGCTCACTTCCGTAAAGAATTTAAACCTATGCGATATTCTAAGCTTATGGTCAAAAAAACTAAAAAGAGGTCGGTAAAAGCATCAAAGCCTAAGAAAGCCCTAAAAAAGCAGGCTAAAAAAGCAATTAAGAAGAAGTTTCCAAAGAAAGCAGTAAAGAAACAGGCTAAAATTGTAGTTAAGAAGCCAATAAAGCTTATCAAAAAGCCTGCGCCAGTGATTCCCACCATAGCTGAGAGAAAAACTCCATTAAACTTAGTGGGAGAAGTGACTCATTTCTACGATCAGATAAACGTAGCGGTAATAGCCATAAAGAAAGAGCTTCGATTAGGAGATACCATAGAATTTTTAGGACACGGAAAAAGTTCAGTACAGAAAGTCTATTCTATGCAGATAGAACATGAGCAAGTAAGTATGGCTAAAAAAGGGCAGGTTATTGGGATGAAAGTTGCTGAGCCGGTCAAAGAGAAGGATTTAGTGTACAGGAAAGCGTAAAGCAATGAATGCTAATCTGAAAATTAGGGATAAAAACAGTTGAAACAGCAAAAATAATCTGGGGCTGCGGGGACTTTCTTCAAGTACACTTTTATCAGCGTAACTTGGGTTTGAACCCCGGCCTGACGGCCCCGAACCGTCAATCCTATTGCTTAGAGCATTAACTCTTCCAAGCTAGACTACAGCCCCATAGGGAAACTAAATACTTGAAACAGTTAAAAAAGTTGTGGTTTCTTTATCTCATCTTCCTTACCCACCCAATCAAAAATAAAATTCCAATAAAGAAAGCTATCCCTGAAATCTGCACTGTCCAAGATATCATATACCATTCAAACTGATTTTTTAACGCATCTATAACAATTAACGTGATATACAATAATCCAGCCAGAATGAAAGCGACTCCACCTACAATTTCATACTTCCAAGCAATCAATAGAACTATTAACAAAATCAACGCAGGGATATTATGCATCAATAATGCACCGATGGTCTGCCAGAAACTCAATCCCGTTTCAAACACATCCAATGACATCAAAGCTAAGAACAGTATGAATATTATCGATAGAATTCTTGGCGTCCAATATATCCATGGTTTAATTTTTGTGGTCATAAATCCTCTTCAGAGATAACTTTTATCCCATTTTTCTTTAGTAAAGCAGTTGTTACCCCATTCCCATTAATTAATCTTTTTGAAAAAGTACCATCATAAATCTGTCCCGAGCCGCAAGATGGGCTTCTTTGTTTTAATATAGCTTCTTTCACATCAAACAACTTGGCAAGTTTTAATACTTCTTCGGCTCCATTAATAAAATGAGATGTAACTTCATTACCACTTGATTCAATGACATTAGCGTTATGATTTAATACATCTGAACCATCACCGCCATTTATTTCTGCATCTAAGCGTGGAGTGGGTTGCCCTCCTAGCTGTTCAGGGCAAATTGGAATAAATACTTCTGTCTTAGAAAGAGCAATAATTTTCTCATTTGGTTTACTCTTTCCATCATATCGGCATTTGATACCCAACAAACACGCACTGCACAGTTTCATCTTGGTAAGTTATCCTCCTTTCCTCACCACATAAAACAATTCATTCTCAAACTCTAATATCTTATATTCATACCCTAATCTCCGACAAAGCCACTCCATCCATCTTCGACGAGGAGCAGTCATCGGCTTCCCGCTCATAGTTAACGTAGGAAAACTTATTACCAGCCATTTAGACGGAACTGCTTTGAGCACTTCTTCGGTTTTTTTATGGCCTTTGCCTCTATCCAAGATATCTGTAATCTTAAACATAAAACAAACATCAGCCTCAGGTAATTTTCGTACTAATTCTATTTTAGATGTATCTAAAACTTCTGCTTTTCCTACAAAACTCTTATTTTCAATATGCCTCATTGAGAAAAACAGGTTCAACAACTTCACTTCTTTCTCACTAATATCATAAGCATAATACTTCAATCTATTTAATCCCATAAACTCAACTGAAAACGGATTAACCCCGCACCCTAAATCTAACACTACTACCGGCTTTCCAGTAATAGAAAAGATCTTGGGATACAATTCAGCATAAAACGACATTCGTTCTTTAGTAGAAGAATGTGAAGATAATACTTTCTCTACATCTTTAAAATTAACTTCCACTTTTTCAACTCGAAACAATCCATAAG
>CAZIUU010000012.1:1205-10904 GCA_964542815.1 uncultured Methanosarcinales archaeon | reverse complement strand
TATTAACTTAGGCGCATCAAGAGAAAACTCCGGGGGTAAATCTAAAATTTCTTGTAATTCTGCTCGTGCTAATTTAATCGTTTGGGTGTAAACAGCTGACTTCTCGTTGAATTTAATTGATAGCTCTTTAAACAGCTTCGGCTCGCGTTTAAATAACTTAATCAACACTTCATTCACAGTTTCATCACTAACTCCAGTAAGTTCTTTCTTCTGTTTAACCTTGGGAATTAACCGTTCGATAAGTGTGTTCATATGATTATAGAGAAATTAAGTTTAGGTTTATAGATTTATCCCCACATCATCACTCCCACCACTACAAACACAAACATCCACAATACTAGCGACAAGAAACTAAACACTAACCCAAACACAATAAATGAACGATAACGCTGAGCGTACCAGAACGCTTTCGTCAGTTTCCCCCAGAACTTCACAAATACGTAAATTACTTCTGCAACCAGTAATACTAAAGCCCACAGTGGACTCCACATCTGAGATAATAATGCCGTAATTACCGCTAACAAGAATAGTATCAATAGAATTATCTTAGCTATTCCCCATTCAAAATGAATATTTCTTTGCACCATATACGCTTTAAACACTTTCCAACTATATCCATAAAAGACCAAGAACACTATGACTGCTAAAATAAAAGTTATGGTTTCTTTGGTTTTTAATCCATACAAAACGAGAAAAAATGCGGCAAAATATCCGCACAACGACAGCACCCCAAAATCAGACACATTATGCATATCTCGTTGTTCTGCTGAACTATACTTATGTGCCAGAATCTGTCCAATTACTGCCCAAGCTGCTGGCAGTGAGAAAAACATAATTAAAGGGTATTCTGTAAGCTGCTCAAAGTAATTAACTACCAGTAATGCTGCCGAAAAAACTATAGTAACCACCAAAACTGCTTTAAACAGTACATCCCAATCTAAAGCATGTTTCTCTTTTCCCGGTTTAAATCTTACCATCACTAGTTGAAAACAGCTTCGGATATAAAAAGCTTTTTAAACCGCGAAACAATCGCGGGAGTATGGTGGATATAAATAGGTCTAGGAATACTTCCAAACACTGGCTTAAGAAGTTCTGGCACTTCTTATGGGAAGACGATTCTGCTTGGAGCTGGCTGGCTAATGTGGTAGTAGCATTTATCCTAATCAAATTTGTAGTATATCCTCTTCTAGGATTATTATTAGGAACGAGCTATCCTTTAGTTGCGGTAGTCAGCGAAAGCATGGAACATGGAATTGATGCCGGAGCTATTTGTGGGTATAGTCTTAAAGCGTTTCCGGAATCATTTGATAATTATTGGAAATTATGCGGAGATTGGTATGAAAACAATGGAATAACTAAAGCCCAATTTGCTCAATTCTCATTTCAGAACGGGTTTGATAAAGGAGATGTAATCCTATTGTGGAGAGCTAATAAAAGAAACATTGAAGTTGGTGATGTATTAGTATTTCAGGGAACTAAGCCCCAGCCAATAATTCATCGCGTAGTAAAAGTCTGGCAGGAAAATGGGCAGTATTTCTATCACACTAAAGGTGATCACAATAGCGCCAGTATTACCGGAACGCTGGGCGAAACTAAGATTGAAGAAAGTCGGGTTTATGGCAAAGGATTGATTAGGGTGCCTTATCTTGGCTGGGTTAAGATTCTGGCGGTAGACGCAGCTAAATTAGTAGGGATACAGATTGAGAAGTAGACTTGTTTTAATCATTATGATTTGTTCCAGAGACTATTAAAATATTCTCGATAACTTTTAGCTACTTCTTTATTTTCCACCACAAAAGCGATTGGCTCTTCAGTCCAAAGAACATTCGCAACCATATCTCCAAAAATCCAAACTACGTTGGGAGTAAGATAAGTTTTAGATAGAATTTTGTAATCTATAAACCGCTCTTTTATGAGAGGAGTGTTTTTTATTGATTCTCGTGCCAATATTTTCCATTTCTGTTTTCGAGCAATTCTCTTTATATTGTATTCTTTCCAATATTCCGGCATTCTAATGGAGATGTACCCGCCCGCACCTATAAACAGGACTTCTTTATGGTTTAAAGTATCTTCAAAAACCGATTTTATTCCCTCATAACCCTTAAATGTTTGGATGTCCCTATTCCATAAAGAATCAAAATATTTTTTGAAGCTATCTCGTAGTTCCAAATCTTTAATTACAAACCCAAGCGGATCTTTCTTCCAAAGAATAAGAAATATCTTTTCTTCAAAAATCATTATTTGAGTACTGGTACTCAATTCTTGAGGCATTGGTTTAATCTTACACAGTTTAAATTTAAGTTCTTTAGTCAGCGGATAAAGCTCAAAATTATACAATAAATTAGCAAAAATTCCTTTTTGAGCTCTTTTTTGATGAAATTCTTTTAACATTAGCTGAACTATTTCATTATTTTGGAACCCTAAACCAGCCCCTATAACATAATATTCTTCACTTTTCTTTAAATCATTGAGAATAGAATAAAACATAGTTTTTATTCCGCCTAAACCTTGATACATCTCTGCTCCGCTTTCTGATTTTTGCTGTTTAATCCATAATGCCGGAAGCAGTTTCTGAATATTTTCTTTTTGTTCTCCTAACGCAATTTCTTTATCTGATAAATAATCAATAATTCTTTTGGGATCGGCAGCTTGGAAATATCTCGTTTTTTGTTTTATCACCTGGCTTACCAATCCTTTCTGGCTTAATTTTTCTAAGATTTGGTAAACTTTAGAAGCGCTTATCTTTGATTGTTTAATGATTTTACCAGTAGTAGTTGTACCAATTTCTAATAAAGCAAGGTATACCTTGATTTCCCCTTCAGTTAATCCTATTTCTCGCAAGGCATTTTCTATCATTTTTAACCCCCTTGAGGGGAAATAGTATTTAAGTATTTCGCTTTAAACCACTTAAAAGTAAAAATAACAATACATAATAAAACGGTTCCAAAACAATAAACATGGTCAGAATGTGCTTAATACCTACACAATTAAAGGCATTGGAGTTTCAAACCAACCAAGCTTATGAAGCTTTGAAGAGAGCTTTAGAGACTAGAGAATATCAAGATGCAATTTATGCTAGTGTTATGTTCGCATGTTATTCTTGCAATCAACATTCTCCTCTTTTTAGCTCATTAGTTTTTGCTGTTGATAATGGCTTTTTGAGCTGGGAAAGAAATAAACCACAAACGGATACAATAGATCGTTATTCATTACAACTTGCATTAGGATTCGGTATTACTCCTGCGCTAGCAATAATAACTGATTATGAACAAAAAAGTGGTAAACGCTGGAGATTCAAACCAACAAAAGTAACGACGGATGAGTTAAAAGCTGCTATCGACGAGAAAAAATGTCCCTATAACCAATTGATTTATTTGGCTAAGAACCTAAGCGAAGCGGGTCATTTTGATTCAATTATGGGCATAATAAATTATGTCAGAGAGAATTATCCCGAACAAAGTGAAGCTATTTTAACGTTCGTGGGGGAATGATGGTAAATAAAAACATATTAACAATAAATAGAACTGCTGTGATTGGAACAATCTTATCCTTACTTCCTCTTCAGGCAGAAGCTGATTATCTCTTAGCCAGAAGGGTTCCTACCGGAAGGCAGGTTTTAGAAATTGTCCGTTTAGATCAAGATAAAGAAAAAGAAATAGATGTGCTGACCAGCAATCTGATCTTGAAATATTTCACTGAATCTGGCGCTGGTGCTATGGTCAGTGTTCCTTTTGTTTACAAAAGCAGCCCAACTCAAGAGACAGAAGGAGTGGGAGATTTAAGTCTCACCACCCTCCAAATTATGAAATTAACCTCAGAGTGGACTATCGCTCCCTATCTTAAAGTTAGGTTTCCTACTGGAGATTTTGATCCCAAAAAACTAAGCCCGGGTACTGGACGTTTTGATAATTCTTTAGGATTAACTCAAACTTATACTGCCTCTTCTTTAGAAATTGACGTAATGACTGAATACACTTTTCAGACTACTAATCCTAAAACTGGTGTTGATCTAGGAGATGTATTTCAGGGAAGCTTATCCATTGCTTATACCCATCTCGGGTTTTGGGCGGGCGTAGAAAGTTTGGTGAAACAAACCGGAGAAGATCAGATATATGGTCAATCAATTAAAAAATCAGCTCGAACTATTGCTCTTGGACCCGAAACTCGCTTCTCGCTTGGGGGAGGATTTCTGTTACAATTTGGTGGAAAATTAGATAATAAAACTAATACTACTTTTGAAGGAAGGGCTTTTTATAATTTTTAACGAATGGGTGAGTTAAGTGAATATTGTTCAAACACCGCCTTTTCTCCAACCAAAATTATACACAATTATTATAAACTACCCCTGAATCTTACATTAAAACAGGGGGGTGAGGGCTTATGTTTTGTCCTAAATGCGGATCTTTATTAAGACCAAAAGATAAAGGCGGTAAAAAGGTACTGTTCTGTACGTGCGGCTTTACTAAATCTATAGAAGGTGAATCTACTGAAATAACCGAAAAAGTAGATGCAGGAAAGAAGATAGAAGTGATGGAAAACTTAGAAACCCATCCTAAAATTAAAACAACCTGTGAAAAATGCGGTAATAATATGGCTTATTATTGGACTCAGCAAACTCGAGGGGCAGATGAGCCGGAAACGAGATTCTTCCGCTGCACCAAATGCCGGTTTACTTGGAGAGAATATTCATAATGTCTTTAGTTTCTCCTTTGAAAGTAATTGAACTGTTGAAAGAAGAAGAGTTATTCCAAGAATGGAAGAAAAATCATACATCCAGTTATATTTCTCATTTTTTTTGTCCGATAAATTCTGAGCTTGAGCCATTAGGCGAATGGGAAATCGGCTGGCTTAATCCTAATGATGGGAAGATAACTGTATTTGCTTTATTAGAAAATCAGAGTTTTGCCATCAAACCTGCTGATGAAGTGTTTAAAGATAAAAACACTAAAGTAGAAGAATTAGATTTGGATAAAGTTAAAGTAAGCGTCGGAGAAGTGCAAAAAACCGCTAATGAAAGCAAAATATTGCATTTCCCTAAAGAGATTCTAGGAAATGGGTTTATTATCTTACAAACTTTGAACGAAGTAGTGCAATGGAACGTTTCTTTTATCACTAAAACTTTAAAGTTTGCTAACCTGAAGATAAATGCTGAAACCGGAGAATTGTTCAGCCATAACGTGATAAGTTTCATGGAGACACATAAGGGGAAGAAAGCTCAACAATTACCTCAGAATTAAAAATAGTAAACTCTACAACAGCGAGAATAGAGCACCATAAAGTATAAATAGACTCGAGATTACAATTCACATATGAAACTTGATGATTTGGTGAAGATGAATATCCCGAAATATTCTCCGATAGAGATTGAAGCTGAAGTAGAATTTAGTTCGGACATCAGAACAACTGTTGGATATTTTAATTGCATAGATGAAAAACCATCTCCACGAGTGAGATATTATCAATTTGGTTACCATTCATTTGACGGGGTCCACCAGAAGTTTGAAAGAGAAAGTTATGAATCAATTCGTCACATTCGTAAAATTAGTGTTCTAATTCCAAAAGAAAAACAGTAAAATAATTCTTAAAAAAAGTGAATCTTTTTCTTTAACTTAAAGTAGTACTCCTATTTTTTACACAAAAATTTACTATAAATATCGTTCTTTCTTCGTCTGTAAAATATAATTCCCAATACTTACGGTTTGATTTCTAATCTCCTTCACTATATTTTCGCCACCAGTATAATTTATATACCCCTGCCATTTACCTATTTTTGATAGATGTTTAGGGAATTGGGGGTGGTAGGTGTGTCTAAAATATCTTATGGGGCGCAGATGAACTGCAAGAAGCTAGAATCTTTTTTTAACGAAGAGGATGAGGAAATAGAAAAATAGTATTTGTTTAACATCATAAGGTCAAAATCCATTTGATTATGACTGAGAGAGCGACAGAGGGATGACTCCTACGGAGATGTCGCTTTTACAATCACACTGCGAGGATTTTGAAGATGCTAAACAAATACGAAAAAATAGTTTTTTCTCATCTTTAATATTTTTTTAGTATTATTATCGTAAATTCTTCATATAAAACTCTCTCGCCTGCTCTTTAGAGAACTCAATGGAAACCCCTGCATCCATATAAGTTAACGGAATGTTTAATCCTTTAAAGAGCCTTCTGAAATCTCTGCTTTCATATAATTCTCTGGCTTTCAACTGGAACTCCAGATTCTCAAACGCACAATTATCCTGCTTATCTCGAGATTGAGAACGCCGTACTGCTTCTTCTACATCTTTAATCGTAGGAACTATCAGATGGTCCATCGGATTCCTGGAACAGAATTCGTTGCCTGGAATACTTAAGAGCTTTCCCATAGTGAATTCCGGTTTATTCTGGTTAACAGCCATCTGCCGTTGATACACCAAACTGGTGGAAAATGAACGGCTTTGATACACATCCACACCAGCGCTTAACAACGGCAAGAGTAATTCTCCGTATAATACTCTTCTATCTAAAGAATAAGCCAATGCTACCAATTCTACGGGATAATTTCTTCCCATAGCAATTAACTCATCACGAATCAGTTTACCTGTACCCATAAACGTAGGCTCTGAAGTGAGTACCACATTATATTTTCCAATGATGTTGTTTATTCTAGGATTAATCTCATGCTGCTTCCAAAACTCATTTACATCAAACACTTTTTTATTATCTTTCTTGGCTTCTTCTACGAATGTATCTAAGAATACTCCTTTGCCTACTCCGTCGATGCCATCTACTACTACGAATTTGCCTCTTTTCTGAGGATCTTTATACCATCGTCTCATTTACATTCACCATATACTGTAGATTTTATCCCCGAAAATTCATCTTTCCCACCCATAAGCATAGTCGTAACCGGAGCAACTTTTCTTGCTTCCTCGCACATTGCATTAGCTAATTCTCGAATTTCCCATTGGGCATGGGCATCTTCTCTTAATCGGGAAAAATGATACAATTCGCGCAGATTTATTTTGGAAATAACACTTCTGCGATGGGCATTAGTTAAGCAGTAATCAGCTGCGAAGGGCTGTGAATCACTGTGCAACCGCATTGCGAGATACAAATCTCCGCTTTTCTCGGCAATTTCCGCCAAAGCTTTGGCTTTTCCAATACCATGCACCGATTCTGGTATGGTTATGTCTAATTCCAAATCATATGCTCCCGGTAGCTGCGTGCACATCCTATGTCTTTTTAATTGAGCATAACAACTGGAAGACATCACTAAATCAAATGTAAATTCTCCCATCTCAAACTCTCTGGGAAGAGTATCAAACTCGGAAAGATGCTCTAAGCATTTCTTGACATAATTTACTCTTGTTTCAGGAGGCATATTATCATAAATATGATATGCTCTGGTTAAAGGCATGCTTCCTTTACCAACAATTAAAGCTGAAATCACTTCTTTATCTACTTCATTGGCTTTGGTGAGCAGTTTGCGTTCATTATCGGAGCAATCAGCTTGGTTTAAAGTAACGAAATTAGCAGCATGCCTATCCAGCCATGCCAATCTCAAAAACTCTTCGTTCAGAGTAGCTTTCTGCGTTTTCTTAAACTCTTTTTCATCCGCAAGAATGATTAATGAAGGAATTACTTCTCGAGCTGAAGCATATAATTTTGCTCCCAACTCTCTTACTTCAGCTAATGAGTGATATTTGAACTTTCGAATAATGTGTTCTAAGTTTCTGGCATTAGCGGTAAAACCTAATTGAGTTTCAGTAGCCATGCTTAAAGCATATCTGGCATCTTCTTTAGCCCAGCCTTCAATGGTGGCTTTTTTTCTGGCTTCATAAACTTCTTTTGTTTTAAACTGTTTATTCTCTGGAACAATCTTCATTCTCTGCAATAACGCTTCCGTTTCTGGATTTTGGGTATGCCATTGCTCTAAAGCTTCTAAATTATCAAAGTAGAACTTGTTTTGTACATTTTCTACTAAATTCCTAAACTCTTTTTCGACAGGCTTTCCTTTAATTTCTTCCGGAACTACAAAATCGCCTTTAAGTGTGATGTAGCGCTGGGATTTCTCGGTGTAAGAACATAAACGATGCTGTTCTAACGCTTCTACTGCTAATCGGGATAAGCCCATAATATCAAAATTTAAAACGGCATGTTCAGCTACAGAATGATGTCCCATAGTAAATACAATGTTTTCCGTAGATTTTCGGGATTTTTCTACCTCTCTTCGGGCATCTGCTCTTAATTCATCCACCGGACGTGGATCTCTACTTATTCGGGCATAAGCTGCAGAAAGCACTTCCGGAGTAGCGGCGAGAATAACTTCTTCAGAATTATTGCCTGTGATTAGCTCTGCTAAAACTTCTTCATCAATATTTCGTCCAGAACGAATTACTTGTAAAGCCATATTCTATCACCAACTTCAACCAAATATACTCATTTTAAATAGATTTGTGCTCTCGTACATCTATTTTCCTCTACCACAATCAATTTAAACGAATTCTCTTCAAAGTAGTTCATGATAATCGGCATTACCGGCAGTTATGGCGCAGGAAAAGATACTGCGGCCGAAATTCTGCAGAAGATGAACTTTACTCATGTTTCTTTTTCGGATTATTTAAGAGAAGAACTCAAGAATAGAAACAAAAAAATCAGCCGTGATGCTTTAATCAGCCTGGGAAATGAATTAAGATTAAAACAGGGCGCAGACATCTTAGCCAAATCCGCTTTGCTTAAAGTGAGAGATGGAGAAAATTATGTGTTTACTTCCATTAGAAATCCTGATGAAGTTAAATCGCTGCAGCAGCGTAAAGATTTCTTGTTAGTTAATGTAATTGCTTCAGATAAAGTGCGCTTACAACGGTTAGTAGCCCGAAATCGTGAAGAGGATCCTAAAACTTTAGAAGAGATGAGAGCTAAAGAAAAATTAGAAAATACTACTGATCCTCATGCCCAGCAATTAAAAACGGTAGCTAAGCTTGCTAAAGTTACGTTAGTAAATGATTCTACTGTAGAAAAGCTGCAGGGTAAGGTTGAACGCTTAATTCAAGATTGGATGTTTAAATTACAGCAAGAGCGTCCAGATTGGGATCATTATTTCATGAACATCGCTAACCAGGTAAAAAAACGCAGCAATTGCCTTTCTGCTCCCAAAGGGGCGATAATTGTGAAAGAAAAACAGATTCTTTCTGCAGGGTATTGCGGCACTCCCAAAGGAATCAAAAACTGCAATCAGGGTGGCTGCCTGAGGTGCACGCAGCGGCATTTGGGAAAAATCAAGTCCGGAGATTATTATGCAGTTCCCTGCACCTGTGCTCATGCAGAAGAGAATGCTATTGTGCAGGCGGCGTGTAATGGAATTTCCACCCAGGGAACGATGCTTTATACTACTTTTACCCCCTGCCATCAATGTGCCAAGATGATAATTAATGCCGGGATTAAAGAAGTGATTGCCAAGACAATTTATCCGGATGATGTGGGGACGGCTTTGTTGAAAGAGGCAAAGGTTAAGTTTAGGGTGTTACAATAAAAAATTAAACATTTTTCTACGAAAAGTTTATATACAAGACACATCTTGTAAATCTTATTAATTAAAGCAGGTGAAAAATATGACCACTGAAATCGTAGAAATGGGAACTGTAAGCTCTAGAGGACAGATAGCAATACCCTCAGATATAAGAGAAGAGATGGGATTAGAAGAAGGTTCTAGAG
>CAZIUU010000012.1:0-1195 GCA_964542815.1 uncultured Methanosarcinales archaeon | reverse complement strand
GTTCTAGAGTGTTATTTGTGTTAGGACAGGATACGTTGTTAATGAAGAAAGTAACTTCAAAAACATTTGCAGAGATTACCAAACCATTAAGAGAAGCAAAAAAGAAGATAGACGAGAGCGAAGTCGTAGATTTAATCCATCGGCTAAGAAAATGATTATTAGAGCGGTATTTGACACTAATATCTTAGTTTCAGCCACATTTTGGACTGGTTCTTCTTTTAGATTGGTAGAACTTGCGGATTCTAAGAAAATTGTTTGTGTTCTCTCTTCGGAATTAATTTTGGAATACCAAAAGGTCATTAATAGTGATGAAATCATAGAGAAAGTAGAACACAAAAACTTGATTTTATCGGAAGTAGTACGTCGTGTGATAGAACAATCGGTTCTGGTAGAACCAAATTTTAAATTAGATGTGGTTAAAGATGACTCCGATGATAATAAAGTGTTAGAATGTGCTAAAGCTGGAAAAGTAGACTTTGTGGTAACTAACGACCAGCATTTGCTTAAGCTAAAAGAATTTGAGGGGATAAAGATAATTACCCCTAAAGAATTCTTGGAATCATTTTCGTACAGCTACTAATACAGTTTATAAGACATAAATATATTTCACCCATCAAGACCATTTATCCGGATGATGTAGGAACGGCTTTATCTCACACGTATTTGAGATTAGGAGACCGCAGTCGAGTTTATTGAAAGAAGCTAAGGTTAAGTTTAGGGTGCTGAGTTAGTCTATACAACTCACAATTCTTTCCAAAAAGAATATAAATCTTTCTGGATAAACAGATACTTATGCCCAAAATCGAACTCCTCCTTCCCGCCGGAAACTGGAACTGCCTTAAAGCTGCAGTAGAAAACGGAGCTGATGCTATATACTTCGGAGTAAAAGAATTCAACGCCCGAAGAAGAGCAGACAACTTTGAATTGAAAGAAGTCAAAGAAATAATAGAATACTGCCATAAAAACGGTGTAAGAGCTTATTGTGCTTTAAACATCTTAATCAAAAATTCTGAAGTGAATAGATTCTTTGAGGTGGTTACCCAAGTTTATCTGGCTGGTGTGGATGCGGTAATTATTCAGCATATTTCTTTTGTATCCATTCTCAAGCGTAATCTTCCGGGCATGGAAGTGCATTTATCTACCCAAGCGGCAATAACTAACACTTATTTTTACGAATTAATTAAAGAAGCTGACA
>CAZIUU010000011.1:13409-36284 GCA_964542815.1 uncultured Methanosarcinales archaeon | reverse complement strand
CAATTTCTCCCGTAATTGCGCGCTTCCAGCAATGCCTTTAGTGAAGCTCATGGCATGAAATCTGATATAATTAAAATCTACGTTGTATTTCTCAGCTAGTTTTAAGTAGGTGAAGAAATCGTCCAATTGTTGTTTCTGAGTTCGGGGAGTGTATGTTCCGGTTTTATTGTATTCTTCAATTTGCTGAAACAAGAACGGATTTCCAATGGCACCTCTTCCAATCATTACATAATCACAGCCGGTTTCTTGTTTCATCCTGACATAATCTTCTACTGTTTTTACATCTCCGTTTCCAGCTATCGGGATAGATACTGCTTCTTTTACTTTCTTAATCCAGTTCCTGTCCGCCGTTCCAGTGTAGCCTTGCTTCTGGGTCCGCGCATGTACTGTAAGCATAGATGCACCTGCTTTTTCACAAATTTGTGCTATTTTCACCACGTTAATCTTTCGTGAATTAATTCCCAAGCGAAGCTTACAGGTTACCGGAATATTCACTGCTGAGGTTATTGCTTCTACAATCTTTTTTATCTGATTGGGCCGTTCTAATAAAGCAGAACCTGCTCCCTGCTGAATTATCTGCGAAGCCGGGCAGCCAAAGTTTAAGTCAATTATTTCACATTTGTTTTCCAAAAATTTAGCGGAGCGGATGAAATATTCCGGCTTTTGTCCGAATAATTGGATGCATCTGGGCTTCTCTTCGGGAACTACATCAATAAGTTTCATTACGGCTTTATTGGCTCGGGCTAAGGCATGAGCAGAAATCATTTCAGTTACAGTTAAGGCTGCTCCATACTGCTTGCATAACAGCCGGAATGCTACATCAGTTACACCAGCCATGGGTGCAAGAATGGTATCGGAAGGAAGTTTTGGAAGCGAAGTCATCATTGAGGATATTTTAAGGTCTATTTTAAGCTTTTCCCCCATAAACTTTTATAAATACCCCTATTTTCTGCCTATTCTATGCCTAAAAAGAAAACTATTGAAGCTGAAACTACTGCCGTTCCAGAAGCAACTGTGTCAGATGAATCAATCTCTCATTCCAAACCAGAATCGCCAACTAAATCACTTCCCATCCAGCCTGAAATAAACCTCGCCTTAGTCGGTCATGTTGACCACGGCAAAACTACATTGACTGAAAGACTTTCCGGAAAATGGACTGATACCCATTCTGAAGAATTAAAGAAAGGAATTACCATACGATTAGGTTATGCGGATGTTACAATAAATAAATGCGAGAAATGCAAGTTTTATACTACTAAAGAAAAATGTGTAAAGTGCAACAGCTTAACTACACCACAGCGAAAAATATCGCTGGTAGATGCCCCGGGACACGAGTCATTAATGGCGACGATGTTGTCCGGTGCAGCTATCGTGGATGGAGCACTATTATTAGTTGCTGCCAATGAGAAATGTCCTCAGCCGCAGACTAAAGAACATCTGATGGCGTTGCAGATATCTGGAATCAAGAATATAATAATTGTGCAAAATAAAATTGATTTAGTTTCTCATGATGAAGCCATCGCTAATTACAAAGAAATTAAAGCGTTCATTTCTAATACCCCATTCAAAGACGTTCCTATTATTCCTATCTCAGCCCGAACTAATGTTAATATTGATGTTTTATTGCAGGCGATACAAAAATTTGTGCCTACGCCGGCTCGTGATTTAAACAAAGAGCCGATAATGCTGGTGGCCCGTTCATTTGATATTAACAAGCCTGGAGCAAAGCCCGAGAAATTATTTGGCGGAGTTTTAGGTGGTACGGTAAAGCAAGGTCGGTTTAAAGTTGGTGACTTGATTGAAATTCTGCCCGGTTATTCCGTCGAGGAGAAAAATAAAAAAGTGTGGAAGCCGTTGCAGACCAAAGTGGTGCAGATATTCTCCGGAGGAGCGCCGGTGCCAGAGATTCTTCCCGGCGGAAGCATGGCGATTTCTACTACTCTTGATCCTAGCATAGTAAAATCCGATTCATTAGTCGGCTCGTTGGTAGGAGTTCCCGGGAAATTGCCTGCAGTACATTCTCAGATATCTTTGGATACACACTTATTAGAAAGGGTAGTCGGAACTAAAGAAGAGGTTGAAGTAAAACCGTTGGCTAAAGGAGAAGTTCTGATGTTGAATGTTAATTCTACGGCTACAGTAGGCATTGTTACTAATCCTTCTAAGAAGAATACGGAATGTATTTTAAAGAAGCCCATCTGCGCCAATCCCGGAGATAGGATAACTATATCTCGAAGAGTAGAAGACCGTTTTAGGTTGATAGGGTATGGGATATTGAAGTAGAACAAATTATCCTGCTTTAATTTCAATTCCTTCCTTAACTGCCTGTTGAACAATACCCATTTGTTTTTTTTTGCGTTCGAATTCTTCTGGAGTATAGCAAAATATATCCATTGAGGCAGGGATATTTCTCTTGAGGAAATACACTTTTGCAGAACGTTCTTCCCATCCCCATTTCTTAAATTCCGGGCTGACCAGCAGAAAATCATAATCGCTTGTTTTTTTAAAAGTTCCTTTTGCTCTGGAACCAAATAGTAATATCTTGCATGAACTAAAATTTTGATTAATTATCTTAGCAAAAGAGGTAGTTATTTTATCTGGCTTTTTATCCATTGGAAAATCACCTTAGCTTCTTTTAGATGCACCATAGCTTTATCTTTATTGTAAAAATCGGACGGAATCTCTGGAGCTATTCCCGGATAGTGTGAGGATAAATAAGTAATTGTTAATCCTCCTGCGATTAAAGTTATTTCTTCTGGTGCACCAACTTTCCGACAGAGTTCAACTAAGTCGTGAGTTTTTGGAGGAAAAGAGCTTCTTATCTGGATGTATAATGCTTTTAGACTTTTTTCCGCTGCTTGCTGAGAGAAAAAAACAGAAGCATAAAAATTATTAGTAGTGATATTATCTTTAGCAGTCTTTAAATCTGCTTTAGCTTGTTTCCACCAGTTTTGTATTTCCTGACGCATATACCAATGAAAGAAGCCGGGTTTTATAAGGTTTACTTTGGTTTTAAAGCAATCTTAAAGAAACCTATCTGCGCCAATCTAGGAGACAGGATAACTATATCTCGTAGAGTAGAAGACCGTTTTAGGTTGATAGGGTATGGATATTGAAGTGAGTAGATAGTTTTTTATACTTTCTTGAAATTACTCATCAAAAAGAGGGATAAAAATGAGCGAAGCTTACTTTAAGAATGTAGATGTGATTAAAGGACCTATTTTAAGTCTTCTGAAGAAAGAAGGATATCAAGCAGTAGATATGCATTATCACACTCGCTTTAGTGTGGACGGAATGGCAAGTATTTCATCAGTTATCAACAAATGTAAAAAAGATGTTATCGGTATTGCTGTTACTGATCATAACCATTATGAAGGTGCACTACAAGCCAACCATCTAGCGCGGAAAGGCGTATTCGTGATTCCGGGCATGGAAGTTACCTGTCACAACGGAGCCCATATATTACTTCACTTTTATCATGTGGCAGAATTTAAAGAGTTTTATCAAACTGAGTTTAAGAATAGAATCAAAAAGAATCCATGGTTTATAGATTTAAATCATGAAGAAGTGGTTGATTTAGCTTCGAGATATAATTGTCTTATCACCGCACCGCATCCTTTTGGGCCGGGATTGATTGGAATTAAGAGATTCAATCCGAGTGCTAATTTATTAAAAAAGATTCATGCCGTTGAAGCCATTAATGGCTGCTGCGTAGGCGATATGAATACAAAAGCTATTGCTTGGGGCCGCTCATTCAATAAAGGATTTACCGGCGGTTCTGATGGTCATTGCCTGGCAGAGTTAGGAACATCTTTAACCATATGTAAAGCGGGTACGGTGGAAGAATTTTTGAATCAGATAAAGAAGAGGAAATCAATAGTTATGGGTAAAGAAGAAAAGTTGATGGAAGATGCGGTTCATGCAGTAGGAAAATTCATCCGTGAGGAGGAAAAAGCACCTCATAAGCAAATCGAAAAGATGTGGCGTGACCGTGGTTTATTGGAATGGGATTATTTCAAGAAGAAGATAATGGGAAACCATTTCCTGCATCACTTCAGCAGTCATCACAAAGATGTGACCAAAGAACATGTAATGAAACATCGGCACACTAAACATTTAGTGAAATATTTATAGAATCTATATCTTCTTCCTTTTCTTTGTCTTTCTCTTCTTCGCCACTCCCGCTTCTGTCTCTTTCATACCCATCTCCCTCTCCACTTCCTTTTCTATCATCTTGGCCTCATGTTCCAGCTCTCTCAATTCTCTGAACATCAACCGCTTCAATTGCTCTCTGAAAATGGCCATCACTACAAATATCAGCACCAGCACCCCCAACCAGATGGTCTTAGCTGTAATTCCAGCATACAAATCACTGCCTAAAGCATTCAGCACATAACTTCGAGGAATACTTCCTACAATAACTACAGCTAAAAAAGTATGAAATCTTATCTTAGTCAGTCCCATCAGCAATCCTACTATGTCTGCTGGAAATACGGGTACAATATAAGAAATCAGTGCGATGGAAACTCCTCTTTTCTTAAATAAATGGCTGAAGTGATCCAAATGACGTTTGTCCATCAGCAGTTCTAACACCGGCTCGCCTAATTTCCGAACAAGATAAAATGATAATGCCGCACCAAGCACATTAGCGATTATCGCTAAAACACTGCCGATTAATGTTCCGTAAACGTAACCTCCGGCAAATACGATAGGTGTGCTGGGGATGGGCAAAGGGATGGAAGCGATTACCAATATAACATACACCAAATATCCCCACCAGCCTAATGCCAGCAGAAACTCACGTACATACGTTGGAGAGGAAAATTTATCTATTCCCGGAATGAAATAAGTTGCGATAATTACTGCAATCACTATTGCTGATATGATAATTCCTGCTAATAAATGGTGTTTATGTTTCATTCTCTTTTAGGGAAGTAAATCAATTCAGGTTTATATGTTTGTCGGAGTGGAAATTTACCCATTTATTCACCACTGCCGAAATCTTTATAAATAAACCGC
Organism: uncultured Methanosarcinales archaeon; assembly: GCA_964542815.1. Classification (GTDB taxonomy): domain Archaea; phylum Nanobdellota; class Nanobdellia; order Woesearchaeales; family GW2011-AR9; genus JACRPH01. Next base: position 31,265 of record CAZIUU010000011.1, on the reverse strand, counting down.
CATCCTAGCATCTAAACCGTTACAACTACTATACTTTAGTAGGAGGTCATGATGAATAAAGAACAAGTTCAAAAAGCTCTGGATGAATTAAAGCAACTGCCTAAGCGTAAGTTTGTGCAGTCTTATGATTTTACAATTAATCTTAAGAATGTTGATTTAAAGGTTAATCCTTTAGATTTCTTCGTAACTGTTCCTTTCCAGCGGGGAGAAAAGACTAAAATCGTAGCTTTTGTTGATCCTACTATCGCTGAAAATGCGTTAAAATTCTGTGATTTAGTGATAAAAGAGACCGAATTTCCCACTTATGGTGAAAAGAAAACTGCTAAGAAGCTGGCCGTAGATTATGATTATTTCATCTCTCAAGCGAATTTAATGCCCAAAGTGGCAGCCGCCTTTGGTAAGATATTAGGCACCCGGGGAAAGATGCCCAACCCTAAGATGGGGGCAGTTTTCCCTCCTAATGCTAACTTAGATGTTTTAACCAAAAAATTCCGTTCTACCGTACGCTTATCTGCTAAAAAAGCACTAAATTTGCAATGCAAGATTGGCCGAGAAAGCCAGCCTGATAACGAAATTATTGAGAATATATTAGCGATATACAATACTATTGCCAAACAATTACCTCAGGATGAGAATCAGAATGTTAAAAATGCCTGCTTAAAGCTAACGATGAGCAAGCCGGTAAAAATATCTTAGGTGTAACATGGTCAGCGACAAAAAAATCAAACGAGTACAAGAGTTAACCAAAGATATTCAGAGCTATCCTATCATCGGCGTAGTTAACATGGAAAATCTGCCCGGAGAGCAGCTACAGAAGATGCGTGGAATACTTCGGGGCAAGGGTATAAAGTTAACTATGGCTCGTAAGAACTTGATAATGAGGGCGATTCAGGGATCTAAGCGGGAAAATATCACTCCTTTAATTGAGAAGCTTAAAGGTATGCCTGCATTAATCTTTACCAAAGATAATCCTTTTTCATTATATTCATTTATCCAAAAGAACAAGTCAGAAGCGGCAGCCAAGCCAGGGCAGATTGCTCCAAGAGACATTATGGTTAAAGCTGGACCAACCAGTTTCGCTCCGGGGCCAATCATTTCTGAGTTAGCAGGAGTAGGAATAAAGACTAAAGTAGAAGCAGGAAAGTTAGCGGTTATTTCTGACACTAGAATTGCTAAAGAAGGAGACGTTATCTCACAAAAATTATCTGATATGCTCAAAAAGTTAGATATCAAACCGATGGAAATCGGAATGAATTTAGTTTCCGTGTGGGAAAATGGATTAGCTTTTGATGCTAAGCAATTGCACATTGACGAAGCTGAGTATGCCCAGAATTTCACTCAAGCAGCTCAATGGGCGTTCAATTTGGCTATAGAATGCGCTTATCCAACTTCAGAGACTACCGAATTATTATTACAGAAAGCATTCAGAGAAGCTAAGACAGTTGCTCTGGAAGGAAATGTGTTGAATGATTCCACCAAAGAAGAAATATTGGCTAAAGCTGAGGCTCAAGCTTTGTCGGTAAAAGAAGCTGGTGGTATTGAAGCACAGGTAGAGCCTAAAGGGGGGGATGGGAACCCTTATTTTGGCCATGTGAAAGAAGATCAGACCAAAGAATTGTTTGAACATATGCAGAAAGGAGGAACACTTCGTAACGTGAAGGTTAAAGTTAAAGAATGAATGCATAACACTCAAGAGCTGACGCTCACATAAAAAAACCGAAAGGTACACTTACAAAGAATACGGAGGAATAAAAAATGGAATATATTTATGCCGCAATGCTGCTTCACAAAGCAGGAAAAGATATCAGTGATAGCGCAGTCAAAGCTGTGCTTACTGCTGCCGGAGTTAAAGTTGATGATGCTAGAGTTAAAGCTTTAGTCGCTGCACTTCAGGGAGTGAACATCGAAGAAGCTATCAAGAAAGCTGCTGTAGCTGCTCCTGTTGCTGCTGCTCCTGCTGCTGGTGGACATCATGCTGAAGCTAAGAAGGAAGAAAAGCCCAAGGAAGATGAAAAGAAAGCTGAAGCTGCTGCTGCCGCCGGACTAGGCGCTTTGTTCGGCTAAGCCAGCAAGATTTGACTTTTTTTATTTATTTTAGTCTTTAGTTATCTTTAATCGAGATGTGATTTGAACTAATATTTGTTTAACATCTTCGAAATTCCAGAAATGATTTCGCGGGGGTGATATCCCCGTAGGGGGCAAGTCCCCCTATCACCATAGCAAGTAAAATTGGAAAGAATTTCGACTTTATGATGTAAACAAATATAACCAAATCACCCCAACACGTGATACTTATGGATGAGGTAAAAAATTCAGAGGAATTACGACAGGAATTCCAGAAATTGAAGAGAGAGGTAGCTGAGTTAAAGCCACAGTTAAATTCTTTTGGCAACCAGAAAGAAGAAAAGTTTCGTGAGCTGCGTTCTTTGCGGGATAAAATCAAGTTTCGTGCTTCTAAGATTCAAGAGTTAAAGAAACAGAGGGATGAATTAACTAAACAGGTTAAAGAGCAGAAAGGAACCCGAGATAAGTTTAATCAGGAAGTTAAGAGCAAAGCGGAAGAGAGAAAAGAAGTTTCTGAGAAAAAGAAGAAGCTGATGGGTGAGATTGAGATGGAAGAAGATCCTATTAAGCTTAAACAAATGATTCAACGTATTCAAACTAAAATTGAAACTGAAGTTATGCCGTTTGAGGCAGAAAAAAAACTTCATAAGAAGATTAAAGAGCTTCAGGCTAAGTTTAAAGAGTTGGAAAAGATGGGTGTAGCATGGAGAGAAGTTAGCACTGCTTCAGCCAATTTGTATGAAGTCCGGAAAAAAGCGGAAGATTCACATCATGCGGTTCAAGAATTAGCTCAGCAGTCGCAAGAAAGACATGAAGAGATTAATAAGTTGTATGAAGAGTTGAAGAAATTCCGAGAAGAAGAGAAGCCGTTAATAGAAGCTTACTTATCACTTAAAGTTAAATTTGAACAGGCGAAGAAAGAGCTAGAAATTAAACAGCCTCGCTTGACTGAGATAACTAAGCTGCTTCACGAGGACGATGAAAGAGATTTCAAGACTAAAGTTCAGGAAAGAACTACTGAAGTCAAAGAGAAGCTGCGAAAAGGGAAGAAGTTGACCACAGAAGATATTCTGGCATTTCAGGCGACGAGAGAGTAAAATGAGTGTACAGGAAAAAAGAGTCATTCTGTCCGGTTGCTTAATTGTTAATGCTCATAAAGAAGTTCTTTTACTGTACCGCAAAGATCATCATCATTATGAAACTCCCGGAGGTAAGATTAAAGCAGAGGAGTGTTCTGATTGGGAAAATCCGACTATTGAGGAGTTGGCTAAGACTGCGGAAAGAGAAGCACATGAAGAATTGGGAACAGAAATGGTGCTGGATAAATTAACCTATTTTGGAAACGTTGATTTTGTAATTCCAGATGGAAGAGAAGCTGTTGCCCATAAGTTTGTTACACGGATTATTTCTGGGGCTCCTAAGATTAACGAGCCGGAGCTGTTTAACAGGATGGATTACTTGCCGATTTCACGGCTGGAAGAATATGAGATATCTCCAGATTTAAAGCTGCTTCTCCCTAAACTGAAAGAAAATATTATTAAATAAGTGTTATTTCTGGCTAAGTATGCGCATTGAAAAGAAAGGTGTAACATGAAGCACATTGCCATAATGAAAAAGTCTTGGGGATTGACTCAAAAAATTCTATCCGGCCAAAAGAAAATTGAATCAAGGTGGTATAAGATGAAATATGCCCCCTGGGATAAAATAAAGCCTGGTGAACTGGTTTATTTTAAAGATTCCGGCGAACCAGTTACCATAACCGCAGAAGTGGATAAAGTGATTCAATTTTCTGATTTAACTCCGGAAAAAGTTAAAGAAATCTTGTACCAATATGGGTCTGCCGATGGGTTAGGAATTGATAAAATCCCGGAATTTATTGAGAGGTTCAAAGACAAGAAATACTGCATGTTAATTTTTTTGAAGAATCCCCAAAAAATCGAGCCGTTTGAGATAGATAAGAAAGGATACGGGTTAATGTCGGCGTGGATTACGGTGGAGAATATTGATGTTTTAAAACGAAGAGAATATAAATAAGTATTAATTTCTTACCTCAATAAAAAGGGTTGTTTACATGGAAGAGCTCATTGACATCGTGGATGAGAACGATAATGTTATTGGACAGGATACTAAGAAGAATGCGCATCTGAAAAAGTTATGGCATAGAGCAGCTGCAGTTTTAATTTTTAAAGATGAGAGTCTGATGGAAACTTTAATACAAAAACGTTCTAAAAATAAAGATAGAGAGCCAGGATTGCTGGCACAACAAGGCGGGAATTTAATCTCTGGAGAGACTTATCTTCAGGGAGCATTACGAGAATTGCATGAGGAAATGCTGATTGGACTATCTCTGCCTAATGTAGAATTAAGTCCCCTGTTCAGATTAAAACACACTCACGAAAATGAATTCCAGCTGGTCTATAAATTAGTTTATTCCGGACCATTTAATATTGATAAAGAAGAGGTTGAGGAATATTTCTGGGTTAAAGTTGATGAATTGTTAAAAGATATTAAAGCACATCCGGATAAGTACACGCAGACGTGTAGGTTTGTTTTTAGCGAATTTCAGCAGAGATGTCCGAAGCCGCTCCCTGACAGTAAGAGGGGGAAAGATGATGATGACGAGGAGATGGAAGATGAAGAGATGGAAGAGGATTGATCTCACGTTGGTATAATTCTATTCTTTGAGCATTGTTTTCTCCCGAAATCCGTAAACCTCCTGCAGGCTAATAGTTAATTTGTAAACTTGTCCTTTAGATATGCTTTCACCAGGAAATTCTTTTATTACGAGGCACCTAATACGAGATTCAGTTATGCTATCGCTATCTGAATGTTCAAAGTATTCTTTCAACACGTCTTCAAGAGCAGTAACTAATAGGGGCACACTCCCTATTGGGCTTATAGCATCAATAAGCATACTTTTACTAGCTTTTATCCCCAATGTTTGTTTTGTCATTTTGATTTATTCTTCTTCTAATGGTATTTGTTCAATTCTCCTATAAGCCGAGTACCCAGTAGCAATTGTAGCCCCAACTTGAGCAGCTAAACTAACAATCGTTGCACGATAATTTCCAGTTAAAGAATAGGTAATTAAAGGGGTGGCAATTAACTGAGCGCAATATCCCAGTAATACACCCTTCACTAAATTTAACGGATTTGCATCTTGTTCTAAAATGCTTTTTTCGTAATAATGAATACACCCATTAGCAAATCGCTCATCTTCATTTGTACCCTTATCAATTACATCATCCTGCAAAAATAGTTGCTCGAGTTTTTTGTTAGCACTCTCAACTCTTCTTGCTGTATTGAGAGTGATTGCCCCGGCTATCGGATGTGTGGCAAAATAAGGCCATGCTACGTCCCAAAGCATCTTAGTCATCTTAGTTGGTTTTTGTTTATTTGTCATTTTGTTTTATCCTCCTTAATTATTGTTACGACAGGATGGTAGTGGGGTATATTATTAAACTTCTCTCCCACCAAGTGAGGTGTAGTTAGAAAGATTTATATAATCCGGATGATTATTCGGGCGTATGAACGAACAATTATTAGAAGAAATAGGGCTTACCAAAGGCGAAATCAAAGTATATCTTACTCTCCTAAAGTTGGGAGAAACCACCACCGGCAAAATCATCGAAGAAGCCCAAATCTCCAGCGGGAAGATTTATGAAATCCTGGAAAAGCTCATAAAGAAAGGATTAGCTAGCTATGCCCTAAAAGAGAAAACCAAGTATTTCGGCGCTGCTTCTCCCAATAGAATATTGGATTATCTCCACGAAAAAGAAAAGAGCATCCAAGAGAAAGAGCAGGAACTTCAGAAAGAATTACCTTCTCTATTGGCTCTTGAAAAGTTCGTTAAAAAAGAGTGTGAAACCAATCTGTTCAAAGGGTTTAAAGGGATACAAACTGCGATTTTTGAAGCATTGGAAGACATGACTTCAAAAGAAGAAGTTCTGGCCATGGGCATTATCTCCTATAAAAAAGAACCGTTTAATCTCTTATGGCAAAGGTGGCATAAAGAACGAATAAGCAAGAAGATAGTATGTAAAGCAATATTCTCTGATAAAAATACGGGTTATTTTAAAGCTTTTAAGAAGATGAGATTTACCCAAGTTAAAGTTTTGCAGGGAATAACCCCCTCGGCGATTGATATAATGAAAGACCGAGTTTTGATTTTTACTTACGGTGAAGAATCCTCTTGTTTGTCCATTAAGAATCCAGAGATAGCACAATCTTTTAAGACCTTCTTTGAGACGATGTGGGGGGTGGCGAAAAAGTGATTTCCTCGAACTTCAAATTTCTTCCCACAAGCTATTTTTCTAGTTATGGGCTACATTCATTTAAATGTTTAGGTTAGAGGATACAACCGTAGAGAAGCAATCAATAGCCAGAAGAACTTCTTTGAAACGTTGACTAAGTTTTTAAATACACAATCATTATCCTATTGTAACATGAAATACCCCTCGGAAAATGAAGCAAGAGAATTATTAAATAAATATCATGTTCCTAAAAGCATAATCGAGCATTCTGAAGAAGTAAGAAAGAATAGCATAATAATCGGAACTCAGATTTTAGCAGCAGGAAATCCAGTAGATTTAGCTTTATTAGAGGTTGGTGGATTGCTACATGATATTGGCAGATGGCGTTATTGCAAAGAGAATGGTTATTCTTCGGATCAGGATTTTCACGAATATGAAACCGGCAGATTATTGGAAGAATTAGGATATGCTGCATTTGGAGATATGTTACAACGCCATCCTTTAGGTGGTTTGACTCCGGAAGAAACAGCGATTCTGGGATTTCCTGAACCTATCGATTTAATGCCGAAAACACTTGATATTAAAATAATTTGTATTGCTGACAAAATTCGACCAAGTGTTGGAATCTGTACATTAGGACAGAAGATTGAAGATTACAGAAATAATAGAAGACTTCACGAAAGGTATTTTAATAAACTTCCCGGGCTTCTAGAAACAACCATTGAAAGAGTGACCTCCATTTGGCACGAATTAGAATCATTGGGAATGAAAAGCCATCGGTAGCATAAATCTTCTACGTGTAAAACATAAAGCAAAATTTCGGGCATTAATTGAAACTAAAAATATATTTAGGATTATTCCATCTACCCCCTTATCTCCTTCATCACTTTCCCAAACTGCACTCCAGACAAATGCATCACTCGCTTATCCCACCATTCTTTGTTCAACTTAATCTTCTCACACTCTTCTCGCGCTTGATTCTTAGTCAATCCCTTCACCCGCACTAAAGCAAACAACAACGCATTTCTTAACTTTTTGTCATCCTGAAGAATCAGCTCTTTCATAATCTTTTCATTTTCAGATAAAAGCTTCTTTCGCGGAATTATTTTAATTAGCACTGAATCGGTGCGTGGACTAGGCTCAAAATAACCTTTAGGAACGTCCATTAATTTCTCTACTTCAAAAAATAATTTACTGATAATTCCCCACTTCTCTTTCCCATTCAGCAGTTCATAGAAATTCTGTCCAATCAGCAATACTGCTGCTTCAAATTCCAATTTTAACAGTTTTCCAAACAAAGGTTCGATAATGGAATAAGGAATATTAGCTACAATCTTACTGAAATGAACATCGTCAATCAGCTTTAAAGCGTTTCCGTAGAGTATCTCTACGTTTTTAGGCAGTTTAGCCAATTCTGCTTTAAGTGATTCATCTATTTCTATTGCTATCACTTCTTTACACTTCTTAGCTAATTCTCGGGTAAGAATTCCTTTTCCTGGACCAATTTCTAATATTGTATCACTTTTATTTGGTTCAGCCGCTTTAATGGAAGCTTTGACTACATCAATATTGGTAAGGAAGTGCTGGTCATGTTGAAGTAGTTTGGGCATTTTACGCTTTAAATCTGGTTAAGTTAAAAATGTTTTTATGAAACAATCTGCTTTTGGAGTGATAATCATCTGTGCCGCGAACTCGGTGGACTTATTGCTTCGTTACTCGCAGTAAAAAAGTAGTAGTAATCGAGTAAGTCCAACCTAACGTACCCTGCAAGCAGTCGTAACTCCTTCGTTCGCATCTTGGCACTGGCGATGATTATCACTCTGCCAAGCACAAAACAAAAAGGCTTATTAACCACCACGATTAAACAAATTCAAAAGAGGCTTAGATGAAAACTTTAACTCCTGTAGATGAATTTATTGATGATTTCGCTCGAAAGAAAGTTAACACGTGGTTAGATAAGATTTCATTTGTGCATATTTTATTAGTATGGGTAATTCTAGTTGTTATATTTGGATTAGCTTACTTTTTTCTAAGCAATAGCACCACTCTTCTGTATTATAATCCAACTGATGCTCCGGTTCAAGGTATTCTTAACCACATCTATTTCAGCTTTATCACGGCTACTACCACTGGGTTTGGAGATATAATTCCAATGGGCATGTTCAAAGTAGTGGTAATATTTGAAGTGATATTTGGCTTCCTCTTATTAGCCGTAGTAACATCTAAATTTGTTTCTCTTAAACAGAATATGATCCTTGAAGAGATTTATGAATTATCTTTCTCGGAGAGAGTAAATCGAGTAAGATCTTCATTATTAGTGTATCGGCAGAACTTGGGCAGAATTATCAGCCGGATTGAAGAAGGAGTGATAAAGAAGAGAGAGATAAACGATCTGTACGTTCATATTTCTGCTTTTGAAGATATCTTACATGAGATTGAGATGTTGATAAGTCGCAAAGAAGACATGCATTTTACTAAAGTACTTGACCCATTAAATGCAGAGCTGATCTTCGGCAGCGCCATAAGTTCATTTGAGAAGCTGCACGAATTAATACTTGTGTTAGATCAGAACAATAAAAAAGATTGGAGAAGAGACGTTACGGTGCATTTAATCTATAAGTGTATCATGCTCAACCAGAAATTATTTGATCAGGTCAATTCCAGCAAGATGATGCCAGAGAAGAATATGGCGGATTTAAACGCTCAAAAGAGTAAAGTAGTTGATGCCATCAGGACGGCGATGAATGTTCCGGAAGGAAAAGTTCCGGAAACGATAATTGTGAAGTAGGGCTGGTGAGGATTATCTTAATACTTATACAATTCATTCTTTCCGTCTTTCTGCTCGCTGTGATACATCCCTCTTAACTTCTCTCCAATCTGTTGAGTTAAACTAGCTGCTCTTCCCACATCTTCAGTAAATGAATACCTGCCTGCCTGTACATCTTCCAGCTTTCTTTCTACTGCTGAAGCAAGATACTGCACCCGGCGCTCTTCTTCCCGGCTGATATATCCTTTATCTTCCACGGCATGGTTAATTTTAGTTATCTCATTATACAAGTTCTGCATCGGTTTCTGACTGAGATGAGCGGCATATTCAGAATTTCTAAGTGCTTCAGGCAATTCAGGAGCTCCTCGAGCCATGGCTTCCAATGATCCTTCTTTTTCCTGACGTGAACGTTTCTCAGCTGCTTCTTCCTCTTCTTCCACGATAGCTGATATTCTCTTTTTTTTGGTCTCTTCTTCTACTTTTGCCTTCTTTTTAATTCCGCGATGTGCCGCCACTATTTCTTTTTCTGCATCAGAAAGTATCTCTAAATCGTCTGCCGCTACCGCCCCAATAGGAACTTTATCTTTGAATTTGTGCCTTTCGGTAATTTCCACTTCGCTGTCTTTTATCAGCTTCTGAGCATCTTCTATCTCTTTCTTCTTCTGCTTCTCTAGTTCTTTCAGCTTCTTAAGACGCTCTTCCGGAGGAAGATCCTTTAAGTCATCGTTAGGCATAAGTGTCAGAAATATAACTTAATATAAAAAACTTTACCACGCAATCATTCCATGAGCTTTCTTGAAGTTATTGTAAACACCCCAGCAGAGTACAGTTGCTGGTTTAACAACTGAATTATCTTTCAGTTTTTTGTGCAGTTCTTGTTCTGCTTCTTGAGCTGATTTTTTAGGCTTCTTATTTGCTTTGGCTTTTACTTTCTTAGAGGTATAGAAGTCTCCAAATAGTTTTTCCCAGATAGATTTGTCTTCATCTGGCTTAGCACTTTTCTTTTCCTCTTCTTCTGCTTTCTTCCCTTGCGCTTCAGCGATATATTTATCCAGCTCTTCCCCTAGCGCTTCCATCGCCGAGTATACTGAACCGGAAACTTCAGCCATCAATAACATGGTTTCTTTATCTTTTAACTTTTGGTACATCTCCACTTGCTTATCAGACCAGGCATAGGCGCGCAGGAACATCTCCATTTTGCCAATGTGTACTGGCCCTCGTTGATACCCCTCTTGGACAACTTTTAGTTCCGGCCTAGTTCTATAATTAAACGTAGCTAAAATACAGCTGTTGGCTCCGCTACCCTGCTTCTTTCTAGCCAAAAATTCTATATCCAATAAACTTCCTTCAAATGCCGACACTAAATCGGCTGAACCCATACCACTTTCTTTCAGATGAAGCCGAGCCACATGCTTTAAGTAAGGTTTAGTCCATGCCAGATACATCTTAATTATTTCAAAGTGCTGCAGCAGATATCTGAGCATAAATCCTCTTCTATTGGTGTGTTCTTTATGGGTCGAAGTTCTCCACGAGATATATTGGACCAAATGGCGATGTAATACTCTGAGCACACTTTGGTTGAAATCTTTTCTTAGTGATTCAATATGATTAGTTATCTCAGCTTCATTCTTAAATGGAGGTGCATCAAAAAATAAATCGGGCAAAGTGATAAATTCTAATTCACGTGACATTCCGAATATGGATGAAGCGCTCTTTCCGCCACCTTGCACCAAATCTACAAAAATACCTTTTAAAGTTATGTCTGAGCCTTTATCTCGCTGCGACATCGGCTTGTCCAATTGCTCGGCAACTTTGTTGTAATAATTCAATCGCTCGTCCAAGATTCTAAGCTCGCGCACCATCTGGAACAATTCTTTGATCATCTTTCCCGCAGTGGCTAAGTATTGAGAAACTTTATCCTGCTGCGCCCCTAACCTTTGCTGGGTTATGCCAAAGAAAGCTGAATTTTCTGAAGCCGCAAAAGCATCTTCTAACTTAATTATCTGCGGAAAACTTTCTTTTAGCACATCTAACACCCAAAAATAAGGCTCTTCCAAGCTCAAATCATGTAATTCCCACATTAGGTGATAAGTTTTAAGTGAGGTAGGATATCCTAAATTCTTAAATAGATCTTTAGCAACTTCCACCTCTTCATCATCAGCATCACTCACGTCTAACTTATCTCCTTCAATGGGTTCATAACAGTTGTTTTTTTCGTTATATTCATACTTTTCTTTTTTATCTTCTTTGATGAAGCCATACTTTACTAATAGCTCAGGACGTCCCGGTATTTTATTCTCCCATAATTCAGATTTAGTCATTTTTCCTCTTTTTGATAGGGTTAGTTTACTTTATTTAATAAGTTTTTGGGTAGGTTTAAGTTAATTTGATGCATTTGAAGAGCCACAATCCTTGCTTTTTATTTAGTTTAACGGAAAATCCGGCATTGCTGAGGGCTTTTTTCCATTCTTTTTGGCTTAATTTATTTACTTCTTTCTGCCTTTGCCAGGAGTTTATGTTCTTGGAATATAATACTGCTACAAAAGTGCCTTTTGGCTTTAGTACGCGGTGGATTTCAAATAATAATTTAGACCAGTTCTTTACATAATTTAACACAAATACTGCGGTTACTGAATCAAAAGAGGAATTTCGGAAGGGTAACTTTTGTTCCAAATCTCCTGTAACTTTTTGAATGCAGTTATCATTGAAGTCCAGCATCTTTGGAGAACAGTCAAAACCCACTGAAGGGATATACGAATAACTCCCACAGCCTAAGTCAAGATTTTTTTTTCCATGCAGAAACTGAAGCTGTGCAGAGATGAGCTTACGGATATCTTTATCGACTTTGTGGCCCCACATAAATGCTTCGGCGTTCCAGAATGAAGTGCTGTTTTCTGGCCAGCCTGTTGCCCAGGATATTTTAGAAGATATTTTTTTCAGTGTAGGTTGAACTTTTAATCCGTATTGCAGCTTTATCAGGTTTTTTAGGAATTCATTTTCGGGGTTAAGTTTCATTTTAGTTTAGAATAAAAATGCAGCCAGCATCATAAATCCGTTGAGTATTAATCCATGGGTTAAGGTGTTAGTAAGTAATACAATTCCTAATACCAGCAACCTGCCGATGCAAATAAATACTTCTCGGCTTACAAAATAGGCCAATACATTCTTTCCGGCACGATCATACTCTAAAGCTCCTGCAGGAGATTCATATGCTCCGTAAGTCACTGAGCCAAAGATGGTTACTCCTAATGCCTGAACCGGAGTAGCCACTAATACCCGCATGAACCAAGTTAAAGACTCGAATGGAGTCACCCAATGTAAAATCTTGCTTTTGTCAAAGTGGTCACTAAGTTTACCGGACAGCCATAATAACAAAGCACTCCCAGCAGCTAAGACCGATTCTAATGCACCCAATGAGAAATAATCATTTAATATAGTAAATACAAACAAAGGCCAGATAACACCTGCGGTCATTAATCGTGTTCCCCGAGAGATGAAAAATAAAGAATATTTCCAATGGCGCTTGTCCCACAACTCTTTAAAGTGAAAATCGTAATGGATATGCTTATCTTTGCTGAGGAATAAGAATAAAGTGGATATAAATAAGATAGCTGAAGAGAGTATGAATGCCGGCTTGAATCCAAACTGTTGAATTATTACCCCTCCTGCAATTGGCCCGACCAAAGCGCCCAGGATAGTAATCCCCTCTCTTTTACCTACCTCTTCCCCCCGATGTTTGTGGTCGCTGACTTTGCTGAATTCAAGATGCATTCCCATCCAATAAAATGCAATAGATACTCCGGCGAGAATTCCTAACAGCCATAGAGGAACTTTAAAGAAAGGGAGAGTATACAACAGCATCGTAAATAAGATGTACAAAGGGGTGCTGACTAAAATAGAATGCTTGCAGCCGTATTTAGCGGCAAATTTAGCTGCTAAAGGAGATGACAAGGCTAATGTAAGGGCAAAGAATACGAATAAAGAAAGGGTTTCTGGCAGGCTATATCCCAATTCTAAGTACAAATATAGTGGTACAAACAATCCGACGATGGAATTAGCGAACCCTCTGATCGCAGAAGATAGGTATACTTGGGTTAATTCTTTGTGCGGGTAGAACCGCCACCAAAAGTGATGTTCTTGAGGCATTAGGGAAGAAAATTTATAAAGGAATATAAGCTTTATTGTTTTAGTGGGGGAAAAGTATGTGCATAGCATCATCAAGTCGAAATCCATTCGATTACAACATAGAGAGCGACAGAGGGTTGTCTCTTACGGAGATGTCGCTCTTATGATTTTACTGCGAGGATTTCGAAGATGCTATGCACATACAGTGAAGGTTAGTGTTCATATTGGACCTGTGGTCTAGCGGTTATGACGACTCGTTGACGTCGAGTAAACCCCCGGTTCGAATCCGGGCAGGTCCATTTACAATGTCAGATCTTACGATTAAAATGAATCCATCGGTTAATTTAGGTCAGCCAACCTATGTGCTGCCACAGAACAAAAAGAGGACGCTTATTCCCAAGATGCTGCTATTGGTAGTTTTAGGCGTAATCTTTTATTCGGGAATATTATTGAACATTACTTTACTGAACCTCACTGCCGGAGATGATACGGTTATTAAAATGATTGCATTGATTATTCTAATAATTGTGGTGGGGGTTGGAATATTCTTAGATTATCATCAAGCCAGTCAACCACATACTTTCTATCAGGATAGGCTGGTAGTGGAAAAGAAGGAACATCTTTATCATGCTATTGAAAAAGTTGAACGGAAGCAGAATTTCTGGGACAAGCTGTTCAAGACGTATTCGGTTGATTTGGGAGATAGTGTTGTGTTGAGGAATATTCCAGTAGCGGTTCCGATTGAGGGATACATACAGCAGTTGGTGGCATATGCGAAGGGAAGATAGTAAAATGTGGTCCGGCAAATACTTCGCTTTACTTTTCCTTCCTGCCAAGTTTTTTGCTTAACATTAATCTCTTTTCTTTTAAATCAGAAGCGCGCTCTTGATACTTTAACATTAATTTATCATAATCTTCTCGGGTGATGGAATGGTGCTTGAAGTATTTTCTCTGGATGTCTTGTTCCATCTCTAGAACTCTTTTTTCATGTTCAATTGCTCTTTTTAAACTTCTTTTCAAATAAGCACGGTGCCACAGCGGCTCAGTTATCAAAATAATCAGAATAATACCAAAAATAAATAAGTACCAATAGCGGGCAAGTATGTGGTAATAGAATAATCTCAGTTTTAACTCGTATTTACCAATTTGTTCTACCTCAATAGCTTTAGGAGTAAGAGCAACACTGTTCCCATAGATATCAGTAGCACTTAATTGTAAAGAAGCAGCTTTAACATCTTTCTCAGTGAATACATACAAAGCAGAATATTCTCCCAAACCAGTTTCTATCAACTTGATGGTTTCGCTGCCGATAGTGGCAAAAACATCCGCTTTCTCTATTTTTGTCCCGTCTGAATAACTTAACTCGGCTTTAATCTCTGTTTGCAACCCTGTGAAAAAATCTGTTTTCTTTGGTTCTACCAACGCTAAATTTAGAGCCGCGGGCCAGATAACTATTGGTATTTTTGTTCCTCCTGCTTTAGTAATGTTATTGATGGTTTTTACTGCCTGCACCGCAATATACCATTTTCCCAGAGGCTCATCCTGTTTTATTTTATATTCCGCAGTGTACGTTCCCGGAGCAACTTCCTGCAGGCTAATAATGTCTGCTTTAGGTGTCCTAAAATCAACACTCATATTTTCAATAGGTTTTTCTCCTTCTTTAATTTCCACCGTGAGGGGAACTATACTTCCTCTTTTAAACTCCCCATTTTCAAGCGGGCTGAGGAAAGTAACGGTGTAAAAAGATACTCCTTTTGGTGTTACCACAGTTGTTTTTAAGTCTGAATTTCCTTCATTGCCATCTTTATCCCTTACTTCTATTTTAATATCCCAAATACCCTCCGGTTCGCCAAAGCTTATCGGAAAAATATACTGGAAAAAGCCGTTTTTGGCAATGGGTACCTCATTTTTAAAAATCAATCCTCCATCATGGAAAGCGGAAATGATGGCATTAACATTCACCGGAGGAGTTCCATTAAAATCGTACATAAACCCGCTAATTTCTAGGTTTTGGCCTTGGAAATATTCTTCATTCAAAGAAGCGTTAATTCTCAATTCGGGATCTATATCTATTAAAATGGCAAATTCATCATATTGGTTACTTTGTTCTGTTTTGTACAAAATGTTATATCTCCCTTTAGTAACATTTTTGCCTATGGTTATATTTAATCCATAAAATCCATCGTCAGCTTCAGAATATCTTGCCACCGGCTTTATCAATGGAAAATTTAACTTGCCAAATAAGCTGGATTCAGCACTAACTTCTGCGTCATTGCTTGGTTCACCAGCGTAATAAACCTGAGTTGAGAACAGATGAGTTCCCCTGTTTAAGGTAGCCAAGTTTTCAGGGCTTCTGGCTATGACACCAACGACTTTTTGAATTCCACCCCCGCCACCGGATTCTGTGGTTGTTGTCGTTGTTCCACCTCCGCCACCGCCTCCTCCTCCACCCCCTTGCCCCGGCGGACTTCCTCCCGGTGGACCAGGAATTCCTCCCGCAGCCATTCCTGACAGGGAGTCACTTGATTCAAACACCGAAAATAATGCAACTCCTCCGATAATGAACAGTATTGAAATAAGGATTACAACAATAGGTGATATCTCTTTTTTTCTCATCTTCATTTTCCAAGATCACCAAAGACTTCCTGCTCGGGATATATTTCTAGGCCTTTATTAGTTATTTGCATCGCCACAATTTTCTTCTGATGTTTAGTTCCCCGGAGTTTAAGCACTTCCAGAGCATTTTCTCTGATGTTCCCTTGTCTAATGGCATAGAATACAATAACTCCATCAGCCAGAAACTCTTCAATGCCGCTACTGGAATAGATGGTGGGCATCTGTTCGGTTTCAGAAATAAAGAAAGAAGTGATGGTTAAAGTTTCAAAATATCTAAATAATTGTTCAATGAAAATTCTGTAACCTTCTTCTTTTTTGCCAAAGGCGGAGGCAATGGCGGTTACCGAATCTACTGCAATTATTTTCGGCTGAAATCCTGGGGGGATTATTTCCAAGACTTCATTAATATCAATGAGCAGCTCTCCTTTAGCTTTGGCTAACATGGCTTCGATACTGGTAATCATGGAGAACGGTTCTTTACGAATAATTTTAAGCAAGCCTTTTTTTTCCAAATTTCTCCAATCCCATTTAAAATCATCCAAGTGCTTCTTAAGCCGCTGTTCCGACTCCTCAAAGCTCAGGTAGAGGCATTTTTCTCCCCGTTTGGCAGCATTGAATAAGGTCTGCAGGCAGAAAATCGTTTTTCCTGTTCCCGTTCCCCCGGCTACCAGGACCGAAACGCCTTTGGGTATGCCTTGATCTAACAGTGCATCAAAGCCGGCGATGCCGGTTTTAACAAACTCTTCTGCCTGGAGAGCCTTTTTTGTATCTTTATCTTTAGATACTCTTTTTTGGAGAGGTTGTCTTTGCTTTTTTGGTTTCCGGGAAATTTTTGTTTTAATGGTAGATAATTTTTGTCGTTGGGCAGCTTTCATAGTGGCTCTAATCCTCTTTTTTAGTAAGATCTTTTTCATGGCCAGAGTTACCGATTATATCTTAATTACTTTGTCGCAAAACTGGGACAAAATTGGAAGCAATTTATTTGACTTCTCTTCATCAATAGAAATTAAAACCACAAAAAACCCCATGTTCCTTACCTTGTTAACCATATAATGAATGAACCTTTCTGTTGTTTCCAGAGTATTATAAATTAGAAGAGTGCTTACTGAATCCAAAAAAACAAACTTAATGCGATCATCTTTACACGCTTCGGAAATAGAAAGTGATAATTCAGTTAAAGATTGATTGCTGTTGAGAGAAACACAATTCTTAACTCTGCTTTTTTGTTCTTGGCCAGTACTTTCAATGAATAATATTTTTTGGGTGTTAATCTTCTCTTTATCAAACATCCCTAACATAGTTTTACAGCTATTGTTTAAGCTAACATATACTCCGCATAATTTAAGGTTTTTAGTTAGATAGGAGATGATGGCTTTGTTAACAACAAGATAATCCTCCGGTTTAGATACGAAAGTATAAATACCTCTGGTTGATTTAATCTTAGCAAGTTGTGCCACTACCTTTTTCCTGATTTGCGCAGGATTCATTTTCTTCCCCCAAAGTATTCGTAAGAAGTGATGGACTTCATAGAATTTCTCCACCTCTTTTTCTGGAAAGCCTTTTTATTTTGATAGCCAAACCCCAAGAGCAAGGGAACATAATCTTCTTTTTTAATTTTTAATAATTTTTTAACTTCCGTTTGATTTGGAGTGATAATACAAGAATTAATATTTCGGTCTTGTGCCTCCAGAACCATATTCAATCCGGTCATTCCCATACATATAAATGAATCATAAATCCCAGAATCTTTCCCGCGAAAACAAGAAAAGTTATTGCCGGGGCATTCATCTTTTAATAGAACCAGCGCAATAATTAAAGGAGGATCGGTATGGAAGTCACCATAATTTGCAGTCATCATTAGTTCAGTTATTTTTAATTTATTTTTGACAATGATAAAATGCCAAGGTTGTATATTACTACAACTCGGAGCCCATCGCCCTGCTTCCAGAATTTTTTTAAGATTACTATCTTTTACTTTTTTGTTCGTAAATTCGTAGGTTGTTTTTCTCGCTTTAGCTAATTTTATTAAAT
>CAZIUU010000011.1:0-13399 GCA_964542815.1 uncultured Methanosarcinales archaeon | reverse complement strand
CCCTCTTTTACGCTTATTCTTTCGGATATCATTATCTCTCTGTTTGGGAAATTTTTTCTTTAAAGATATCTTTTTCCAAAAAGACAAAGAAAAAATTCCCGATATGATCCCAAACAATAAACCAACATTTAACAGCAGATACCATCCTAACTCCATAAATTCAGAATCCAGCCAATGATAGAGGGACATAAATCCTACTGAGATCATAAATAAAATTAAGTAGAAGGTTAAAAACAACAAGCTCAGCTTAAAAGCATTGATGCCAGTAAACTTAAAGATGGAAATCAAATTGATGATTATAACCGTCATTATTAAACTAAACGCCACCAATGAGGTAACCTGAGTAACTAATAACAGCGCATCAACCATATCCATATTCCTCCGCTAATCTAGACAAGCTTAATGCCTGCTTGATAAGAATGATGGCTCCAACCATAATAATTACGTGAGCTAGCGTTTCCAGTTGCATTTCTAAAGGCGTTCCTTCTCCCAGAACATCACCCAAAGTGTGAACGAGAATGCCAATGACAAACATGATTAAAGAAATCAGCTTGAACTTAGAGAATGTTTTTACATCTTCATAAACCATACGATATTCTAAAAAAGAGATAATACAATAGGTTATTCCTAATACTCCCAATTCTAATAAAAATAATAGGCTAGTTTCCATCATTCCTCTTTTTTTCTAAAGTACTCTGCTGTTGTTATACTGCTTATGTCAAGATAATTATACTTAATCTATTTATAAATGTTACTCATACGTTGATGGATACGTCTATGTGTTCCCGATTAAAATAATTAAATGTGATAGATAGTAATACTCATATATGGGAAAATACACCAAAGGACACAAATTTTAGAACAATTAGTTGTGTCCTTTGTATATATAACGGACAGAACTATTAAGTTAGATTATTTCTGTCCGTTAGTATACATTAATGTCGCTTTGCCGGAAGAGATGATACTAGAGATTGGAAAAACCATCCAAGAATCAAATCTTGGCTACAAGTCCAAAAGTGAGTTTGTCAAAGAAGCTGTTAGAACTTCTCTGAACACACAGCCCTACAATGATTGATAAATTTCAAAACAAACTTATTTCCTAATCAGAACAAATACGTCTACTTCTTACTCAAATAAATATCCACAATTACATACGTAAACGAAAGAACTAACGGCCCAATTATCACTCCTAATGGCCCAAACAATAATAATCCGCCGAATATCCCTAACATGATTATCAATGGATGGATTTTAGCCTTATCTCCGATCAGTTTTGGTTTTAGGATGTTGTCAATGGTGCTTACGATTAATAACCCATATAAGAACAATCCGGCCCCTTTAAGCATTAGTGAAGATGAATTTATAGAGATACCTTCAATAAACAACATAATCGAAGCTGGAGCCCAGATGATTCCCGTGCCTAAGAAAGGTATCAACGCCAATAATCCCATCAATACCCCCCAAAATAATGGGGAGGAAACTCCAAATATGAAAAAACCAATCGCCCCTAATATCCCCTGAATGAATGCTACTAGCAAATATCCGTATACTACTCCATGTACAATTTCTTTCCCACGCGAAAGAATATGAGAATACTCTTTCTTCTGCATGCTTAGATAACGGCTTGCTTGGGTTAAGAACTGCTCTCCTCCTTTAAGGAAGTAGAATATGGTAAAGAAAGTGATGAAGATGTTAAGAAGTATCTGAGGAATGCTCATCAATAAGCTAGAGCCTCGTTCGAATATTTTAGTGGTTAGGTTTATAGCAAATCCGCCTAATTCTTTTTTTATCAGAGGGTTATCCACTAATTGTTCTAGATATAAGCAGATAGAATTGGCGCATCTGGTGAACACTCCCGCAGATAATTTTTCTTGTACGAGTGTGAATGCAGTGTAGGATTGTTCAATTAAGACTTTAAGAATTAAAACTGCGGGAATTAGCAGCACCAATAACACTATAAAGCACACTAACAAGGCTGAAATGGTAGGATTAGAAATCTTCCTGGTAAGCCATCGGTAAAACGGATAAGTAAAATAGGCCAGTAATGCACCCACTAATATCGCTTCTAAGAATGGGCGAACTAAGAAGAATGATAGGATTAACAGTAAAGCGATAAGAACAGCAGGGATATAACTTTTGTATTTCATATCATAAAGGAGAACGTAAGATTATATAAAACTTTAGATTAGAAACCAGTTAATCTGTACTATCATAAAGAAATATTAATAAAGCGATGAAGTTTAACTTATTCTATGGATTATAATGCGATATTGCAAGAATTAAAGCGAAAGCATTTTCCAGAGCTGAAGAACAAAGAAGTAATTCTAAAAAAGAGGAATCAAAAACCTTTCATGGTAGCATTTCCTTTAAGTAAATATATCTTTTATAATGAAAAAATCATGAAGAAGTGTAATCCTAAAGCAAGGAGCGCTGGTTTCATACATGAATTATATCACAAATTGCAATTTTGCAGAATGAATTTTATGAAAAAGGCTTTGGTGTGGATTGCTTATAATCTCTCTCAAAAAGTAAGGAGAAGAATAGAGAGAGAAGCACATATTGAAACGGTAAAGAGAGGTTTTGGTGAAGGCACCATCTTGCTGAATGAATATGTAAAAGAAAGGTTAGGTGAAGAAGCTTGGGAAAATGAAAATAGTAAACTTCATTTAACTGAGAAAGAAATCAGAAATATTATGCTTAAATCTTAAATTTCTCGCTCATTACAAATTAAATGCTTAAAATCTAACGTTCATGATTTATGGTAATTGTGAATTATATTCTCTTCAAGAAATAGCTTTTATATACTTTTGAGCCTTAAAAAGGCCCCCAGGCGTTGAACCTGGGGTAAAATGCTCCCGCCGGGATTTGAACCCGAGTTACTGCCTTACTCCAAACGTCTTCCGTGTGTCGTGGGATTTCCGTAGGAATATCCCACTTGAACGAATTTCGATGCAACTTTTGCCGAACGAAGTGAGCGCGAAGGTTGCTGAGAGGGCAATGTGCTAGTTTACCCAAACCTGCTTTTGGAAAAGCAAAGTTTACCGGGCTACACTACAGGAGCACATTTCTACGAAGAAGAGAGTAGTTTTTTAAGCTTTTCGTGGGAGAAACGGTAAATCCAACTTTAGATTTACAGTGGAAATTAATGTTAAGAAATTAATACCCCTCAATTCTCAAATTTTTGATTCGCTCAAAATGCTGTTTATTTCTGGTAAGAAGAGTTTCTCCATGAAATATAGTTATACCTGCAATCATACAATCTTCGGGCTCAATCAATTCTCCTTTACGTTCTAGTTCAGCATAAATTGTGCCTGCTTTTTTAGCACTGTATAAGTCAAAAGCAAGTAAACCAATGGAAGACAAAAAGTGTTCTATCTTTTCTTTTTTGTCCGGGTTTTGAATATCCTCTAATCCTTGCCATAATTCAAACACACTGATAGCGGTGGATCTTATGGGAGAAGAAGATTTTTCTAATTCTTTAGCTTTAACTAAAGCATTACTTTTATTTTTCATCAAATCAATAATGAATGAAGTGTCTAAGATCATCCTGAAAGCTCCACTGCAATTCTTTTTAATCTATTTCTTGATTTTTTCCGAATGAACTTTATGCTCTCTTCAATATCATCTGCCTCCTCTTTGGTAAGCACACCCGCAATAGAGAGTAAGCTCACCTTACCAGTTATTTTCGTTATAACATCGCTGAAGCTTTCAGTTTCATCTTTAAATGCTGCTAACCGTTCGTATGCATCTTCGGTGATAGTTAAAGTTTTAGTTGCCATGACTATACGTGTATGTACGTGTACTTATAAACTTTTCGTCTGTTATTACGTTTGTTTCATAACACAAAAAACAATATCACCGGCAGTATCAAACAGCCCATCAAGTGATTCTTAGCTACACCCCAATGATTTGCTACTAAACCAATCGAAGTTGAAACCGCTAATATCAACAGCCCTAAGAATCCATCAAAGTAAAATGTCAGCAGAGTAATAAACACTAACACTGATATTATCAACTTGGCATAATTAACTTTAACAATATATTTGGCAAATACCTTTGACAGCAACAAAACGAGTATCGCTCCCATTCCTGAAGCGACTAATGCTACTCCTAAATACACCATCATTTCTTCCAAACCGATGCTTCCGACAATATCTTTTACCACCACAATTGCTCCGTTTCTGGCTTTGTCTAAAATGTAGGCTGCTCCAATGGAAATTAACATTGAAGCGGTATTCAATCCTCCGACGATAGTAAGAAAGCCTTCATCTCCGACTTTTCCGACAACATTGGTTGCCACAATCGCTGCCTGTGAGTTTCCAAATCCCGGCAGAAAAGCGGACACAAAACCCATCCCTGTAGCGGCAGAAACGGACTTGGTTAAATTTTTGTTGGATAGAGTTAACGGCAGATTTGATTTCTGTTCTGGAATTTTAGTGTTGTCTTTCAGGCTTACTAACAATAACGAGAATCCAAACATTCCGGAAAGCAGCATGAATAATGGCTGATGCAACGTAGGAAGGCTTAGCACTATCAATCCCAATATCCCTGCAAGCATGAATGCAGTTAAACTTTTCAGCCACTTGTGCTTTTCTCTCTTTACCATGAATACCATAATTAACGCTAATAAGTAACCCATGACTCCTTTGATGATAGAATAAATTGATTCCATGCTGAAGATGAATAAAGGAAATAGAATAATCCCAAAAATTACACAACCGAGTGAGCCGACCGTGTTATAGATGATAGCATTGTGCCCTTCTCCTTTCATCAATAATCTGTGTCCAGGAAGCACGTTCAATGCCTGAGAATCATCGGGTGCGCCAAGATAGATGCCCGGAAGAGCATCGGTAAAAGTTTGAGTCATGGCTAAGGCAATAATGAATGCGCCTAAAGTTACCGGAGATACAATTTGCAGCAGCAGCGGAGAGAATGATACTATAGTGATAGAGACGAGATTAACATGAAGCCCCGGGATGATGCCGGTGATGATTCCGGTAGACACTCCTAATAACATCGCAATAAGAATTTCTATTAACATAAAGAAATATCTAAAGATACTTTTATATACTATTTTCTATTCTTCAACCTAAATGATAGATGTTAATAGTTTAATCAATGTAAGTAATGATATTTTTCTTCAGCTGAGTTTAATTGTAATTCTAGCAGCCATAGCCGCTTTGATTCTAAGATTATTTAAGCAGCCGCATATCTTGGCATATATTTTAGTTGGTATTTTAATCACTCCTATTTTCAAAATAATTACTAATACTAGTATCATTGGGTCTATTTCTACCATCGGGATTGCTTTCTTACTGTTTATCGTAGGAATGGAGATGGATTTTAAGAAGCTGAAAAGTGTAGCATTAGTCTCTACCGGCGGAGGATTGATTCAGATAGTAGTGTTATTCTTTATTGGTTTTATGGTTTCCCTTCTGTTAGGATACACCAATATTGAAGCCATCTACATTGCTTTGCTGATTTCATTCTCTTCAACCATGTTAGTTGTTAAATTGCTCTCCGATAATCGAGAGATAAGTACTCTTCACGGCAGGATTGTGGTGGGCATATTAGTGGTACAGGATATCGTTGCTATCTTAGCACTTTCTATTCTTGCTTCCATTAATGGGTTTAGTTGGGTGCTGATGGGAGTTGCTTTGTTTAAGTTCGGAGCGTTGTTTGGGATTGCTTACTTGTGCAGTAAATTTATCTTTCCGTGGCTGTTCAAGTTTGCAGCTGAATATCAAGAGCTGTTGTTAATCACTTCATTAGCGGTATGTTTTGCTTTCTCTATAGCAGCAAGTTACTTAGGCTTTTCTATCGCTATCGGGGCATTTATTGCTGGATTGACTTTAGGCAACTTAGAATATAATCTAGATATTATCGGAAGGGTCAAGAGCCTTAAAGATTTTTTTTCGATGCTGTTTTTTGTGTCATTGGGGATGTCATTATCTTTAGGAGTAATAAAACAGCAGTGGATTCCGTTAGTGGTAATTACTATGCTGGTGGTTTTAGTCAAACCGACAATTTCTTTATTTACTTGCGTATTGTTCAAATACACCAAGAAACCGGCTTTTCTTACCTCTATTTCTTTGGCCCAGATAGGAGAATTTTCGTTGATACTAGCGGCTCAGGGATTATTATTAGGACATATTTCTAACGCTCTTTTTTCGGTAGTGGTGGTAGTTACTTTATTAACCATGGTTTTGAGTACTTATTTCATAAAATACGATAATTGGCTGTACAATCTATTTGAACGTCCATTACGTTTGTTTGATGCCTTTACTTCCGAAGGGATGGAATTTGTCCCTACTGACATTAAGCCCAAGATAATTTTATGCGGCCATAATCGCATCGGATATAGCATCTTAAATGAATTAAAGTCGGTTAAGGCAGAAGTGCTAGTGGTGGATTATAATCCGGAGATGATCTCCCATTTGATGAAAGAAGGGTATCATTGTATTTACGGTGATGTTGCTGATGAGGAGATTGTGGAAAGGATGAATCTTAGAAATATTTCTATGCTAATTTCGACTGTACCAGAGATAAAAGACAGCTTGTTTATTATACACAAGGTCAAAGCGGTTAATTCCAGGGCCAAAGTGATTGTTACTGCATCAGATATTGATGAAAGCACTAAATTGTATTCTGCCGGAGCCGATTATGTAATCCTGCCTCATTTTTTGGGAGGAGAGCATGTGGCTAAGCTGATAACCAAAGTCAGGACTGGAGAAATAAAGCTGCAGGAGGAGAGAAAACATCATCTGCTTCATCTTAAAGAAAGGAAAGAGCATGGGCAGGAGCATCCGAAAGCTTAATTTTTCTAATAGGTAGGTCCACCGTTAAACCACCGAAATCTTTATAAATAAACCACTGCACAAAGAAAACAGTCTTTCTTTAAACTAGGAAGGCAGTTGAAATAAGCTTAAATAAGCTTAGAATAAACTTAAGCATAAAAATTAGTTCAAAACATATCCTTTTATTGGATAAATAATGGAGGAATAAAAATGGCTAAAACCAAAGAACACATAAATCTAGTATTCATCGGTCATGTTGACCATGGAAAGTCTACTACTGTAGGCAGATTATTGTATGATGCTGGAGCTATTGACGAGCAGACTATGAGAAAGCTGAAAGAGAAGGCAGAGCAGTTAGGCAAGAAAGGATTCGAATTCGCTTTCACCATGGATACTTTGAAAGAGGAGCAAGAGAGAGGAGTTACTATTGACTTATCTCATAAGAGATTTGATACGGATAAGTATTACTTTACTATAATTGATGCACCTGGACACAGAGATTTTATCAAGAACATGATAACCGGAGCATCTCAAGCTGATTGTGCAGTACTAGTTGTTGCTGCTAATGACGGTGTTAATGCTCAGACTATCGAGCATCTTAAATTGTCTAAGATCTTTGGTGTAGGGCAGTTAATCGTAGCGGTTAACAAGATGGATATGCCTGGTGTAGACTTTGCTGAGAAGAGATATAAAGAAGTAGTTGAAGATGTTAAGAACCATGCTAAGCAAGCTGGGTGGAATATCGATAAAGTGAGATTTATGCCTATGGCTTCTTTGATAGGAGAAAACATTGTTAAGAAAACTACTAAGATGCCCTGGTGGACTGGAGATTGCTTATTGGAAGCTATCAATAAGTTTGATGTGCCGGCAAAACCAGTTAATTTACCATTAAGAATGCCGCTGCAGGATGTATATAACATTACTGGTATCGGTGTTGTTCCTGTAGGAAGAATTGAAACTGGTGTCATGAAAGTTGGCGATAAGATCATCTTTGTTCCGGGAAGGGAAGGCAAAGGAGTGCATGGAGAAGTCAAATCTATCGAGATGCATCACGAAGCCATCCAGCAAGCCGAGCCGGGAGACAATGTTGGATTCAACGTAAGAGGGCTTACCAAGAAGGATGTAGCCAGAGGAGACGTAGTTGGATTGGAAAGCAATCCGCCGAGTGTGGCTACTGAGTTTACTGCCCAGGTAGTTATCTTGAATCATCCTACTGTGGTTACGGTTGGTTATACACCAGTATTCCATATCCTTACCTCGCAGGTTGCCTGCCAGTTTGTAGAGATTGTCAAGAAAATAAATCCTGCCAGTGGTGAAGAGATTAAAGAAGACAAGGATATCCTTAGAAATGGAGATGCTGCTGTAGTTAAGTTAAGACCAGTGCAGCCAGTAGTGATTGAGAAAAACACTGAAATCCCGCAGATGAGCAGATTTGCTATCAGGGATTCTGGTTTAACCGTCGCTGCAGGCATGTGTATAGATATGGTCAAGAAACCTATGCAGTAAGAATTTAATTTTTTATTTTATTATTTTTTTTAACGAAACACTTATAAATAAACATTCGGGTGAAGGAAAGACACGTTAAAATAGTTTTTTATCGTGCGGTAAACAAATTTAAAATACTACAATGGCGCAACGAGCAAGAATCAAGCTGGCAAGTACAGATATTGATAAGATTAATCAAATCTGCGGTGACATTAAAGATATTGCCGAAAAGACCGGAGTAGAATTAAAAGGCCCGATTCCTTTACCAACTAAGAAGCTTAAAGTTACTACCAGAAAATCTCCTTGCGGGAACGGAAAGGCTACTTGGGAAAGATATGAGATGCGCATTCATAAAAGATTGATTGATTTGAGTGCGGATGAAAGAACTCTTAGGTTGGTTATGAGGGTGCCGATACCGGAAGGATTGAATATTGAGATAGAGATGGTTGGGTAGGTTAATTATTTGTTCTGTTTAAGTTCATGTTCAAGTAAGTGGTTTAGTTCTGCTATTAGCTTCTTGGATTTCTCAATACCTAATTTAGCAATTTCAAAGTTCATTCTTTGACCATAATAAACTAAAGAGTTTCTTTTGGAGCGGCAATCATCAAAGAGTCTAAAGAGCTCTTCTTTTTGGAGAATGTCTCGTAAGTAATATCCTAAACAGATATGGTTGCTTACGTTGTAGCCATGGCATGATACTAATGCATGCATTAATTCTAAAACCGAAGAGTAATAATTTTCAAAGATATAATTGGCATTGCTTTCGGTGATATTTGTTTCAGCGAGAAATTGAACTCTTCCCTTTGCGGTTTCTATAAGCGATTTTATTTTAGGCTTATTTGGCGTTACTTTCAATGACGCACTCGATTCAATGCACTCTTCCCAAGTACTTTCTTTGTTCATGTGAATACCTCCATGAAGCCAGTTAATACGGTGCCATTTAAGATATTGTTTGCTAGTTCTTTGTTTTCTAATTCATGGATATTTTTATAGATGAATTGTTGAATTCTCCGCTGGAGAATCTTCTCAAATTTATCTAAGTTGATTTTCTTTTTTGCAGGAGTTTCAATGTAGAGATCGATGTCACTGTTTTCTGTATCTTCGCCCCGCATATAGGAACCAAAGAGTACAATTACAGGATTGCTCAACTCTTTCTGGATAAATTCAAGCAAGCCAGACGTATGTAGTTGATAAATATTGAATGATTTTTTTTCAAGAAGGTATGTATTTGAAGTTCTGTCTGCGGAATAAGCAGTTATGTTGGTAATTTTTATGGTTTTAAGAATGCCTTCGTGTTCCAATTCTTTGGTGTAGCGGATAACCGAAGGAAACGGCACTTTAAGCTCTCGCTCAATTTGGCGTACTCGCAGCTTTATCGTGGGATTGAGGAGAAAGTACTCTTTGAGTTTAGTTTTGATATCTTTTGTTTTCATTTGATAGCTTATATTATCAACTGATATTTAAAGTTATCGGCGGGTTTGGTCACTTTTTCTTTGAGAAGTAATTCTAGCTCCCTATTTTAAACAAATTTTACTAATCTTTTCAGCGATATATTTCTCTTTAATCAGATGTTTCACAAACCCTCCTAATCCAGTATGCTCCACTTTAATCTTTGCCCAGATTTTGCCGTCTTTTTCAAAGGTATCTTTATGCCGCTTCTTGAAATCGGTGGCATATTGTTTTAATTCTAACGGAGGGCCAGCACGAATTTCAAACGCGGGCTGTTCATCTTTCTCCGTAAAATAGTAAAATACTGCTTCGCTTCCTTTATCCCAATCCCATCCGGATTTATGTATCCCGAAAACTCTTAATCGTTGTTGTATGAACTCAAATGCTTTTACCAATTGAGAGCCAACTACATCTCTCTTTCCCAGCTTGGGCTGTACTTCCAAGTAAACTAAGTGGCGCTTACTATGTTTCGCTTCTTTCTGCAATGCCGTTAAACTTAACTCTGGCTTCACAAAGAAACTTACTGCCGGCTCTTTCAGGAACTCGCGGGCTTTTTTCTTAAGTTCAATAAACTTATTCCGTGATAAAGCGGCTGAAGCATTCCGATCTTGGTCCATCGGATCAACTAATATCAAAGGAGAATGCTGTTTGCTAGAATTTAGATGAAACAACGCGTCTTTCTTAGGATAATGATTAGCCGGATCAACGATTTCTTTATCTTTCCATTTTAAACTAGCTTTAAGCAATTTCTCAAACGAGCCGTAATGTGCTACTAAAATTTCTAATACATAACCACTAAATCCACCGATGTACGATTCCGCCCCATACAATCCATTCGCTTTACAGAACTGCTTGGCTAGGCGAATGTCATCTTTTTGTTTAGCTGCGTGCTTATTTACCCATAATGAATGTAATGGAGATAAGTCGGTAATATTTTTTGCTTGGGCTGGCTTAGTTACTTTTAGGATAGGCACGATTTCAAAATCAATCCCTTCATAACGTAATTGGAAATAGTCTCTGCTGCCGTGCAAGCGGTTAATCTTGGATTTGAGAAATATTTTCTGCAACGTTTTTTCTAGTAAATCAGATAACTTTCCGGATTGAGCTGCAAATTTCTGATAATCAAACTGCACAAATATGTCTACATCATGCGCTCCAGCAAGCCAGGTATCTTTAGCTCCGCTGCCGCCCAGAATGCCTTTGGCATCTTTAAGTTTGGAATTTAAAGTAGTGAGGAATAATTTAGTGATATTCTTACATTTCTTCTGTTCGATTTCACTAGGCTTTATCTTGGAAAGCACTTCGGTGTAAATGGTTGGTTTCATGGTTTATATTGTAGCATTTACTTAATCATTATTACCCCTTTTAATCTTTGGAGTACCAGGTTTCTGCTCGTTTTTTTTAAGAGATGCGAGTATTTAATAACCCATTTCCGAATTGCCCATCGCGTAACTTTAACTTTATCGTGTTGCTTAAGATGTTCTTTTACTTTTTTGAGCGATGCACCATCAGCATATTCGTGCAAAGCGCGAACGATATGCTCTGATTTTGTTCTCATTCTCTTAAATCCATCATCATGGACATACCATTTTTTACAATCATGGCAAAAAAACTTTTGTTTTGATCCTGAAGCATTATGTCTCATCCCTTTCTTTGCCACATTATTTGAACCACATAACTCGCATACAAGCATAGTAATCATCTCTAAAAACAGTGAAAGGAGAACTTGTATTTAAAGATGACGTTTAGTCGACTTAATTTGGTTAGAGATACACTTATAAATCAATGCATTATCTTCTCAACTATGTCTGCTTTTAAATACAAACAGAAATGTTCTCGCTGCAAAAAGAATTATGTTCTCGTCACTTGGAAAAATAATTATCCCCTCTGCTACGACTGCCAGAAAGGTGATATGGCCGGAGAAGTAACTGATCCCGCTTTAAAAAAACTACTAAATATTCCTGAAGAATTCTATCATGAAAACTCATTTTTACGTTCTATAAAGATAAATGCATTGAGATATGGCTCTCTGTCGGAAAAGCAGATAGAATACTTCAAGAAAAGCGTTGATAAGATGAAGAAAGAGAAGGAAGAGCTTCTGACTAAGCTTTCTCCAGAAGCGGAACTTAATTTGGCTCAATCACCGCCAGCGAAGAAAGGGAAGAAGAAAATTAAAAAACAAAAAGTAATGGACTAATCTACCTACTGCAAACATTTTAGCCGATCCACTAACTCATTGAAAACCATCTTTCTTTTTTTAGTAGATAATGAGAATAAAGTTTTTTCAATCATCGCTGGGACGATGGTGAAAATGTAATTTAATTTTATGACACTATCTTTAATGGCGCCTTCTTCCATAGTAAGAGGAATTCCTTTCATATTAATATTACTGGTAATCCCCGCAACGACCACATTACCTAACTCTTCAAATAATATCAGAACGGGTCGAGTTTTCACCTCAAAAGTATCCGTAAACTGGACTTTAGCCAAAACAACTTCTCCTGCTTTAAGCATTTTCCCATGCCTCGTCCTCTTTATTATCCCACAATTCTTTCATCTTAGGCTGTTGAATCTTGTGCAGGAATTCATCATATTGATTCTTTTTCTTCAGACTTGTAAAGAGCTGAATCATCTGCTGGATTAGTTCGTTATAGGTTTGTCTAGGATATTCTCTTATCTCTTTCAATGATTCCACTAAAGATTTGTCAAGTTGTATGGTTGTTACAGCCATTATGTATCACCTATAATTAACATATAACCCCTTATATATAAGCTTTTTGTTCTAGTTTTATTAGGTTTAATCCACTTTCTAACCAATTTAACGCTAAACTAGTCCGGTTTGGGACTAAAAAGATAAGATTGGACCGCAAAAAGAAAGAAAAAACTAGCTCATCAATTTAACCCTACTCCTTAAAAAACGCTTTATACAGCAGATACGCACAATAAATATCTACTTTAGAAGCGACTTCGCAGGTAGAATGCATCCCTAATACCGCCGGACCAGCATCTACACAATTCATTCCATACCGAGAAAGGTACATCCCAATCGTTCCCCCACCGCCCAAATCAATCTTTCCCAACTCGCCGGTCTGCCACGGGATCTTATTCTTGTCCAAAATACCGCGCATGAACTGCATATACTCGGCACTAGCATCATTAGTGCTATACTTTCCCCCGCCGCCGCCATACTTCTCTACCGAAACTCCTCTACCTAACACCGAAGCATTAAGCGGATCATTAACATCTTTAAAATTAGGGTCGACTCCTGCCGTAACATCAGCAGAAATAGCATTAGACTTCTCCAACAAACTGCTGGTGGAAATGTCTTTTCCAGTTAGTTTCAGGAAATCGCAGCAGAAATTCTTCAGCACAAAACTCGCTGCTCCCGTATCTCCGGTAGAGCCAATCTCTTCTTTATCCACAAAAAAACCAACTGCCGTATGTGCCGGATTATTCACTTCCACTAACGCCATCAACGAAGAATACACGCACACTTTATCGTCCTGCCCGTAAGTTCCAATTAAAGCTCGGTCAAAGCCAATATCAACTGGATGCCCTGCCGGAACTAACTCCAGCTCAGCACAAGCAAAATCTTCCTCGGCAATTCCAAACTTATCATGTAAATACTTAAGCACGCTAAACTTAACCTGCTCTTTTATTTTTTCATC
>CAZIUU010000010.1:33742-36703 GCA_964542815.1 uncultured Methanosarcinales archaeon | reverse complement strand
CTTAGCCGTTTCTGCGGTTCTTACATTAGCTAGAACCGAAATGCTCATGCCGATAAAACCGGACAGAGCCGATAGAATCGCTCCGAATAAGAATCCTGCAGCAACAGCAAAGCTGAACAGGAAGTACAAGATAATTGTAATTATTACTGCAAATATGGCTACAGTTTTATACTGCCTTTTCATATATGCCATAGCTCCTTCTTTAATCGCTGCGGCAATCTCCTGCATCTTAGCTGAGCCCGGAGAAATTCTCATTATCCGAAAAGATAAATATCCTGCATATAATAATGCAACTAAACTAATTGCAATTGCTATAATTCCTACCAGATTAACCATAAATTACACCCCCATGGTTTTAGATTTATTTTTAAGATGTTATTATTCTAATTAGAAAACAGCAGGCTTTTATATAGTTTGCGAATGAAATGAGCAAACTTAGGAGACTCGCAAGTCGAGTTTAGTTTGCGTCGCAGTTGAGCAAACTTAGGAGACTCGCAAGTCGAGTTTAGTTTGCGTCGCAGTTGAGCAAATTTAGGAGACCGTAATAAGATTTAAGAGACTACAATAGAGTTTAGTTTTCTGGGGTAAAAATGGAAATCACTTCACCATTATTACTCTTTTCTTCTGTCTTAATGTAAGATAAGGCCGTGTTAATCGCTTCTTTAAACCTATATCCTGCGTCAAGACTAAAAAACCTCGTTTAGAATAATCCACCAGTAAATCATCAACGTATCCTTCTGGATGAAGTATTATTATCAACTTTTTGGATTTAATTAGCTGCAGCAACAACTTTGCAGCTCGGCTTTCTTTACTTCTGTCTTTCTCAGCAAGTTTCTTCAATTCATCGATGCTTCCTTTCAGTATCGCTACTTCGTATTTAAAATCACAGCATGGTTTCAGCTCTTCAAATATGTCTACTTTAAATTGGACAATTGCCATCAATGCGTTAGTGTCGACTATTATTCGTTTCATGCGATTAAGTAATGCTCATTTTTATTCTCTCTTTCAACTAGCTCCTGCGCATGTGCCACCCAGAATATTCTAAGTATGGTTAGAATGGGAATACATAATATTGATAAGAGCATCATCAGCCATTGTAACGGCTCATAATTCATGGTAAGATAAATCAGGCTAAACAAACTTCCCAAGAGAGCTATACAGATTATTAATGCTAACACCGTCCGATGGATCTTCTTCAGCGAAATCGTCCACCAATTCTTAGCCAGATGCTTCCAGGAGGAATTGATAACTGCTAACCCACCAAATAACAGATAAATCAACACTCCCAAGAAGACGAGAGTATATTTTGCTATTGACATTAACAAGTCTTCATTAGGTTCAGAAGAAATCAAATTTAGTGAGAAGTATCCAATTAATATCGGGATCCCTAAGAAAATTAAACTTACTGTGATGTATTTTAACCAGAGAAGTCCTGCTTCTTTAAGATGTTCGACCAGAAATGATGATTGGCGTGGTTCTTTCTGTCCAGATACTAGTTTATGTGTTCCAACCCATAATGCCCCTTCCAGTATCATAAAAATCCCCAGAAGCCATAATGCTACTTCCGTAACGTGTTTGAGCAACGCATTATAATTCTGATACACTTTAAGCATATCATTAGAGAACTCTCCGCCTTCCTGAATGCTGGTGACATTATAATTGGCAGCTTGTAACGGCTGCATAATCCCATTGACATCTTCCAGTATTTTCACGGGATAGGTTACGGCAAGAAAGAATATACCCATGATTACGATTAATTGAAGTAGTACTAACAGACCAAACAACAGCTTATGCTGATGAATATGACGAAATGTTCTTTTTGTTGCTTCTTTTAAACCATGCATAATAAGTTAGAACAAGAAAGTAGTTTATAGATTTTTCTCTTTACAGAACAAAAATATCTTCTTTTCTCTTCTTACGAACTATAATAATTTTGACGTCCTTTCATCAATCCGTCTGGGGAAAGCTTAGTTAGGTTAATTCTTTTGGTTTTGCTTCCTGAAGAAAAGGTTACCTCATCACTTCCTTTCTTATATGCTTCTTTAATTCGTTGCATTATCTCTTCATCGCTAATATTGAATGAGTCCAAGCCTAGCAACATTTTCATTGACATTTTATGCTTTCCCTAATGGCCAGTCTGCAAACTTGCAGTAATTTTCCTCTTCATCGATCATCTCCTGCTCATATCCTTCCATAAATCCATCGTCTTCATGCTTAAGAACGTCGTCATCCACCCACTTCTCTCTAATGCGTTTAGAATGTATATGCTCTTCTTCCTCCTCCGGAAAAGTATTCTCTCTAACTTTCAGATACATTTTCACCACCCCCATTTTAGTCTATAGCAACGGTCACTAATCATTCAGATACAATCTTCCGTTGCTATATTCGTTGAACATAAACTATTTGTATAATCACTTATGTTCAACGTTATTATGACTAATCCCCCGATATATTCTTCCAAAACATTTAAATATATATGCCTTTCCCTAATGCTATATATCCCAACTAGGTAGGTATATACTAAATCGCAAGTAGAATTTAGAATTAGTTAGGTGATTTAGTATTACGAGACCTGTAGGTCAAGTTTATGCTTATTTGGGATAATTACACGGGTGGTGAAATAGGAAGAGGTATTATAATTGTATTATGATTGATTAATTATAAGATAATAGTTTCAGGAGGGAATTAAAATGGAATATCGCAAATTAATCTCGTTTGGAAAAAGCAGTTATGTCGTTTCTCTGCCTAAGCCGTGGATCGGGCAGAATAAGCTGAAGAAAGGCGATTTGATATATTTTGAAGAAAGTGGACAGAATCTGGTACTTAGCAAAAACAACACTAAAGAAGGCGAAGAAGAGAAGACTAAAGTTATTGATATTGATGGGAAAAGTTTTCCTTTAATTATGCGTGAAGTTAATTCTGCTTATATTCGTAATTACCGTACCATCATCCTAAAGGGAA
>CAZIUU010000010.1:11711-33732 GCA_964542815.1 uncultured Methanosarcinales archaeon | reverse complement strand
GATAAAAGATAAGGTAAAAGAGATTCAGCAGATTTTCCAAAATCTTATCGCATTAGAAATAATGGAGCAGACTTCTAAT
Organism: uncultured Methanosarcinales archaeon; assembly: GCA_964542815.1. Taxonomy (GTDB): domain Archaea; phylum Nanobdellota; class Nanobdellia; order Woesearchaeales; family GW2011-AR9; genus JACRPH01. Next base: position 33,653 of record CAZIUU010000010.1, on the reverse strand, counting down.
AGTGTGATAGCGAAAGATTTTTTAAATATGGAGCAGGTTTCAATCGAAGAGCTTATACGAAAGATGGATATTATTGCCCGGACTATGATCAATGAAACCATCAGCAGTATCTCTAAAGATAATTATGGAAATATCAATGAAAGGGACAAAGATGTAAACCGATTGTATTTCTTACTTTATAGGACGGTTCTGTATAACTTGGAGCATTTGTCTATGGCTATGAAGAAGTATAAACTTGGCCCGACAGATTTGCTAAATAAGCACTTTGTGGGATTTTATATAGAAGGCGTAGCTGATGAAGCCAGGAGAACGGCTCGTTTTGCCAGGAATGTTAAAAGTGGGACTAAAGATAGAAATGCTTTGATTTCATTTTTAGGCAAGATTGAGCAATATTATATTGATACTATGAAAGCATATTATGGAAATGATGTAGAATCGGCATTAAAATTATCTAATCTTAAATCGGGATTAAATAAAGAACTAGATCAGATTGATGGAAAAAGCCAGGATTTAAACTTCATCACAGCGACTTCCAGGATTAGGAGGCTTATCAGCTATGTTCACAGCATAGGAAGATTGGTTTATACCAGCAGTAACTATTAGAAAATAGTGAACCACGAAAGGTTTATAAATCCCAGCGTGTTTTGGGGGGATAATGGCAGATGAAGGAACAGGCTTTAGCCTCACTGAGGAAGCATTAAGAATTTCTTTGACAGATGAGAAGCTAAAATCATTTACGAGCCATATCCTTACTGGTGTACCTTGGAGAAGTCATCATGCTGAATTCCAAAGGATTGTCCTGACTTTAAAAGATGGCATAAAAATTAGTGCAGTGGTGAAACGTTTTATTCACCCCGAACACAGCAGTGATCCGGTTTATTCTGTAATGCACGATCCTTCATTTTTGTATACCCGAGAAAAAACCAATCTGCGCTTAGTCGGTGACTTAATGACAGAAACGGGGGAACATAGCTTAGTTCCAAACATGTATGGGTGGGATGATAATTCTAAACTTTTAATCACCGAAGATTTAGGGAAAGCTAATATGACCCGACAATTGTTAGGGAAATCCGGCTCTGAACGAGATAAGCTGTTTACCCGTGGAATTAAAACAGTAAGCCGTTTTGTAGGAACTTGCCAGCGTTACCATCCCAAGCTTGATGCTGCTGGTGGCTATGATAAAAATACTGAATCACAGAGGAAATATACTCTGGCTATGAAAGCAGAGAATTTGCTGCGCTTGTATTACAATATTACTCCTAAATGCCAGAAAGAAGTTGGAGAATATGATACCGGAAAAGTAAGGAAATATCTTCAAAGTGAAGGAAGCAACTTGGAAGCTCGGCTAACTGAGCTGGCTGACTTGAGAATAAAAGCTTTGCCGGAAAAAGATCGCTTACAGCATAATGACTGCAATGGGTTGAATATGATTGGGGGAAAACTAGTTGACTTGGAAGATTTTGGTTATAGCAGTCCCACTACTGATATTAGCAGCTACTGCATTATTGTGGGTATTGGAAACAGTGCCATCTTCCGGCAGGATAATCTTACCCGCTATAACCATCTGTACCTTGCTTATTTGTATGCTTACGAAAATGAAAACATTCCTAATGCCCTAAGCAAAAGAAGTATTGGAAACCTACAGAATGGGCACTTAGGGCACTTTGTAGTAGAGAATGTTTTTAAGTACCATGAGCCGCTTTACGCTGACTGGACTTTCAGCTTCTTTGCCAGTGCCATCACCAAGAACATTCAGTTGGCAGCTACTTCTGGAAGATATAATGATGTGGTGCAAAAGAAAAATAATGATCCTGGGCTGATAATAACGTCAGACAAAATACTTTCTTATATTAGGGAACTGTTTTCTACCGTCGGGGGAATGTCCGGCATATCTGGTGAGGATAGCCAGATTGAGCGATGCTCCTCTCCGAAACAGGTAAGAGATTATTTCTGCGCTTATGGACGCCTCCTTTTAGATCTGGGCCTTTATTCTGCCAGCAAAGAAGAAAGGGGATTATTTGAAAGCGCCCTAAAAAAGATTGAGCAGGGAATAATTTCTGGTGGAGTAAAGCAAAATTGGCCTGTGTTCACTAAGCCGTTTTAGTGCCTTGAAAAGGAATAGTTTTTAAAACAGACTGGAGTTGCATGTGATTAAATTCATGATCCAATTAAATAAGAACTCTTCGTACAACCTCGGCGAACTGCCTCCAGGCTGTCAGTATTGCGTCCGTGGAGAGAAATTAGTTTTGTTTGTTACCGGAGTATGCCCCCGAAAATGCTATTTCTGTCCCGTTTCTGACCAGAAATTTCAGCAGGACGTGATTTATGCTAATGAACGGAAAGTAGAAAGTGCTGATGATATCTTTACAGAAGCAAAATTAATGAATGCGAAAGGCGCAGGAATCACCGGCGGAGATCCATTGTCTAAGCTGGCTCGAACGGTTGAATACATAAAACTGCTTAAAGAAAAGTTTGGAAAGAGCTTTCATATTCATCTGTACACTTCGCTGAACTTAGCCACTGAAGAAACCATGAAGAAGTTATTTGAGGCAGGGTTAGATGAAATTCGTTTTCATTTGGACTTAGATTCTAAACAATTGTGGGAGAGATTGATTATTGCTCGGAAATTCTCGTGGAAGATTGGGGTAGAAATTCCATTGATTCCTACTAAAGAAACAGAAACCTTTGTGATTTTAGAATTCGTAAAAGATAAAGTTGACTTTCTGAACCTGAATGAATTGGAGATCGCTGATAATTCTCAATCTAAATTAGGAGAGATGAATCTTCACACTAAAGATGAGTTGAGTTATGCGATTAAAGATAGTTTGGAATTAGGATTGAAAGTGTTAGAGTTTGCTCAATTGAACAAATATACTTTACCAATTCACGTTTGTACTGCTAAGTTAAAAGATGCGGTGCAGTTAGCCAATCGTATCAAACGAGAAGCACAGGGAGCTAAGAAAAAGTTTGATTTGGTAAGTGAAGAAGGAATGTTAACTCGGGGCGCATTATATCTTCCGGAATTAGTGCCGGGATTTGGATATCGGAAGAAACTGGAAAGCGTGAATAAAGATGAATTTGTGGAGAAGTTAGAACCGTTGTTAATTCGGCTGAAGAAAGAGTTGAGAGTTGATGAAGATGATATGTTTTTAGACTGCTCTAAACCGCGAATTCTGCTGTCAAAGAAGCTGTTGATGCAGAATCGGAAATTGTTCAAGAAGCTGGGCTTGATTCCAGCGATTGTTTCAGAGTATCCTACGGCTGACCAATTGGAAGTGGAAGTGGAGCTGTTTTGAGTGAATGGTTGTTCTTTAGCATATAAATCTTTTAATAGTCAAGAGTCCGCTAATTGTTCGATGACAAAGGAGGTATATCTTTATGGCACAAACAATCAAAGAAGTGATTAGCGGGTTAACCGGAATAGTTATTCGGGAAGGAGACCGGTTTAAGCTCAGAGAAGAAGTGGAGGGAATTCCTCCAATACATCCACGAATTGATGATTACTTGCGTTCAACAAGTACATATCTTTCGGAACAAGATGCAGAGAGGCTAATTTCTATTTTTAATGAAGCTGGATTAGTGATTAAAGCTTTAGTAAAAGATGCTGATTCTGACCATACTTGTGTAAGATACCTTGATGCCAATGAGGATGTTAGTCTTTTTTGCGAGGACAGTAGTGCTTATGCTGGATATAGATTGGTTTTGTGGGGAGACCTGGCTACTCAGGGTATTGGTTACAGAAAGGATGTTAAACCTCCAGTAATTCGTTATTTAAAACCGGAGAAGTGAGCAGAACTTGCCTCTAAACATTGAAATCAAAACAATTACGGCGTTATAATTCCACCGCTTCCTCTATCAGGAGTAATTATCCCTCCCCTGTTCGGCAGAATTATTCTGGGGCTTTCCTCCGAAGTGCTGTTTCTGAGCTGCTCTAACTCTAATTCCCTCTTCCGGATGAGGCCATCTCTCTGCATCCGATGATAATCTTGGAATTCCAAAGGCGCATAGTCTAAAGCAGTCAGGCCATACTTATCTGCTTCAAATGGCATTAATTTTCCTCCACCTAACGATAAATATTCTTTTCCTTCTTTTTTGATAACGGGAACATTTCCTGAGAGGACATCCTGCTTAATTCTGTCTTCTATTGTAGTTGAAACATAATTTAACCCCTTTTTGAAAGCATCATCAAAGTAAAATTTCTTTCCTTCTGGACCGGGCAGGTAATCTCCTTTATCATCTTTTAATACCGGAATTTCTCCAGAGGCAATTTTTTCTTTTAACTGTGAAAGTTGTGCCGGCGGAATATTATTAATGTTTTCTTCCAGAGTTCTTTCTGGGCTGACTTCTTCGGTATCATTTAATCCAAACTTCTCCCAGACCTCTTCTTTGGTTCTTTTCTTAGCGATAAAATTTTCTTTCTTTTTGTATGCGCCAGTTTCTCCTATAACTTCAGAAGAGATAATTCCCTGCTTATAACTAGTCAGCCATAAATTAAAGGCATCATTCTCTTCGCTAAGTTCTTTCTTTCTTTCATAAGCTTCCGGAATATACAGTTCTGCCATACTCTGCCAATCTTCTGCTTTTAGCTTGCCCAGTATATGCTGCTGATACATATTGCTCATCTTTTTAGAAGATTCTTCAGCTATTGCACTTCCCCAGTTGCTTACTTCTTCTACAGAAGCAACTTTACTTTTTCTTAAAGCATCATTAAACTGGCTGGCACTAATTCCAAAAACGGCATTTATTAAGAGAGAATTAAGCATATATCGCTCATCTTCATCAATGCATCTTATTTCACCAGAGATGCCCATATCAGCGCAAGCAGCGCTAGCCAAGTTAGCATAAGCTTTGGTAATAGCCAGTTCTAATGCCGTTCCTTCTAGTTTATTATCGGGGTTAATATGAGCTAAAGCAGCATTAGCTACGATGGCAGATAATTGTTTGGTTTTAACTTCTATTTCTTCAAACATAATTAATATGTTCTTTCGTACCAGTAAATCTTTCTCCGCAGAGTCTAGACCAGCATAATTTACATTTAATCCCTGTCTAGTTAAACTATAATTATCGTCTAAAGAAAGATTATTTCCTAATGCGGTTAAGTTTTTATTTTCAAAGACAATTTCATTTTTGGCGGTGAAATCTACCTTTTTGTGTTCAGCATCAAAATTATATGAGCCAACTAAATGTACTTCGCTAAAGTTAGCTAATCCAGAGAAGATGCCGTATTTATCTACTCCGATTAGTTTATGCTGATCATCAAATTCTGCTACCATAAATGTGGGTAGATTGGAATTATGATTAGAACTGCAACTGCCCGGGCTAATTAGAAAAGCTTCAAGTTCGTTATCATATTTAGCAGAACATTCGTGCCGATGGCCATAGAACTGGTACAATGGCACATCTAACCCCATCTGTTTTCTACGTTTAAGTGTGTTTTTCAGATGTTCAACTCCATTCTCTTTCTGTACTCCTTCCCCGTCGCTGGTGGGAAGATGAGAAATGAGTACATCCGCAGATAAAGATTCTGAAGCAAGTAGAACTTTATCCCATGGCTGATATCTCGCACCTTTGTCATCAGAATCATCGGCTAAGGTTTCTGACATTGCAGTATACATGGAAGGACTTCCTCCGCCGGACAAACCCAATACGCTTATTCCTAAAACTTCTGCTTTAGTCCCGTTTAAGAAATCAGTTCCAAAAACATCAGCAATTTCTTCACGATAGTCCCAGTTCCCTCCTAAAATAGTAGTATCTATATTACCTAAAGTTGATTTTAAATCTTGATATTCTGCCCGTGCAACTTTCTTGCCAACAGTTTTTCCTAATTCATACGACGAGGTTAATCGTTCTAATTGGCTATCGCTGAATAATCCATTCATTACATCTTTTCTAAACTGGCTGTCTTGTCTTAATTGCTCTCTTAACTGATGCGCTTTAGTGGCTTCAGCACGAGTAAAATCAGACATAGTTTCATAAACGGCATCTCCTAAGAATAAAGCTGAGTCAATTCCTAACTGTTTTAGAGTATCAACTATCAGCTGAAGGTTAGCTTTATCGCCGTGCAGATCTGAAAAAACACCTATTTTAGCCATAATGAGATAAAGAACCAAATGCTATTTATAAATCTTTTGGTTATTTTACTACTGCCAAGTGAACCTAAGTAGTGATGTTTATTATTAATCCTCTTCTTTTTTGGGTTTTTTCCTCTTTAACTTAAGGCCAATAGCTTCACGCAGTTTCTTATCCTCTAAGACTTCTTCATTATCTTCCCAGGCGTTCAATAAATCCCTTGCTTCCTCCAAAGTCAGAGGAGCTGTAAGCTTACCCTCTAACCCGAGTGTTTTAGTGACATGAGGGATATCTGCATCGGTTAAATGACTTGTAGCAGTATCATAAAGATGTTTCTTAACCTGTTGATTCATATTTGCAGCGATTTGGGGAAAGAGCTCATAATTCAATCTTTTACCATATTTTCCAAACATTTCCTGAAGGCGATCTCTGGTAATTCCCATATATCCTGCGAATATTACATCCTCATGGAATTTGTCTTTGGGTTTCCCCAACTTCTTTTCCAAATCTTTGGTATACAATTCCATCATCGTGTCTACCATTGCTTTGTTTACTTTATCATCATCTAACAAATCAAAATTAATTTCTCCATCTTTAATTAAATGTTTTTCAACTGCAGCAGTATACCCTTTCATAGTATTATGCAGGTGCAAATCAGAAATTTTCTTAGCATCATAATGGTGCTTTTTATGGATTGATAAATAATCCTCTTTTTTCTCAGATGGAGCCATAGTTTTTAAGTAATTTAATCTCCTATATAAACATTTCTTTTCTGGAGGGGTATTGTATAATACCGATATCGGTTAGCATCAAAAAGTAAAATGCATGGATTAAACTTATAAATAATTCCTCTATCCTACCGGATATGATCTGCCTTATTGCTTTAATCGTATTTGGATTCTTAGGTATATTTTCAGCCACACACAGGAAGATTGCTTTAGATGCGTTTGATTGCGTGTTTAAACGGATGACGCTTAGGAAATGCACTACCGGCTTAGATGTTAAGCTGAAAAGCGATATTACGTCCAAGTTTCTGGAGAAGAACCCTAAATTAGGTGCATTAATGTATAAATACTTTGAAGTGATTTCGTGGGGGTTTACTATCTTAATGCTTGGAAGCATGGTTTGGAGTGGAGTTTCGGCTTATAATTATTATGAATATGGCAACTGTAATGGGCCTAGTGTAAATGATCAGCAAGGATTATGCATTTTTGATCCCTCTGGTGATAATTCTCAAATCAGCAGCATCCCACAACAATCCTGTACTGGCCAGAGCTTAACCCTTACTGAACCTACACTTTTTGGAGTTAATCTTTCTTTGTTTCCGGCTTACTTGCCATCTAATGCCAGCGAAGTAAGAGATTTGATAGTGTATGCCGGCTGTTACGCCTGTCCCAATACCCGTAAAGTAAATCCTACCATTAATGAGTTGATGTCAAAAAATATGGGCACGATAAAGTTTGTGTTTATACACGTCCCAGTGCAGGGTAATTTAGAATATCTGATAAAATTAGAAAATTGCATCTATGCTGAAGATAAAGAAGCATATTGGGATTTCCACAACCGATTAATGCAGGTCCCATTGCCAGATATTAATAATCAAAGTAAAGTACTTGAAGTATTGGGTCGGGTATCAAGAATAAATGCTTCAAAGACATTGGCTTGTTCTAAGAGTCCTGAAGCAGAACAATCGTATCAGGCTCAGTTGATGGAAATAAGAAAGATAAATATTGATGGCACTCCCACTATTTTTGTTAATGAACAAGTATTTATTGGGCCTAAACCGTTGCGAGTGTATGAACGGCAGTTGTCTACGCATACAGACTGGTTAGGAATAGGGTTAATTGCGTTAGGAATGCTGATAATCTTGACGATAGTTTATTTTGCAGTGTTTAAACGAGAGGAATAAACGAGAGGAATAAAATGGGGCTGTTTTCGAAAAAAGCGGACTTAGCTGGGTTTCGGGCAGATTTTCCACTGTTCCAACGGCAGATTAAAAACAAGCCCATTATTTATTTTGATAATGCGTGCATGTCTTTACGTCCAAGACAAGTGATAGATAAAAGTAATGAATATTATTACAATTTCCCAGGATGTGCTGGCAGAAGTAATCATAGAATTGCGGAAGAAGTAGAGCAGGCAGTGCATGAAGCCAGAAGAGAGATAGCTAAGTTTTTTGGAGCAGAAGAGAAAGCAGTGGTATTCACCAAGAATTGCACCGAAGCGATTAATTTAGTGGCTAATGGTTTGGCTTTTAAACTAGGAGATGTGGTGTTGACTACGGATAAAGAACATAATTCTAATTTAGTGCCATGGTTGAAATTGCAGAAACAGGGGTTAATCAGACATGAGTATGTTAATTCCACTTCCACTAATGAATTTTCACTAGAAGCTTTTGGGCAGAAGCTGAAAGAGTATAATGGAAAAGTTAAGTTAGTTAGTATGGTGTTTACTTCAAATTTGGATGGGGTGACTAATCCGGTTAAGGAGATAGTTAAAGTGGCACATAAGTATAATGCTAAAGTGTTGTTAGATTGCGCGCAGGCAGTAGTTTCTCATGAAGTTAAATTAAATAGGTTAAGTGCAGATTATATTGCTGTTTCAGCGCATAAGATGTTAGGGCCCAATGGAATCGTGGCATTGATTTCTACTGCGGAGAATTTGAGGTTGTTAAGTCAGTTCATTGTTGGCGGGGAGACAGTTAAAGATTCTAATTTAGATGGAAGTTATGTCATGGAAGATCTCCCAGAGAGATTTGAAGCAGGGTTGCAGAATTATCCAGGAATAATTGGCTTTGGGGAAGCAGTTAGGTATCTAGAACGAGTGGGGGTAGATAATGTGCATAGGCAGTTAGTTAAATTGAACCAGTATGTTACGGATGGATTGAAAGATGTTCCTAACTTGCATGTTTTAGGCCCTTCGGAAGCGGCTAAAAGAAGCGGAGTGTTTTCGTTTGTGCTCAAAGGAAAGAATGTGCATGAGGTTTCTTTACTGTTGAATAACCTGCACAATATTATGGTAAGAAGCGGAGCGCATTGTGTGCATTCGTGGTTCAATAAGCAGGAGAATAATAGTTCAGCGTTTAAAGACGGAACGGTTAGGGCTAGTTTTGGGTTTTATAATACGATAGAAGAAACAGAAGTGTTTGTGAAAGCGGTGAAAGAGATTATAAAGTTGTGAGAGGGGTTATTACTGATTTAGTTAAAGTTAATTATTTAGTTTCTTCTCCTGTTTTGAAGACTTAATCGGGGGACATATTAGTAGTTAAAAGTGATAAATCAAACAACTCCAGAATAAATTAGCATATTCTTTATCAAACAAAAACAACTAAAAAACAAAAACTTATCTTCTCTTCTTTCCTTTCTTCTTCCCTGCTTTGGCCAGCTTCATCAGCTTCTTAACTTTAGAATGCTTGCCTTTCTTGCTGGGCTTACGGCTTTTCTTCTTCGGGAACTTTCTTAGAACAACTTTCTTCCTAACCGACTTCTTAGACTTTCTTTTAATTACCATATTCTATCACTCTCTTTTACTCACTTTTTCTAACTTTCTTTTCTAATACTAAACAAAATTAATTATTCTGCCAGACGAACTGGACTCGGTGAAAGAGTTCCTTAAACGACTACTACTATCGGCTTAACCTTAATATTGTTTTAAAGGTTATCTCTTTCGCTGCATAGGAAGCTTAACAGATACAGGTTACATGCGGTGAGTTATAGTCCAGACACCGTAATACTGGCGAGTACCTGACAGAGGCTGTATGCTGGCATCCTTTTCAGGACAACCGAAGTATCTGCGCCTGGCAGAACTTGATAAAAAGATATAGATGTATTTAAAGTTATGTAATCACGGAAGAGGAGAAAATCAGGTTTGAATCCCCCACACCAGCTTAACCACCACTCCAATTCCAAACGATATGGCTGCTACACTCAAGCTGATAAGCGCCATTTCAATAAATCTTCTGCGGAAAGGCAGTTCTTGTGCAACAGAAGTGTAAAACGTAAAGAAGAATATTATAAGCATAGCAATAACCAAAGTACAAACCAAAGCTACAAACACGTTTGACAATAACAAGAACGGCAGTATCAACAACAAAACCGTAAAGATATAAGCAATTCCGGTATAAATACTTGCCCGAACCGGACTTCCGATTCGTTCTTTGTCGGTTCTTCTCGACAGATATTCTGAAGCGGCCATAGATAAAGAAGCGGCAATCCCAGTTATCAATCCGGCTAAAGCTACAATTTTACCGTTGCTTAACGCAAAAGTTAACCCAGCCAAAGCTCCAGTCAATTCTACCAATGCATCATTTAATCCCAGAACAATAGAACCCACATAATGCAACTTTTCTTCTTCCAATAAATCGATAAGTTTCTTTTCGTGTTCATGCTCATCTCTAATCATCGACTTTACTTTCGGAACTACTTTAGCAATCCGAAGATAATTCTCTTGAGAGCCTTTCTCTCCTTGCTCCATCAGCTTTAATCCAAAAGTTAATCCCAATATTCTGGAGATAATAATGTAATACCATGCTAACAGGAATTTAGGCTTAAACTCTTTCCGAGTATATTTCTTCCAGAAATGATAATGGTTTAATTCATCACTGGCTATTTGTTGAAGTACTTTCTGGTTTCTAACGTCTTTTGTTGATGCAGCTAATTTAGAATAGATTAAATGTTCAGTTATTTCCTGCTTCTGAAACCAGATTATTTTTTTAAGAGCGGAGTTGTCCATGGGTTTAATGTTAAACAAAAGATATTACGATTTAATCACATTGATCAATTTATTCTGCTTGAATCCGTTGATGCTGTCTAAGGTTGTCTGTAAGATTCTCATCAACGCTTCATTAGTATTGAACGCATTGTGCGGGGTTACAATTACATTTGGCATCGTCAATAGAATATGATCTTCTACCAACGTCTTTAAATCGCATTTCTGGGGGAAGTCTTTACTCACCAATTCTCTTTCCTCCAGCAAATCACATTCTCCTTCCAGCACATCTAATCCGGCACCAGCCAACTTGCCTGATTTCAATGCTTTGACTAATGCATCAGTATCTATCACGCCACCACGGGAAGTGTTTATCAGATAAGCGCCTTTTTTCATCTTGGAGAAAGCGTCTTTATTGATGAGATGATGAGTCTTTTCGTTATAGGGAACATGCAGGGTAATTACATCCGAATTTTTCAGCAGTTCATCCATACTTACATAACTAAAGTTCATGCTCTTAGCTAGTTGAAGATTGGGAAAAGCATCAAACACTAAGAGGTTCGTATCGAATCCTTTCGCTATGCGAATCACATGCTGGCCGATTTTACCGCTGCCCATCACTCCTAAAGTTTTTCCTTTTAAATCAAATCCACGTAATCCGGTTAAGTCAAAACTTCCGCGTTTAGTTCTTTCCACACAATCGACCATCTTTCTACTTAAAGCCAGGATTAATGCAAAAGTGTGCTCAGCTACAGTATTTTCACCGTAAGTAGGCACATTGCAAACTACAATCCCCCTTTTCTTGCAGGTTTCTACATCGACATGATCAAAACCGGTGCTACGGGTAGTTACCAATTTTAGTTTAGGTAGCTTGGATAATACATCTTCATCAGCTTTAGAATAAATGAACACCGACAAAGCGTCTAAGTCTTTATTCTTCACCGCTTCTTTAGCCGTGAATTTTTTAGTGGAGAGAACTAATTGGTCATTAGGAAAAGTTTTCTTAATTACTTCTTCTTCCCATTTTTCCAATTCAAAGAAGCCTAGTTTCATTTTTTACTATTCGACAATTATCTTCCCGGTTTGCGTAGTGGTTATCCCATCCACAATAATGCAGGTTTCAGCTTTATCAAATTCCCATTTGAATGATCCATTCGTGTCAATGATTTTACTCTTCACATTTACACAGTTCTGAGTCCCTAGAATCATCGCTAAGTGTAGATATCCGGTCCGAGTCACTTTCCATTCTACGGTATCGCCTGCTTTAATGGTCAATTCAGCCGGAACAAAGCCTTCTTTTTTTACTTCGATAGTGTGAGTAGTTGGTGCAGGAACGATTTCAATGGTGGTATTAGTTTCATTCTTTTCTTCAACTTTTTCGATTTTTTCTTCTTTTATGTTCTCTTTCTTTTCTTCATTTTTTTCTTCTTTCTTTTCAGCAGGTTTTATTTGCGCTGGCTTATTCTCTTTTACTTTAATTTTAAGGTCGGTTTTATTTTCTTCAATTTTGGCTTCTTCCTCTCCAAACATCTTTAGGAATAATACCGCCATGCCAAATTTAATCTTATTCTTGAATCCGATTGCTTCGTAAGTTACTTGGCCTTCTTTCAGAACTCGGTTCATGGTTGCTATTGGGGTTTTGGAGTAGAATATCTCATTTAATGTTTCTTCGGAGAGATGCACTTTCAATGAAGGTTGAGCTAATTCTCCTATTCCAAAAGCACTTATTTTTTTGTCTTGGACAGATATCCCTAAAATCTTATCTTCTCCGGAAGCCATCTTGATGTACACATTAATGTTATCGTTCCCTAAGAATTTTCCTAAAGAACCGGGAAGTTCTTGTCCAACCATTTCTTTGCCTACGGCAGTTATGTCTGCATCTAAATCAGCAAAGGCTAGGCTGGATAGAATAATTATTACAAATAATCCTAAAATTAGTTTTTTCATTCAAATCACCTCGTTTTGGTGGGTTAAAGAGGGGATGGTTTTAAAGGTTTCGTAGGCATTGGAGGCATTCACTACTAAAAAATACTAATTGTTCCAAAAGATTTATAAAGGGATGGCTATTTTAAAGTAGTAAACATCTATCACCTCTTTTTCCCCAAGCAAACTTCGCAAGAGGTTTGCTCAGGGGTTTTTATAATTAAGAATATTTCTAGACATTTATCCATCTAATTTCTATTTCTGTCTCACGCGTTTGATATATTTCAGCTTCGGCACCGGGCAGAACCACGTCTTATGTGTGAATATGACCAATGATGTAATCAGAATCCCGATAATTACTCCAATCCCTATCCACCCCCATTCTTTTCCGATAGTGAAAGAAGATTCAGAAGTGATTGTTTCGGCGTTTTCTTCAGGGAAATAGATGCTTAAATCGCTCATTTCTAAAGCGTATTCCATATACATTAATGCTAAAGATTTATCCTGCTGTTGCAACGAACGCGCATATTGATAGTATGAATATCCTAATATCGGAAAAGTTCCTTCAACACTATTCTCAGCAATAACTCTCTCTACTGCTTTGGTCTTTCTGGCAAGAAACTCTTCAGCGTTATCTATTCCTACCCCCAAAGAACTAAGGATAGCATCGGCTTCGGCTTTCGCCTGGGCTGCTTCCATCAAACACAACTCCGGCTCTTCCTGCGATACGTTCCGGGCCGAATCAATTTTTTCCTGGATGTAACTGATACTAATTTCCCCCAGATAGATAGAAGCATATTGATAACGTTCTTCTGCTTCAGATACTTTATTTAGGCAAGAATTCTTTAACTGCTCATCGTTCATCATAAATTTCTTTCCTTCCATCGAAAAGAACTGCATCCATGATAATGCTGAGAAATATCTCTCTTCAGCATAGGCCAAATAATAATATAATCCTTCCAGAGGCTTGGTTTCCCGTTCCTTATTAAACGTCTCAATCTGCTGTTGGACATCATTAAGCCTCTCTTTAACAATCATCAATGCTTGTAAATCAGCAATAGTATCAATCTTCTGTCCTGCCAATTCTTTATTTAATTCCTGAACTTTTTGCTCCAAGTTATTAAATCCGGTGTTAAGATAGCTTATGCGTACTTTTTTCTGGAGATAGAACTGATTTTTTAGCGCAATATTATTTCCAAAACAGAAACTGGCGGCAGAATAATCATCTCCAGCAGTAATAGCCTTCTGTGACGCTTCTTTTTTTGTAGTGATATCAACTCTAACTTTCTCGTCGATTTCAACTCCTGATTGGTTTATTTCTAATTCAATCTTATTAGTTCGATCACAGAGCAGCTGCTGCAGTTCTTTCATGATTTTTTGGTATTCAGCATCTAAAGTAATGTTGATGGATTTGTTGTTGAAATTCTTTCGGGTAAGTTGGGATATAATTTCATCTAAATCACTTACCTCCATAACCTCTAAGCTTAAATTCTTTTTTCCATATTCAATTAAGTTAAATGGGATAGTAGAATTATTGCTGGTGTTAGTTACAGATTTTAATGGAAACGTCTGCACTGCTGTTCCTTTAGGCAGCAGAACTTTCTTTAAGTTAGCTGCTTTTGCCGCTTCAATCTTTTCTTTCAATCCACCCACTGGGCCAATAGTTGCTCCAGAATTAATCGTGCCGGTAATAGCAATATTTTCATCATAGTCTAAATCCATTACTGCAATAGCAGTTAATGCTGCCATGGCCGCACCAGCACTAGGACCGCCGACGATATTAGACTTGGCTTTGATGGTGTAGATAAAATCATATTTATTGCAATCCAAATGATAATGCTTGCAGGCAATTTCTTTGGCAAAGCGGGTGCTTATCTGGGTGTCCATCTTGGTGAGCGGATAGGTATCTAAGAACACTCTCCCTGAACCTTCTTTTAATTCTAGATATAAATCAGCGTCACTGCCAGCATAACCCTGAGGAACTTCTTGTATTGCTAAGAGCTTAAGATGGTAAGTTGTGCCAGGCTGGGCGGAGACTAACGTAATGAGTAGAAGAGTTACTAATATTAAAGGAAACAGTCGATTTAAATGCATATCATCTTAAATTGGCGCGTTATTATAAAGGTTGTTGTGGTGGAAGACAAGTATTAAATATATATTAAATGATTACCAGTAAAAACAGATGAAACCACTCTCCATCATAGGCTTAGATCCTGGAACTACTACTGCCTGCGCTGTTCTGGACTTAACAGGAAAAGTGATCACTTTATTCTCATCCAAAGAACTGCCGTTGTCCAAGATAATTGAGAAAGCGGTGATGGTGTCGCTTCCTGTAATCACTTCTACGGACAAAGCTAGAGTTCCAGCATTAGTAGAAGAGTTTTCGCGAAAAACAGGCACTAAATTAGTAACTCCGCCGGCAGATTTGTTGCGTGAGGAGAAAAGAAAGCTAGTTGCAGAAATGGAATTGAAAACAAATGAGCCGAAAATTGCAGAAAATGGACATGAGCACGATGCTTTAGCTGCAGCTTTGTATGCCTATCAAGAATTACTCCCCCGACTGCAAAAGATTGAACGTTTTATTCAAGAGAATAAGTTGGTTAAGTTAAAAGATGAATTTACATTGTTGGCAATGAAAGAAGATGAGCTGAACTTTAATTTAATCAAAGATATTCTTACCAAGCCGACTGAAGAAAACAAAGCCATCCAGAAAGTGCTTCAGGAAGAGCAGATAACTAAGCGTGATTTCATGCGCTTGTTTGACAAACTTAGGACAGAGCAGACAAAAAATGCATTCTTTGCCCAGAAAATCGGCGAATTAAATCATCAATTGAACAAAATAGAGAGGGAAAACAAGAAACTGGGTAAAAGCAAAAATAACTTTGACCAAAGAGTTGATGCTCTGCTGAAATTTAAAGAAGACAGGATAAAACAATTTGATTACGAGCTGAAGCAAGTGAATGAGCTAGCGATTAAATTGAACAATAAAATAATGAACTTGTTTAGGTTTATCGGAAACTCAACTAAGTTTCAGGTGCTGAAAAAGCTGGATTCTTTGAGTAAAGAAGAGTTTGAGCGGAAGAATGATATTCTAGCGATTGATGATCAGGATGTGTTGTTAGTAACAGATACTGGTGTATACTCCGAGCAAATAATTTCTAAGCTGAAGAATAAAGATGTAGTTATCGTTTCTACGCAAAAGCTGGGAAAGTTTATTACAGCTCATTTTCCTACGGTAAAGCTTTCTACAGAAGAGATTGTGGAAGAGAATGAATACTTTGTACTGGTTGCTCCTGCAGTAATACAAGATAAGCTTAGCCATGGAGATGTGCTGGGAAAAGTGGTGGAAGAATATCGAGAGGAAAGGAAGAAAGAAAAATAGGTTCTCTTCCCTACGGTTCAGGATTCTTAGGCTTTTCATTATCCAATCCTTCTTCATCCAATCCCAATTCATGTATTTCATCAAATACCCGAAGAAATGGCAGCACTACCTCTCCAATCCTCTCATGTGCAACGTCATCCGAATAAAACCTATCGATTGCCTCTTTTATCTTCTCTTTAGGAGCCATCTGGACTTTCACTCGGTAAGTAAGCATATCGCAGGCTCGGCGGAATTCTTCTTTTGGGTCTTTCGACTCTTCCTGACGATAAGTATCAATGTTATCCAAGTATGCCCGAACGTTAGGATCCTCTGGATGAGCTACTGCTACGACAAAAGTTCTGGTGAGAATATCACCTGTTAAAATATTACCCTCTATCAAACGCAAAGGAACCAGACAGTATTCTTTGGCTATTTCGTAAGGAAACTGTGAGTGCATAATCTCGTAGGGAGTTAATGCTGGTTTCCCTAATGTATCTAATTCTTCCATAGCCACAGATGGAACTTTCTCTCCTTGAGCCAACTGTTCTAAAGAAATGCTCTCGGCTTTGGAATTTCCCAACAAATCTTCTTGTTTTATCATTTTAGTTACCTCCTGAAAGAATAGATATGAACTTTATCAATTATCTTTTAGGCTGAAATAAGCTTAACTATATAATTCTTGTGCAAGAAAAAGTTATTTACCCAATTGATGTACTTATTTTCCCTCAGAACTTACCTTCTTCAGCTTCTTCATGTCTTCGTACTTCAAGTGAATCTTCTTGCCGGTGCTTACTTCCTGCAATAGAACATCTTTTCCTACGAGCTTGATTTGATATTTATCTCCTTTATATTCAACAATATCCCCTTTCTTTGCTCCAATTCCGCGGAAGAGAATAGTTAAGCGAGTAATTTCATTACCATCTTTCTGCCCAAAGATAGAAGTGCTCTCTTTGTATTCTCCGCCGAAGCTTGCCTGAAGATTCCGCGCCAAAGTTTTTGTTAAGCTTTTATCAGTAAGATAAATATCTACTCCATTCTCTAAATCGATAGCTTTGGCAATCTGGACTCCTAGATGTTCTACCTCAGCATACACGAAGTCAACTACTTCGGTAGAGATATCTCTAAGCTGAAGTATCGCTTCAAAGTACTGGATATTTTTTCCGGTGAGGTCACGAACCATAATTGTAAATAAAAACAGGATAGATTATAAAACTTACTTCTCTTTCAACTGCACAATATCACTCGCTTCATGCTTCGCCACAACTTCATACCCGCTTATTGTAGCAATCTCTTCCGCAAATTCCTGCACTTCTTCCCAATTGGGCACATTACTTTCGGTTAATCTCTTCCGTGACATTCCCAGGAATCCATATCCTTTCACTTCAATAAACTGCGGCTTCATCAGCTGAATGAATGGCAGAAATTCTCTAGCATGAGCCATATTCTCTCCTTTAATCGCTGTGACTCTCAGCACCGTTCTGGTTTTATTTTTAATCGTGCTTAAATATTTCATGCTTTCTTTCATCTTGTCCCAAGTGTTCACAATTACGGGATGGTTTAACTTTTTGTGGCTTTCTAACGAAAATGCCTGCAATGAGAGATAAATATTGGTAGGATGATGCTTGCTTTCTTTTCCGATTCTTTTCAGCATCTCCGGAACGGTTCCATTCGTAACTAAGAATACGCTGCGAAAATTAAAATCGTCAAAGAACGAATCAATTAACTGGGGAAGTTTGGGATACAAGCACGGTTCTCCAGTTAAGGATATAGCCGCATGGTCAGGAATGAGATATTTAGTAAATGCTTCTTGGAATTGTTTATCGACTTTAACGTTCTCTCTCCCCCCAAATCCAATCAGCAATTCTCTTCTTCCTTCAATACAGCCTTTGATGATATCTCTAGGCTCGTCTGCTTCTCCTTCCCATTTGGCTGAGAATAAAGAAGTATCTCTCCAGCAGTGCATACAGCGATGGTTACAGGTAATCGCCGGAGTCATTTCTAAGCAATTACCGGTGTGGATTCCGTAGAAATCCTGCTTGTAGCACACGCGACCTTTTCGGATGCATTCTTTAGTCCAGTGGCAGATTTTAACGGCGGAATGCCTGCCGACGAGACGATATTGCTGAAGATTGGCTTTGGCTTTTTGGTTCGGAGATAACATGATATTACTTAGAATTAGGGGAAAGTTTATTTAAGTTTTGGGTGCAAGTTGTCGATTTACTGCATCTTCGGCGAGGTCAGCAGCTTCTGGTGCACTTTATATAACTCTGCGGCTAATAAATTTGCACTAGCATTGATGTAAGTCACTTTCAATTCTGATGATTGTGGAACAGTATCCAATGCCACAACCTCATCAATGTAAGTCCGGTCGTTAGCTTGGGCATATTGCATGGGCATGGTTACAGCATGACTAACCCATACTTCAATTCTCTTTGCTCCTGCCAATTTAAAAATCTTAGCCACTTTATTAGCCGTTCCGCCGGTCGAAAACATATCGTCTATAATAATGTAAGTTCCTTCTTTATCTACTGTACTTTCGTTAATGTTGCTGAACGGCTTGAAACGAGTAGTAGCATCACCGTAAGAAAACCTATCTTTATCAAAATAAGCTAATTTGGGATAAACTTCTTCAGTAGGTAAATCCGGAAAAGCTCTTTCAATAAAATTCTCTGCTCTGGCTTCAGTTCCATCATCTACGGAAGCGATATAAATGTGATTTCCGTCATCTCCTTTGAGCAGGTTGAATCGTTCCTGAAAAGGGCGTATCTTTTTCAATAGTTCTTTGGCTTTGTCTTCTACCAATCCAAGTTTAGCTGGGTTTATTGCTCGTGCAGACTGGAAAGGGTTTATGGAATGGAAATCCATTACTAATTCTCCAGCTATCTGAGCAGCTTTGGAAGAATGAGGATCGATAGTTAGCAATGCTTCCAAGCCATCATGACGATAATCCGCTAAAGTTTTCCTTAATGAATCTAATTGATAAAATCCCCTGCTTTCATATTTCTCAATGCTGTGAGAACGAACATAAGTTAAGTAAGGGGCGGCTAAAGTAATCTGAGGAATGGTATCATCTTTTTTATTTACTTTACTGATAACATCAAGATAACCGCGCACAGCCATTATATGGTCATTCACTGAAACCAGCTGGGTATCGCCATCTGCAATTCTTCGGTTAGGCGTTAACAGATGCTCAACTAAAACCACGTGCTTTCCTCTTATAACATCTTTTAACTGGTTTCTTCCGATATCCACTTGCGCTTCTGCATCCGGAAAATAATCACTGACCAAAGGATGAAGATTGTCTTTTTTGGTGTCTTTCTTAACGCTATTCCTTCTAATACTGGGAAGTTTCTCTACTTGGTTCTCTAATCCATAATCCCTACGCAGGATAGTATAGATGTTATCGGCTAGTTTAGCAGTTTCTTCACCCGAGCAAGGAATAATGAGCAATCTTGTAGTTTGAGAGGTCATGATAAATGCTCTTTCTTTAGGGTATATAATATTTTCTAGGTTGCAGCTGATAAATCTAATCCAAAAAGTTTAAATAGTATAATTATTAATTATAACAAAAGTAACAATTGTAATAAAAATGACAAGGTGATTAAAAAATGGGAACATTATCTGTTTCAGTGCCTGATGGCTTAAGAGAACAAATGATTGGATTAGAGGAGATTAATTGGTCTGCCGTAGCTCGCAAAGCATTTGAAGAGAAAATTAAACAGATAGAACTCTTTAAAAAAATTGTTAGCCGAAGTAAATTGACAGAGAAAGATGCTGAAGAGATTAGCAGAAAGATTAGTGAAAACATGGCTAAGCGGTTTCAAGAGATAGCTAAAAGATGAAACTTGTCGTCGATGCTAATATTATAATCTCTTTGCTTATTAAACCGGGCAAACCATTAGAGTTGTTCTTCCATGAAAATCTAGAGGTTTTTGGACCAGGATTATTAATGGAGGAGATTAACCGAAACAAAGCTATGATTCTAGAGAAATCAGGATTAAATGAGTCTGAACTGAAAACTTTACTAATCTTGATTAAACAGAAATTGATTCTCATCACTGAAGATGAATTTACCGGCTTTTTTGATTCTGCAACAGAAACCTGCCCCCACCATAAAGATATTACTTACTTTGCGTTGGCGTTGTATTTGAAGTGCCCCATTTGGTCAAATGAGAAAAAGCTAAAAGAACAAAATAAAGTTGTGATATATGCAACTCATGAGTTAATGGATTTATTTGGGGTAGGTTAAGAAAAGTTTCTGTTAGATTAAATTCCTCCAAAAACCTTATAAAACTGCGGTTTAAATAACCCTTTAATGGCAGATGAAGAACAAATGAAGCAGAAATATATGCAGTTGCAGCTGATGCAGCAGCAGATGGAAGAAGTTAACAAACACTTGACTATGCTGGCTGAACAGAATGCGGAACTAGAAGTATCTCTGGAAGCATTGCAAGAATTGGAGCACACTAAAGTGAATAATGAGTTCCTGGCTCCGATTGCTAACGGCATCTTTGTTAAAGGAGAGTTAAAAGACACCCAGAAACTGGTGGTAAATGTTGGTTCTAATGTAACCGTAGAAAAAAACGTTTCAGAAGTAGTGGAATTGTTACGAGAACAGCAAATCGGATTAACCGCTAATTTACAGAACGCTGAAGCAGTGATGCAGCAATTGAATAACCAAGCGATGATGCTGTATCAAGAGCTACAACAGCAGTCCAAAGAGTAATTCTACCATGTTCGGCAAACTTAAAGAGAAGCTCAAAAGCGCACTTTCTATCTTTTCTAAGAAAGCGGAAGAAGAAGCAGGGATTACACCGGAAGAGAAAATTGAGGTTAAAGAAGAAGTAGAGATTAAAGCGAAGAAAGAAATTATTGTAGGTAAAGAAAAGAAAGAAGTCATTGTAGAAACAGTTAAAGCAGAGAAGAAAGCAAAAGAAGCAATTCCGATTGAAGTAGAACCGGAAGTGAAGAGAGTAGAACATAAAGATAAGAAAGAGAAAGTAGTTGAGAAGAAAAAAGAAAAGATAATCTCTGAACATAAAACAGAACATCACATTGAGAAGAAAGAGGAAGTTAAAATTATAGAAGAAAAAATCCCCTCAGATACAATTAAAATAACTTATTTTGTTCATGGAACAACTACTGATAATGAAAAAGAGATTTCTTCTGGCTGGTTTGATGTTGAATTATCTGAATTGGGGATTAAACAATCAGTTGAACTGTGGAATAAAATCAAAGCGAAGCATTTTGACGTCGTATTCTGCTCTGATTTGAAACGAGCAGTACATTCTGCCGAATTAACATTCAAAGATAAAGTAAAAATTATTCAAGATAAAAGATTAAGAGAATGCGATTACGGGAAATACAATGCCCAACCCTCGGAGATGGTCGAGCCTCTGCAAGAAGAAAATATTACTAAAAGATTTCCTGATGGCGAGAGTTATGAAGATGTGAAGAGAAGAATTACTGAATTCTTAATATTCTTGCAAAAAAGTTATGCTGGAAAACAGGTAGCCATTGTTGCGCATAAAGCTCCACAATTGGCTCTGGATGTTATTTTGAAGAATAAAACCTGGGAACAAGCGTTTGCGGAAGACTGGAGAAAAAGAAAAGCGTGGCAGCCGGGATGGGAGTATAGCTTAACCACCAGTACTGTTCTAATTATAGAGAAACCAAAAGAACCCGAACCTCAACCTGAAGAAAAGCGCGGCTTCTTTTCCAAGCTGTTCGGAAAGAAAGAGGAAGCGGAAGAAAAAACTGAAGAAAAGATAAAAGAAGAGCTGAATATTGTTAACGAACAGGGGAAGGTTATAGGAATAGAAACCAGAGAAAAAATTCATCAAGCAGGGTTACTCCACCGAGAAGTCCATGTTTGGATATTT
>CAZIUU010000010.1:2566-11701 GCA_964542815.1 uncultured Methanosarcinales archaeon | reverse complement strand
GATATTTAATCGAAATGATGAAATATTATTTCAACGCCGAGCTCCAACCAAAGATACTTTTCCTAATTTGCTTGATGCCTCTGTCGGTGGTCATGTTGATATTGGTGAAGATTATATCTCTGCTGCAGTTAGAGAATTAGAAGAAGAAACCGGAATAAAAACATCTTCAGCAGAGTTGATCTACTTGGGAGATTTTCGGGGAAAGGGATATGCTGATAAAGTTACGGGCAGGATTAACAACACTCTTAAGAAAATATACGCCTATCGGTTTGATGGTGAAGCGAAGAGCTTTAAATTAGAGAAAGATAAAGCCACAAGCTTAGAATTCTGGTCAATTAAAAAAATATTTAATCTTAATGAGAAAGAAAAGAGAGAATTTATCCCCGGCTTGTTATCAGAAGAATACTTCTCTTTTTTCAAGAAGATTGAAGAGTTAACACGGGAACCATCAAAATCAACGAAAGAGAAACCTAAAGAAGAACCAGAACCTTCTGAACCAAAAAAGCAGCCAGAAGAAAAGAAAAGCTTCTTTGACAAAATTAAACAAACGCTTACTACCAAGACCATCTCTGCCGATAAGTTCGAAGAACTATTCTGGGAGTTGGAAGTGGCTTTATTAGAAAATAATGTTTCCGTGGAAGTTATTGAACGAATAAAAGAAGATTTAAAAGAAGAATTGGTAGATAAGCCCATCCCTCGAGATGTAGAAAAAGTCATCGAAGAGACTCTCCAACGAACTATGCGCGATATACTTTCATTTGATAAGATTAATTTAGTGTCTTTAATTAAAAAGAAACTACAAAAACCGTATGTGATAGCTTTCTTTGGCATTAACGGTTCGGGAAAGACTACTTCTATTGCCAAATTGACTCATTACTTGAAGAAAAATGGATTTTCAGTAGTTTTAGCTGCCTGTGATACGTTTAGAGCAGCAGCAATTCAACAGTTGGAAGAGCATGCGAATAAGTTGGGAGTGAAGATGATAAAGCACGATTATGGCAGTGATGCGGCTGCAGTAGCTTTTGATGCAGTTAAGTATGCAGAGAAGAATAATATTGATGTGGTGTTAGTAGATACTGCAGGAAGATTGCATAGTAATACTAATCTGATGGCCGAGCTGGAAAAAATTATTCGGGTTACTAAACCTGACTTAAAATTATTTGTGGGAGAATCTATCACCGGAAACGATTGTATTGAGCAGGCTAAACAGTTTAATGCATTGGTAGAAATGGATGGAGCGATTCTTACTAAAGCAGATGTGGATGAGAAAGGCGGTGCTCCGTTGTCTATTGCTTATACTATCAATAAACCAATTTTATTCTTGGGAGTCGGCCAGAATTATGACGATTTAGAAGAGTTTGATACGGATGTGATGATGGGAAGATTGGGATTTTAGGTTCTTTACACAAACCTTTTTAAAATAGGCTCAAATTCTATATAATGGAAATGTAGGTAGTAGCTTACCTGAATCCGAAAATACGTAAAGTTAGAGCGTCTCGCTCACCTGCTTGAATCGCTACAACATCGTTATCAAGCACCAAGTGCGGGTCGCAATAAGCCGCAACAAGCAATACGAATAATCGTGTTGGTTCGCTGGCCGATTGGCGACGCTCTAACTAAATGAACAATTGGAGGCTAAAATGGGACTATACAAACACGTTAGAGAACTGTGGACTAAACCGCAGGCAAATATGGCAGAGTTATGGAGAGAGCGCTTAATCGCATGGCGCCGGGAAGAATCTACCGTAAAATTAGAACATCCGACTAGGATTGACCGAGCTCGTTCTTTGGGATATAAAGCCAAACAAGGAATTATTGTAGTTAGACAAAGAGTTATTCGAGGAGGAAAAAGAAGGCCAGATGTAGCTGGTGGAAGAAAGCCTTCTAAATCCGGTAAGAAACTTAACTTAAGAAAGAATTACCAATTAATCTGTGAAGAAAGAGCTAATAAGCAGTATCACAATTTAGCTGTGCTGAACTCTTATTGGGTAGCTCAAGACGGACGATTCATTTGGTATGAAGTTATCTTGGTTGATCCATCACATCCAGTGATTAAATCTGACCCACACTTAAACTGGATCTGCGAACCTAAGAATTGGAGCAGGGTATTCCACGGCAAGACTTCTGCCGGACAGAAGATGAGAGGAATGCTGTATAAAGGAGAAGGCGCAGAAAAAGTCAGGCCAAGCAGAAGGGCTAACTTGAGAAGGCTGTAAGCTCTATGAAAAGAGTTTTCTCTTTTTTTATTTTTTTTATCTTAATAGTTTTAATCTTAGGTGGAAGTGTCTGGTACAAAGATACAATTACGTCTAAAATTGATGAATTTACCGGTTCATTAATTGAGTCTGGTTCACCAAACCAAGTTGATTTTGCCATTCAGGATTCTGGCTCAGTTGAAGTCTATTTCTGCCCGCAGGAAGATTGTGAGGGTGAATTGCTCAAGTTTATTGATTCGGCACAACAATCGCTTTATTGTGCGATGTATGAAATTAATTTAGAATCAATACAACAGAAACTGCTGGATAAATCTGCCGGGATTGAAGTGAAGGTTGTTACTGATGATGCTTACTTAAATCAATTTAACTATTCTTTTGCCAAAGCCGACAGATATGGATTAATGCACAATAAATTCTGCGTAGCAGATGGAAAGAAATTTTCTACCGGATCTATGAACCCCACGAATAATGATGCCCATAAGAACAATAATAACCTATTATTAATACAATCTAAAGTTCTGGCGCAGAATTATGAAGATGAATTTCAGGAGATGTGGAATGGCACGTTCAAGAAAGGGGCTAAAGTAAAAAATCCTATGGTTGTGCTAGGGAATACTACAATTACTTCTTTATTCTGTCCGGAAGATAATTGTGCTGAAGCGGTTAAAGAAGAGCTGAAGAAGGCGCAGACCTCAATTTATTTTATGACGTTTAGTTTTACACATGATGGAATCGGAAATATATTGTTGTTGAAGCATTTAGACAATATTACGATTAATGGAGTGATGGAAGTTAAGCAAATAGATAAAGATTCTGAATTCGCTCGGTTGGTTAATAGTGGGATTGACGTGCGCAAAGACGGGAATAAGTATAATCTGCACCATAAAGTGTTTATTGTGGATGAGGAAACGGTAATAACCGGCTCGTTTAATCCGACACAGAACGGAGATAAGAAGAACGATGAGAATTTAGTGATAATTAAAGACAAAGAGATCGCTAGAGAGTTTGTGGAAGAGTTTTGGAAGGGGTATAATGTGGGGACAGCGATGTAACGTAATAATAGAAAGCTAATTCTTAAGAAACTTAATGCAAATTATTTTAAATATAAGCTGCTTTTAGGGATAAATGACTTCTGGTTTGCTCCGGCCAAGAAATATCGCTGCGGTAGTTATGGGAACGATAGCTGCTGCCGGAATCTATGACTTTATATATCTGGATAATAAAGCAAAAGAAGAGCATGACCGCCAAGTTAAAGTAAATCTTTCTCCATCTGCTTTATTTATAGGAAGACGCGCCTGTCCGGAGAATTTCCGTTTGGAGAATGAAGATGTGAATAAAGATGGGAATTACGAGTCGGTTCTGAGATATACAAACCCCCTGACGCAAAGAAAAGAAGAAGTTCTGGTAGAGAAGTGTGGAGGGGAGCTCTGCTTCCGGCATTTCCGGGTGGAAGGGAAAGAGATAGTTTATTTGCCCTAATTTCTCACCCTAACTTATCCAGCACTTCGTGCGCATCACTTGTAGACAAATAATCCAGAATCTCTTTATTCTCTTTCCTTAACAAAAACTGCATTCTTAACGCACTCTTCTCCTCATTAGAAACCCGAGCAAATTTATCAGTATGAATTAATCCATAAGGATAGCCTAAAAAAATGGCATCGTGGCTGTTTTGCATCAGAATGGAAAGAGCTTCTTTATTTCCATCAAATCTAAACACGTGCTTAGCTTTTTCATGCAGTTTTACAAAGTAAGTTTTTCCATCTACAAAATAGCTCCAACAGCTATGAGGATTGAGTTTATTGAGCAAAACTACGGGCGAATTTCCGCTTACGGTGAATAAAGAAGAAGTTTTGGCTAGGGCAGATACTTTTTCATTTAGTTTGGTGGTAAATTTATTTTCGTTTTTGTAAGTTGCGTCTAAATTCCCATCCATAATAATGAAATCTACTTTCTCCTGAAGTTTAACTGCTAAAAATAGCTCGGAAAGTCTTCGGGCAATATTGGTTATTTTACTTATCGCTGCTCTTTCTACTCCGCTTTTGATGGTAGCATCGTTGGAAGAAATCAGCAAGTCTGCTTCATCGATTAATTTTTCTCCCAGAACTAGAAAGATCTTACTTTCATAGAACAATTCTTGTTTGAAACTATTTTCAAGATTCTCTTTTTTCCAAACAGCCGTAGTCAACAGGTAAAATTCGTGTTTGAATGATTCTTTTTTCTTATTCTCCTCAAAGACTTGGGCGAAGATGCGGATAAAGCTTAGGCAGAAGTTTCCTGCAGAGATAATTTCAGCTTGTCCGCCGTCAATGAAAGCGATGGTTTTGGATTGGGGTGTGGTAGGAATGGGTAAGAAGTTTGTTTTATCAATTCGTATTAATTTATTATTGAAGAGCAGCTTATCTTCTAATGGGAAGCTTAAGAGCTTTTCTTTTATGGCTGAAGAGATTTGAGTTATCATTTCAGAAAGGTGTGAGTACTCTGAAAGGTTCTACTCGCTCGGGCTGATGATATAAAGTTGGTCCATCATATCCCAGTTCTCGAAACCTACGTCTAGCTTTTTCATCGAATGTTTTACTAGGGTAAGTTAATATTAAATGATTTCCAGTAGGAGAATCATGAGATAGCACCACTACATGCACTTTATCAGGGTTCTCTTTGAGGCATTCTTCTTTTACGGAACGATAAACTTTTCCAAGCAAATCACTCGTGCTTCTTAAATGATTTAAAACTGCCTGCGGTTCTGAAGGAAATTCTCCCAATTTATATTCCAAATCTCCTTCTGGAGGAATTTCTCTCCACACTTCCCATTTTGGTTTTAAGAATGAAAATAAGCTCATCTCTCTTAATAAAACAAATATCTTTTTAAAGATTTAGGTAATCTAATGGGATATACATGAAGCCTTATTATAAATACCTCGAACATACCGCCGACGTCCTCTTTGTAGCAGAAGCTCCCGATTTAGCTGAACTATTCAACCAATGCGCTTTAGCCGTAGAACAATCCATGGTGGAAGTGAAGAAAGTCGCTCCCAAGAAGAAAGCAGTAATAAAGCTGGAAAATAAAAACATCGATTATCTGCTGTTTGATTTTCTGAATGAATTGTTGATTTACAAAGATGCCAAGCAATTAATGTTCAGCAAGTTTGAAGTAAAAATTGAAGAAAAGAAAGGGATATACTGCTTAAATTGTTCAGCCTACGGAGAAAAGCTAGATGTGAAGAAACATGAAGCTAAAGTTGATATCAAAGCGATAACCATGCACATGTTTGAAGTGAAGAAAACTCCATCGGGATGGAAAGCACAGGTGCTGGTGGATATTTGAGAAGCAAATAGAGGAAAAATAACATGAAACTCACCATAAAAACTGCCGTGGACACCAGCGCATTGGAGAAATGGTGCCAGCAGCTGCCAGAATGCCAAGATTTTCTGCACAATTTCTTTGAAACCTGCCGCCCTTACGATTACGGCACAAATCTACAAAATTATCTGAGGGATATTGACGGAGAAAGAAAAATTAATCCCAGATGGAATGCTTATCAGAGAAGATTGGTGTATGCGTTTGGTGAAATCGCTTATCGAGGAGAAGAACTGAATTAATCAAGATTGTTAAATAAAAATGACTAAAGCAGAAAAGCAGAGTGTAATCCATCAAGTAAAGATTCTTATTAGAAATAATTCAAAATATCTCTTACTTAGAAAAGCTAGAGATTCCAACCCAAAACATATCGGTGGTTGGGAAGTTCCAGGAGGGAAGATGAATCCTAAAGAAACGCCTCTGCAAGCAAGTTTTAGAGAAATTAAAGAGGAAACTGGCTTATTCTGTAAGATGGTTAGAGAATTAAGTCCTTTAAAGTTGGAAAAGGATGGAGTTAATACTTATACCCATGTATTTCTAGCAGTAACCTCTGCAAAAAAGATAAATCTTTCAGATGAACACTCAGCTTATCTTTGGATGTCTACTGGAGAGATTGATTCATTGGATAAAGTAATTTACAAAGAATTATTGAAACAGTATCTTAAAGAAGCTGAAGAGTAAAAATAAATTGCACTGACTCCCAAAATATCTATTTCATCCCCCACTCCATCATCACACTCTTCGACATGAACTCATACTTCACTTCTTCATACGCAAACAGGACTTCGTAATTCTTTATCACTTCTGCAAATTGCGTCTTCATCTTATTGATGGTATCATGAAATTCATCCAGATTGTGGCTTATCACATAAATCAGATAATCATAATAGCCAAACGTCTTAGCGCACCATAAAACAGATTGCTCTGCTTTCAGGAAATTCTCAAACTGCTTTACTTTAGCTAAATCCTGGTTTAAGTTTACCAGCACTGCATTTATGGAGAACCCTAAGGCAGAATAATTTACTGCTGGACGATATTCAACAATGAGCCCGCTTTCTTCCAATTGCCTCAAACGGTATTTTATGGCATCTTTGGACAATTTCAATTCTTCTGCTAGCGATACATTAGTTTTAGTAGCATCTTTAGACAGAGAATACAGCATTTTTAAGTCAGTAGCATCAAATGAAACTGATTTTTCTTTTTCTTTTACCTCTTGGAAATTAATTCTATCGGGTAATTTCTTAATGTACTTGTCAGGCAATACTCTTGCTGAAATGGTTTCCAATAATACTAAAAACTGGTCTTTACGGACGTGGATTTGGTCCGCTAATTGGGCATATTTCTTCAGAAAATCTTCTTCGTCTTTAGCTAGAATAGAAATTTCCATGTTGTATCTGCCGCTGTACATTATCAACGCGTTGACATAATCTGATTTTAACGCCCGCGAGAGCAATTCTTTCTCTTCAACGGGTGTATGCGCATCTACAAACACATGATAAGACTTGTATCCCAGTTTGCGAATGTTAACTACAGTCCTATAACCGGTAATTAACTGCTGGTCAGACATCTGCTTTAGGCGATATTCTACTATCTGCCGGGAGAGATGGCATTTTTCCGCGATTTTAGTTAAAGGCTGTCGTGCATTATTCCGAATTTCAGACAGAATTTTCCAATCGTTAGCGTCTAATCTCAATTGGTGCGGTGCAGGGGTAAGAACTCTCATTGGAGTAATAAGTCTCATGAACTATTTAATTCTTTCGCTTTTTTACTAAATAATGGCTGGGGGGTATTAAATACTATATGCGCAATGGTAGTTATATTTTTGGCGAAATGGAGGGAAAGACAATGAGAATAACACTGTTTGGCACCAGAGGGTCGAGGCCGGTATCTGGACTGCAATATAATTGTTATGGCGGAGATACCACTTGCGCCGCCGTGTTCGCTAATAGCCAGAAGACATTCATTCTAGATGCTGGAACAGGGATCTGCGGGTTGAACCGGGTAGGAGACAAAGAATTGTATATACTACTAACACACTTACATTGGGACCATATTCAGGGGCTGCCATTTTTTGAGCCGGCATACAATGAAGATAAGCATATTTCTATTTATGGAAAAGCCAACGGAAAAAGCGTTAAAGGAGCATTAGAAAATCAGCACGAACAATTTAATTTTCCCGTGCCATTTGCAGCATTGAAAGGGATTAAAGATGTATTGGAATTTCATCCCGGAGAAGAAATTTATGACGACGGAGAACTTAGCATAGACACATTATTGCAAAATCACCCTTCTGGAGGAAGTGTAGCCTACCGCTTTCGAGAACAGCAGGCTGACGACAGCTATGCTACGTTTGTGTTTTCTACTGACTACGAGCCGGAAGGTAATTGGCAGGATGATAAAGTAACAAAATTCTGGAGTGGAGCTGATTTAGTGATAGCAGACATGCACTACGAACCGCAGGATTCTGAACGTGAAGAAAATAAGTATAAAACTGGGTGGGGGCATAGCGATTATAAAAGCGGAATTCGATTAGCGACTGTTGCTGAAGTCAAAAAAATCGTCGGCACACACTTTAATCCATTATCTACGGACGACTATCTAACAGAACTGGAATCAAGAATGAAAGATGAAGCTGAAAGGGCGGCAGAACAGCTAGGAAAAGCTAAAGTGGAAACTGGATTAGCACAGCCTTGGCAGACGCATATTCTTCCGTCAACAAGTTATATCATTTGAAGAATGAGAATATATAGAGGACTTTGAATAACCCTTTTTTTCAGCGATATTCAAAGTACTTCTTAGCTCCACATCCGCAACATGCCATAAGTATCACCTCATTTGTTTTTATGAGAGAAGTAAAAGTGAATGAGTTTATATGGTTTTCTTAGGACATATTTGTTCTTAACCGATTCAAAAGCTTAAGCTATCTTATACATCTTAAGAAACAGGCTCATAAAGTTATACCTGCTATCAGAATCATGTCGAGGTGTTCTAGTCCAAAAGATAATCGGAGGGTAAAAACATGTCAAAATTAGAAGATACGATTCGAGAACAAGCTCAAATATGGGCTGATGCTGCTAGCCATTGCTGGATGGTTTCAGATGAAGTTACTCGTGTCAAGCAAAATTTAGCCGAACTAGAAAGAAAACACCAAGAACAACAAAAACACTTGCTCCAAGTAGAAACAGAACGGGAAAAAGTTATCACCCAGTATCTTACTTCGGAACTTCTCCAAAACGCTACTGAATTAGCTCAGCGCAGTAAGACTTTCTATAATCAAAAAACAGAACATTCTGCTCTCTTTGAAACAGAGGCTATTCGGAAAGACCAAAGAGTAATCGAAGTCTATGAACAAAATCAAGATATTTCGGACATAGCCCAAAGCTTAGAAAAAAAATATCTCTCCGCAAAAGAGCGGGAAGATGCTCGAAATGAATATCGTAAAGCTTTAGATAGTGAAATTAACGCGACCATAATCTGGAAACAGCTTTTAGGAGGAAAAGCAGAAATTTACCTGCCCGTAGCTTTTAATAGTAACGAAGAAGGATTGGACTCTAACGTAGCCGA
>CAZIUU010000010.1:0-2555 GCA_964542815.1 uncultured Methanosarcinales archaeon | reverse complement strand
TTGGATCCATACGTTAAGTTTGACGGTCCAGAAGATTATCATGGAATGCAAAAAATAACTTTACAAGAAGCAGTCTCAGGATCTCCAGAAAATACTGCTTCACTTCAAGCTCTGCAGAAAAAAACACCCAAAGATTTTGCAGAAGCTAAAGTAAATTATCAAGTATTGGTTATCAGAACTCTACCGCAGAGAGGAGACGGATTAATCGAAACTGACCCTTTGGAGGATATCCCCCCCGAGCATATTTCTAGAAGAGGAGATAAAATAGTGAAAGAAGAAGTAGAAGTATCTTCAAACCCGGAAGAATATATTTCAATTCAACAAGTCCGGGCTTATAGTGGGTTAAGCACCCTCACTTTCTATCCCTATTTAGACATTAATCAAGGGCCGCTTCCAACTAAACTTGAAGGAAGACTACGATTGGTCCACCGCCGTTCTTTAGAAGAGTTCATCGAACAGAAACATGGGCCGATTAAATGGTACACGGCCAAAGAAGCGGCAGAAGTATGGAAATCCCGAGTAGAGCGGGAATTAGGAGAAGAACAGAGAGATGTGGATAGTTATAATTCCGATTTACGTTATCGCATTTCCAACGGAGAAATCGCCGCATTAAAGAAAGAAGACGGAAAGCTAGCCGTATGTGAAAGAGAGTTGCAAAGCTTTCTGGTAAATTATCTTGCTCGGAAAAAATTGGACAAGTGGAATGCTGAGACTATTCCTAGAGACGAATTTATTGAGATTTGCCCCATGAATGATCACAATCCCACTCTATTAGCTAAGCAAGGGCGATTAGTGCTTACTTCAGACTATGCTGCCGTGACTTTAGATTCTGCCCGCACTTTCCTAAAAGAGCATTATTACAATGGTAGGATGTGGGCATCACGGAACATTGAAACTAAAAAACAAAAAAATACTACATAAATATTTTCAATGACTCAACTAACCCTCGGCCAAGCGGCAAGTGTACTAGAGATGAATGTATTTGAACTAGCTCGTGAAATTAAAGAAAATAAGATTGCTGCACTCCAAGCCGAAGGTCGCATCTTGTTAGCAGTAGAAGCTCTTGAGACCTATCGGGCAAGGCAGCATGCTCCATCAGCACAAGAGCTTCAGGGAGCAGGGATACTTCCGGCTCCGGAAAGAGCGCTAGCTGTTGTTGTTCCAAATTCAAGTTCGGTTCTTAGCAACATTCAAAGTGCCGTTTCCCGCACAGCTCCTACTGCGGCAACAGCACCACAAATGGATTATCTTTCCTTTTACATCAATCAATATGGCACAGCCAAAGTCAAAGAAGTCCAATTCTTCTTACGCGGCTACTTTAGCGAGGAGGACAGTAAGAAACTCTTGATGGCCGAGGGAGCCGACAAGCTATTCACCCAGAATGCCGAAGAACAAGATCGTTATGGGAAACGGCTGCTGGCTACTTTAAGAAAGATTGGAACTAAGTTTTCTGGAGATGTCCCTGACAAATACAATTGCAATCAATCACCAGAAAATTTCCTCCCTGGGAAAGTAGAAGGATTAGAGAAAGAATTGGCCCAAGTAGAACAAAAAAAATCAACTATTGAAGATGTCCCTGTACAAAATATAGCCGAAATTAGCTCGAAATTGGGATTGCCATCAGAGTTAGTTCGGGGATTAATGCAAGAAGGGCATAACGTTTACTATTTAGATGCTATAACCAGAAAAGGCTTCTGTCTGCAATCACCTCGGCCTTTTATTGGCGGGCAGACCGTTTCCAAAAGCAATTGGGAGAACAACTTCCGTCGAGCCTTGTCTAGTTATGGCTGTCGTTACGAACCAAAAACACAGGCGACGGAAGAAAAACTATTGGAACGCATCGGGCTAGTTATTAACCACCATTACGACAGCGATGGCCCCATGTCTTTCAATCCCAAATGGTCATTTCATACTCGCTCTTTGCCTCATCTTCAGACCTATTTAGAATTATATCTCTCTCCAGCAGCCAAACGGGGTGAGCGTTAAGATGGAAAGCGTGGAAGATAGAAGTTCGGAGATTGGAGGAAGTACCGGTAGCTCGGAATCAAGTGTAGGAGAAGCAGCCAGAAACAGCGGCATGAATTTATGGCAATATGTACGCTGGAAGAAAGAGCAGAAAGTAACCCGTGATGTCATTGTTAGGGAGAAAGTTGAAGTAATTGACGGAACATCAGATAACGTTGCCGAAAGAGACACAGAAGAAAACAAAATAGAATTTCCTTCAAGAGAAAAAGCTTCCAAGTTATATCTGCCTTCTGCATTTACTTACGATTACCCCAACAAAAACCGCTGGCGGGTAGAGTGGTTTGATTTCCTGAAACAACACTTATCTATCACTCCCGAGACCAAAGTATTGTTCTTTCCTGGACCGGAAGCGTTAGAAGTTTCCGGATACGATAAGTTAGGAATCAGCAGGGAAAATATGTATGGGATAGAAAGAAACCCCAAAGCTGTAGAACAATTGCGGACCAAAAAATTAGGATTTAATTTAATAGAAGAAGAGCTGTACGACTTTTTGAAAAAAACAACTCAACGGTTCAGCGCGGTCTTATTAG
>CAZIUU010000009.1:36013-37835 GCA_964542815.1 uncultured Methanosarcinales archaeon | reverse complement strand
AATCTTTCTCTCCGGGAAGATATTCAATCAATCCGGCTTTGTTCGCTTCTTTCAATGCTAATTCACTTTCCGACGAACAGCCTACAAATTGTCTATCCGGAAATTGTTTCACTAACCGCTTGAAATTATCCTCTCCAGTAGGAATATCAATCTTGTTGCAAGCAATTAACAGGGGTTTAGTTTGCTTCCGCAAAGTTACTGCCAGATTCTTCAGCTCTTCATCGCTCCATTTATCCGGATGCTCGCGGTTTAATCCTAATTTTTCCATAGTATCCTTAACCATGTCTTCGGTAACTTTTAATCCCGATAATTGCTTGCCTAAGGCAATATGAATCTCTCCTTTTTCTTGAATAACAGTTCGGGCAAACTTCTCCCAGCCTTTCTTTAATATTCCAAAATACCACATGTCTAATTCCACTTCTAAGAATAAAACATCATTTGCAGGATCATAAGTTCCCGGAGCGATAGGCTCGCCTTTCTCATTGGTGCTTCCGGCTACGTCGATAACATGAATCAACGCATCGGCTTGGCGTAAATCGTCGAGGAATTGGTTTCCCATACCTTTCCCTTCATGCGCCCCTGGGACTAATCCGGCTACGTCAATCATCTGCACTGGGATGAAACGTTTTCCTTTCATACAAAAACCGGTGCGGGGATTGCATTGCCGTTTGAATTCCTTATCTACACAATCTACTCTTACAAAGCCCACTCCCTCATTAGGGTTAATAGTAGCAAAAGGATAATTAGCGATTAGCACATCAGCTAAAGTCGACGCTTTAAAAAACGTTGATTTTCCTACGTTGGCTTTTCCTACGACACCGATTATCATTTAATAGCTGATTTAGGGGGTTATTTTTATGGTTTGCGGTACGAGGTATGCACATATCTGGAAACTATACTTAATACAAGCGAAGATTTTTTAAATCAACCCTCTTTTTGAGGCTTATCAAAAGGGTGGTTTAATTACTATGATGCCGATACTTAAAACTAAGGTTAACTGCTTCAAATGCGGCAGTGCAGTGGATAAGAACGAGACGTATCTCTACCAAGTTACAGATAGAGAGAACCGTTATGAATGTTATGCTTGCTTTAAAGCTGGCCGGACGGCTAAACGAGAGCTATTCTGCGGACGATGCAAGTATAAGTTTAAAGCCAGATTGCCTGTATGCCCTTATTGCAGCAAAAGTGATGAAGTTATCGAAGGGACTCTATCGGTGCATGATTTGTTGTAATCTGGTATTTGTTTACCATTTTATAAATCAGTGTAGAAATCTTTATAAATATCCTTTATTTTCTAACTAATAGAGGGAATCGATAGGTGCGTCTAAACAAATCCTTCTAGGGGCTTAACTATGGAAGAACAATTAAAACAATTAAAAACAGGAACTACTACATTAGGAATGGTGTGCAAAGACGGCATAGTGATTGCTGCAGATAAGAGAGCTACTGCCGGAAATATGATTGTGGACAAACGGGCAGATAAAGTTCACATTATTTCTGATGATATGGCGGTTACTATTGCCGGAAATGTTTCTGATGCTCAATTAATTATCAAGCTTATCCGCGCTGAATTAAAGCTGAAAGAAGTAAGAACTGGTAAAAAGCCTAGTGTAAAAGAGGCTGCAAATCTATTAGGAGGATTATTGTACAGCAGTATCCGTCAGATGAGTATGTTTCCAGGGATTGCTCACTTTTTGTTAGCGGGAAAAGATTCCAGCGGTGTTTACTTATATGATCTATTTCCTGATGGAAGTGTTACTAAAATGAGAGATTTTGTGTCTTCTGGTTCAGGGTCAGTATTTGCGTATGGTGTATTAGAAAC
>CAZIUU010000009.1:26661-36003 GCA_964542815.1 uncultured Methanosarcinales archaeon | reverse complement strand
CATCATTATTGCTACTTCTAATGCAGCATCTTTGACCATAGCTGAAGGAATAAAGCTAGCGGTAAAAAGTGTGAATACTGCGTTGCAAAGAGACAGCGCTTCCGGAAACGGGATTGATATTGTTGTAGTTACAGAGAAAGATATCAAGAAGGTGATGCAGAAGGAACTTGAGTGCAGTTTATGATACAGTTTATAATTCTGTTTCATCTAATTTAACCTTTTTTGATAGTAATCGTACATTAATAATAAATTAAACAATTTTGGAGTGTAGGTCGCTTTTTGTAGTGACGAGGTTTTAACATGGCAGACATATTAAAAGAAATAATTAAGGTGCTTCCTGAAGGCAAGATTTCCGATGCGACGTTCGAGGGAGCGAATATTGTACTATATACTAAAGATAAAAAGTACTTCATGGATAATGAAGGAACTATTCGAGCTGCAGTACAGCAGTTCAAGAAACGTATCGAGCTTAGGCCAGACCCAGCGTTATGTATGGAGATAGCCAAAGCAGAAAAAGAAATTAAGAAGATAATCCCGGAAGAAGCAGGTATAGATGAGATTATTTTTGATGCTCCTCGTTCGGAAGTGATAATCCATGCTGATAAGCCAGGAGTGGTTATCGGCAAAGAAGGTGATATTCTTAGAGATATTAAAGCTAAGACGATGTGGATTCCTTTAATTAAGAGGATTCCGCCAATTCGTTCTAAGCTGATTGAGAGTATCCGTTCCGTTTTATATGAGAATGCTGATTACCGTAAAAAATTCTTAGATAAGACTGGTCACAGGATTTATGACGGCTGGCTGAGAGAGAAGAAGCATGAATGGGTCAGAGTTTCTTTCTTAGGAGCAGCACGGCAAGTTGGAAGAAGTTGTTTGTTGCTGCAAACCCCTGAATCTAGAATCCTGATGGACTGCGGTATTGATGCCAGTGAAGATGGTCCGGAAAGTTATCCTTTCTTAGATGCTCCAGAATTAAATATTAGTGAAATAGATGCAATTATAGTTACGCATTCACACTTGGACCACTGCGGATTGATTCCTTATCTGTTCAAGTATGGATATAAAGGGCCGGTTTATTGTACCGAACCAACGAGAGATGTCATGTCTCTGCTGCAATTAGATATGGTTAAGGTTCAGCGTAATGAGGGTAAAGATCCATTGTATGGTACTGCATACTATTTGCTTGGAATATGACGAAGTTAATGATATTACTCCGGATGTAAGGTTAACTCTGTACAATGCAGGACATGTTATTGGCAGTTCTATTGTGCATTTGAACATTGGAAATGGACTGCACAACCTGATTTATACCGGAGATTTGAAGTATGCGCGAACTAATGTGCTAGAGCCGGCCAATACTCAATTTCCTCGAGTAGAAACGTTAATTATGGAATCTACTTATGGTGGAAAAGAGAATGTCATGTCAGAAGAAGATGCTGATAATTATATGGTAGAAACAATCAAAAAGACGTTCGAGCGCGGAGGCAAGGTATTGATGCCGGTGTTAGGTTCGGGAAGAGCGCAGGAAGTTATGCTTATTGTGGAACGGCTGATTAGAGAGAATAAGATTCCGCAAGCGCCAGTATATTTAGATGGGATGTTGTGGGACGTTACGGCAATTCATACTGCTTATCCGGAATTTTTGAACAGAAATATTAGACAGCAGATATTTCATAAAGAGAATAATCCGTTTATGTCAGATATTTTCAAACGCGTCGGCTCACAGAAAGAAAGGAAGCAGATAATGCTGGAAGAAGGGCCTTGCTTGATTTTAGCTACTTCAGGTATGCTTACCGGTGGACCTAGTATGGAATATCTGAAAGGATTAGCTGAAGGGACTAAACACTCGTTGGTTTTCTCATGTTATCAGCCCCCCGGTGGAGTTGGTTCTAGGATTAGAGGCGGGGAGACTGAGATAATGATAAGAGATAATGGCAAGCAGAGTATGCTTAAGATAAATATGGAAGTGCATAAACTGGAGATTACCAACCATTCTGATAGACGGCAGCTGATGAATTATGTCAAGAGATGTAATCCACAGCCGCGGAAAGTGATAACGATACATGGTGAATCTTCTCGTTGCTTAGATTTGGCCAGTTCGATACATCAGCAGTATCGGATAGAGACGGCAGCGCCGAAGAATCTGGAAGTGATAAGGGTGAGGTAGAAAGAATTACAATTTATAAGTTTACCCTTTCGCCTTCAATTTCGCTTCAGCCACGCCCTGTTTAATCATCAACGTCTTCAATTCAGCTTCGCTGGGAGCGCATAATTCATTTATATCAGTCAGGGTTAAAGTAAATGCCAGCTTAGGAACGAAAGCGTGTTTTAATGTGATACTGGTTTCTTCCTTTCCTAAAGTGATTATTTCAGTATTAATTATCTTTCCACCAGTTTTCTTTCTGCCAATTTCTAGGGGTATAACTGCTGACTCTTCGATACAATGGTTGGGTGCTTTCATTATCGTCCAATCTAATGCTCCGGCAGCAGTATAACTTCCTTCTCCTGAGCGTAAGGTATAAGTTTCGCTGTCACTGGTTAAGACATCGACACTGTAATAATTACATACTTTAGAGCAAGAATCAAGAGATTTAGTGTAATAAGTTGGTGGCGTGCAAAAGCCGTTAATGCATTTGTCAGCTCCGCATTGCTGGTGGTCCAAGCATTTCTTTCCAGTAGTTGAACCAGCAGTATTTTGAGTAGAGATGTTTTCCAAGTTATCACATTTGGTGTTGTTGTTAACATCCCGGCAGCAGCCGTTCTTCTCTGGATTCAGGATGTGTGGTGGCGTACATTCTACGGTGTAAGTAACTTCTCCAGAAGTCTTATTAGTTGAGCCTCCGATAAGTTTCTCAAAATGAATTGCCTGCCCGACATTGTTACCTAGCAATAAAATTCCTCCTCCGATTAGGATCAAGCTGACTACAGCAATGGCTATAGCTTTAGTTTGGTTATTGGATGAAGAACGATTGGCTTGAGAAGAAGGACGTGCTGGTGAATCATCTTTAGAAGGTTGGGTGGGGGTATAACTTACAGTTCCAGGCTGGCCCTTCTGCAAAAAACGCTGATAGTTTTGTTTTATTGTCTCTTTATATGCCTGTTCTATTTCTTCATCTGACCAGCCGGCTGTGATCAATTCAGATTTAATTTGCGGGAACTTCTTTCCCTGCTTTATCATTTTAGTGATGTAAGTGTGGGAACTTTTTGGAAAGGTAACTTCTTTACTTTCACCTGTTTTGTACCAGAGATAATATACTACTGCACTTAGTACGCCCAGTAATACAATAACTAAAAAAGAATACAACATAAATCCTTTCTGGTCCAATTCTTCTTGTACTGAACTTAGTTCTGTGCTGGTTTCATTTACATCTTTCTGTAAAGTGGCTAAGCCGGTGTTAAATTTAGGCATGTCTTTAGATTTGAGGGCATCTAATTTTTCAGAGATAGATTGCAGGTTAGATTCAAGATTAATCAGTCGATTCCCTGTATCTGATTCTAAAGAACCAACCCTAGTAGATAATTTATCTATGCTAACTTGCAGGGCGTCTATCTGAAACTGTAAAGAGGTGATGGCGCTGGTATCAGTTGAAGTTGGAATTGTTGTTTCAATAGTTGGGACGGTTTCTTCGGGAGGAGTTTCTGTCAGTGGAGGAATGCATAAATTGCTGACTAAATCGCAGTACGAGCCTTCACCGAGAGAGAATAAGCAATCTTCATCAGTTTCACAATAAACATCTTCTTGAGCGATAACGAATGTAGATATAACTAGAACTACCACTAATAGCCACAAAACTAGCTTATTCTTCATCTTTTCCTCTTTTATGGGGTAGAAATAGCTTAAAGGTTTATATATCTTATTGTTGGGATGGCAGTTTGTACCTCAGCAACATATATAAACCCTAAAATATTACCTTCAAAACATGAATAAAATAATCTTAACGTTACTCTTGGCTGGATTTGGAGCCCAGTTGATTAAATTGATTGGTTTATGGTTCAGGCACAAGAGCTTAAGCTGGCATGATTTAGTTGTAACCGGAGGAATGCCTTCTTCTCATTCAGCATTTGTAGTTTCTTTAGCTACCATTATTTATTTGGAAGAAGGAACTTCTACTGCGTTTGCAATAAGTTTGGTGTTAGCGTTTATTGTCGTTAGAGACGCTTTTGGGGTAAGAAGAACAGTGGGAGAAGAAGGAGTAGTTATCAATGAGATGATTAAGAAGTTAAAATTGAAAGATAAAACGCATTTCTCTATGGGGCATACACCATTGCAGGTTATGGTTGGTTCTGTATTGGGATTTGTAGTGGCGATGTTAGCATTTTATGGGTTGTGATTTGAAGTATATATTATAAAATCATAATGTTTATTTAGGTGGTTTAATTCCATCTACTAATTTGCTAGATATCCAATATTCGTTGAAGCAGGATCGGCGGAAAAGGCAATTCAAGCCAGAGAAAAAGCTGCCGTTTGGAAAGCTGCGTTCTGAGCATATGTTTGTGATGGAATTTCTTAGAGGAGAATGGCATTCTCCCAGAATTGTTCCGTACGGCCCGATAGAATTCACCATAAAAAAGAAGAAAATGCATCTTATGCCCGGAAGCTTGGTTATTAATTACGGTTTAGGGTCGTTCGAGGGCGGTAAAGCTTTTTTGCATGAAGATGGAGAGGTACGCACTTTTAGGATTGATCAGAATGCACAGAGGCATAATTATTCTTCCAGTAAAATTGAGCTTCCGGTTATCCCCGAAGAGGATCAAATTCAGGCGATTGAATCCCTATTGGATGTAGATAGAAGATGGGTGCCCAAGCAAGAAGGGGCTTCCATGTATATCCGCCCAGTAACCATAGCGGTAGATGATGAGTTAGGAGTGCACGCCGGGAGCCATTGCATTTATTGTGTTATTTTATCACCTAGCGGGCCATATTTCCCTCAAGGTTTTAGTCCTGGAACAATGCTGCTTAGTGATAGGTATAAACGGGTTGCTCCCAAAAGTTCTGGAGATGGGAAAATTATCGGGAATTATGCAAATTCTATCCGCCCTGGGAAAATAGCGAAGAAGTTAGGGGCGCAGCAGGTTCTGTACCTTGATGTTTATGATAGATGCTTAGAAGAATACGGAGCGATGAATCATTTTCAGGTTACTCGCGATGGGACGATAGTTATTCCTGAATTTACGGACACAATTTTAAAGTCAATTACCGCCTGTTCTTTTTTAGAGTTAGGAGAAAAGTTGGGGCATCCGGTACGGCAGGAGAGGATTCCTTTGGTTAATTTTCTGATTGGGCTATATTCTAAACAAATAATTGAATGTGGTGGACTGGGAACGGCAGCAGTAGTGGCACCAGTGGGAAAGTATCTGTTAGACTTAAATGGGAAGAGGAGCAGCCCGTTGGAAGAAATGCTTAGCTCGGTTATCGTAGGGGATGGTGAGGTTGGTCCAATTTCTAAGCAGATGTATGAGCTGTATACCGGAATCCAATACGGCAGAATCGAGGATGAGTTGGGATGGTTGAAGATGGTGGAGAGAAGGTGTTGAGTTATCCCTACTTTATTTCCTTCTAAACTTCCTTTCCAATTCCTCCACGTCCATCTTTATCAGCACCGCCCTTCCATGCGGGCAGGTGTAAGGAAACTTTGCCAGTGATAATTCATACAGCAACCGATGCATCTCCGTTACTGTCAGTGTATCACCAGCTTTTACTGAAGCTCGGCAGGCCATCCGAGTAATTATTTCTTCTTGGATTTGCTCTAATCGGTTGTGGTGCTGGTGCAATTCGGAAATCACCTCAAATAATAATTCTGAAGGCTGCAACCGGCCAAATAAAGTTGGAACGGCTTTCAACACAAATGAATTTTCTCCGAATTCTTCTAAAACAAATCCCAGCTGAATCAACTTTTCTTTATTCTCTTCTACCAACAGCTTCTGCACCGGAGTTAATTCCAGCACTTCTCCTCTTAGCAGGTTTTGCACGGCTACTTTCTGGTTCATCAGCTGTTCCATGAAGCGTTCATACAATACCCGCTCCTGCACTACGTGCTGGTCGATGAATACAATTCCTCCGGGAGTTTCAGCTACAAAGAAAGTTTTATGTACCTGTCCTAGTAATCTTAATGGAGGAAGTTTATCGGACTCGGGAATAGTATCGGCAGTGGGAATAGTGATGGGTGAACCGTAAGTAAAGCTCGGGGTAATCTCGGGAACAATCTCTTCTCCATAACTTACTGCTTCGCTTTCTTTTACGTATAAAGCACTCTGCTCGCTGGGCTCAAAGGCATATTTGGAAGCCCCGATTCTTTTTTCTTCTCTTTGAGCATCTCT
Source organism: uncultured Methanosarcinales archaeon (assembly GCA_964542815.1). Taxonomy (GTDB): domain Archaea; phylum Nanobdellota; class Nanobdellia; order Woesearchaeales; family GW2011-AR9; genus JACRPH01. The sequence goes on along the minus strand of CAZIUU010000009.1, from coordinate 29,685 downwards.
TTGAGCTTCTCTATTATTCTCTCCATTCCCACTTTCTTCTTTCTTCATCAAAGCTCCAAAGGTAAGTTGCTGTTCCGTCTGAAGGTCCATTATCGGCAATAAATCATTTTTTCTGAGCGTTTCTCTTACGGCGTTAAATACTGCTTCTGTCACTTCTTTTTTCTGCTCAATTTTTATCTCGGCTTTAGTGGGATGGACATTCACATCAATCTTGGTGGGATCAAGAGTTAAGTTCAACACAAACACTGGATGCTTGTTTACAAATAACAATGAATGGTATGCATCATAAATTATTTTAGTTAATTCTTCATTTTTTATCCAGCGTTGATTTACAAATAATGACTGCATGGTTTTATCGTTTCTGGCATCGTAAGGCTTGGAAGTGAAGCCATAAACTTTTATTCCGGCAATATTGTTTTCATATTGCACTTCCAGCAATTCTTTAGCTTGTTCTACTCCGTAAATAGAAGCAAGATTGCTGCGCCAGTCTTCTACTGAGGGCGAATTAAGCAGTTCTTTCAAATCGTGAATCAAGCGAAAAGAAACCTGTGGATGAATTAAGGCATATTGTGTTACCACATCTACGATATGTTTCAATTCTACGGCATCAGTTTTTAGAAATTTCTTTCTTGCTGGAGTGTTGAAGAAAAGATCTTCAATTTCTATAGTCGTTCCTTTCTCGGATGCTACGATGCCTTCATTAGTTACGATTCCTCCTTCTACCATCAAGCTAAAACCCTCTAACACGCCTTTGGGTTTGGTGGTTAGAGTTAATTTAGAAACGGCGGCAATGCTGGCTAAAGCTTCTCCTCGAAATCCGAGGGTTTGAATAGCAAATAAATCGTTAATGTCTTTAATTTTGGAAGTGGCGTGGCGGAGTAAGGCTTTTCGGGCATCTTCTTCATCCATCCCTTCTCCGTTGTCAGAAACTTTTAGCAGTTGTTTTCCATAGTCTTTTATTTCTACTATAATTCTGGTAGCATCGGCATCTAAAGAGTTCTCTAACAGTTCTTTGATAACGCTTGCTGGGCGTTCTATTACTTCTCCTGCGGCTATCTTGTTGATGAGCTCTTCCGGAAGGATATTGATTTTAGGCATGAAGTGGTTAATAAATACAGAAATTTAAAAGGATTTGGGTGGTGAGGGAGATAAATACGAAAGATTTAATGGGATACCACTTCCCGATCGTTTTCTGGAAAAACAGAAAAGTTTATAAATCGTTTTGTTTTAAAACACTCAAATGGCCAGTTCAGAACAAGTTTTGGAAGAATGGAATGCCTATGCCCAGAAGAAAGTCCTCTTAGACAGAGAAGTCGACTGGGAAAAGCTGGAGAAAAAAGCATCCCTTAAAATCATGGCTATTACCGGTATTCGCCGGGCGGGTAAAAGTAGCGCATTGATAATTTTATTACAAAAGCTTTTGCTTCAAAAAGAAAAAGCGGCGTATGTGAACTTGGAAGATAGCCGCATTAAAAAAAATCCCCTTCTCTTTGATGAGATTATCAAATGGTTTGGAGACGAAGGCTATTTGCTTTTAGATGAAATTACCAGTGGAGATGATTGGGAAGGATGGCTAGCTAGAAACCATGAATTGCTAAAAGGTAAACTTAAATTAATTGTCAGCTCTTCCCGCCGAGGGCTGATAACTCCCAGCAAGCCGCTTCGTGGCCGCATACTCCCACTGGAGCTTTATCCTCTTTCTTTCCATGAGTTTTTGCATTTTAAAAAGATACATTTTGATAAAACTACCGCCGGAACCGGAAGAATAGAGAGAGCTTTAGAAGAATATTTAATCTATGGGGGCTTTCCAGAAGTGGTAATCTCGACCGATAAAATTGATAAGATTGAATTGCTCGCTTCTTATTTTAGGGACATTATCGGCTTAGATATTGCGGAAGTATCAGGAGAAAATGTTTCTACCGTAGAAGCATTTGGGAAATATGTTATTAGCGCTTCTTACTTCTCAGCTTCTAAGACCCTTAACTCTTTCAAGAGCTTAGGTTATAAAATAGCCAAACAAAGCCTTTTAGATTTAGAAAAGTTCTCTCAGGAAAGCTATCTTTTCTTTTTTGTCCCCATCTTTTCTTATTCCGTTAAAGATCGCAGCCAATATCCCCGCAAAGCATATCTTGGAGATACCGGATTCATGTACGCTTTGGAAGGAAAAACTGATTGGGGGCGGCTCTTTGAAAATCTAGTTTACTTAAAACTCAGAAGAAGTCATTTATCGTCAATAGAGATTAACTACTGGAAAAATCGTGACGGGAAAGAAGTTGATTTTGTGCTGCGGGAAGGCCTTAAGGCTAAAGAGATAATACAAGTAGTATATAATTTTGACGAAGAGAAAACGAAAGAAAGAGAACTTTCTGGATTAATAGCGTGTGCTAAAGAATTTGGGTTAAAGCAGGGATTGGTAATCACCAAAAATGTAGAAACAAAAGAAACCAAAGAGGGGGTGCGGATAACATTCATCCCCCTCTGGAAATGGTTACTTACTCAGAAGTAACAAATCTACCAAAAAGCTTATAAATAACACCTCCTTCTAGCCTGAATATGGCTATGGCAACGAAAAAAGAAGAAGATGCTCCCAAAGCAGAACTGCAGGCTGAACCTACTTTTCTAAAGGCAGTAGCTCAGATGGCTACTCTGGCAGAAGAAGCTATGCGCAAGTTGAGGACAGAAACTCATCGAGACAATTTTAAATTCACCGATTTAGATTTATCCCATCTATATCCTCAAACCGTCAATTCTATAGAATATTTAGAAAGATTGGAACCAGTAGTCCGTGATTATTTATCCCAAACGGCACGGTTTGGCTTAGATGAAAAAGGAGATTCTCTTTCCGGTACTTCAATAGAAGAAAATACTGTGAGTTATGAATTCACTGTTGAAAAATGGAGGAAAGAAGTTTATACTGCCAGAAAAGATGAGATTGATGCAAGAGTGAAAGCTTTAAGTAAAGATATTTCTGACTATGCCAATCTCAGAGCTAGAGATGCTGCCTTTGCTTTAGGTACTCATTCT
>CAZIUU010000009.1:21856-26651 GCA_964542815.1 uncultured Methanosarcinales archaeon | reverse complement strand
CTGATGATAGAAACAGATTCATGGCTCTGGCAGAAAAACCGGAATTAGGTTTGGATGATCTCTTAGCCGGAACTTTAGCTGAACTTAAAACTCGCTTCTACGAATCCGAACTTCCCCATCCCGAAGACTTAGCCAAGCTGTACGAATTATGCTTCAACGCCGAAGTCAAACAGCGAGGCTGGATGGAATTAGAAGATGAAAAAGTAGCTGAAGCTTTAGAAGCGGAAAAGATTCCCTTGGAAATGTTTGCGAAATATACTGGAAGGGAAGTAAAGCTACTAGAAGGAGAAAGAGCAGGAGAGAAAGGAAAAATTGGACAAATATTAGATATTATCACAGGTAAGAAATCGCCTGCTGGAGCAGGAAATCTATCTGGTAATGCACGAGTGATAAATGCCGGAGAATACATTAAATTAGAAAATATCGTTTGTACTGATGCTGACGGCAAAGAGTTTGAGCAGTACGATAAAATCTATGTAAAAAAAGAAGTGGAAAAGTCTCCACAAAGTGAGATTCTCTCACTAACACCTTACAACGCCATTCATCACTGTCAGCAGCAGGGAGATTTTGTTCCCAGTTCTGCTTTAATGGCGAACATTATGATAGCTTTATTCCAAGCCGCAGTAGAACGTCAGGCAGATGGAACATATCGAACTAAAGATGTAGAATTGGAAGAAGCACTGCAAAAATATAAAAACCGCGGAGATGGCGTTGGTGGGCATTGGGTAAACACCTTGGTCAATTGGGGCGCAGGGCAAGTGATTCATTATCCTAATGATGCTGATTTCACCAGTAATGGTGGAACTGTACAGATTAATAATTCTCGCAGCAGAACTGCGCTGGGATTTAACAGAAATGGTTTTACGAATACAACTTTAGCAGAGGCACTTACAACTCCAAATTACCGACGATACTTGCAGAATTATACTGGGCTTCCTGATCCAATGGTGCTTATAGGCTTAGCAGAATACTTTGAAAAAACAGCACGAAGTTTGGTGTCTTCTTTACAAGAAACTCGGGCGGCTTGGCTCGGTTGCGACTACGTCGTTGTCTTCGACCTCGGTGCTAACGGCAGTCTTAGCTATTCCGGCGCCGTCCGTGGGGTACGTCGTAGTGGTTAGTGCGCCGCAGGCGCACGCTGAAAAATGCTTAGTCCCGAAAGAAATTTAAATAACCTCTTTTTTTAATCAATTGTCCTCGCTCTCTGTAATGGAGCAGCGTTGGGCTACACGCTCTTCCGCTACGGCTATTCTGCAAAGAATGGTCATAAAATACAGCTCCGACTTGATGCATACGCACTGAAGGGGCAGTGAATTCATTAGTGGAAGAGCTACTGTGGGGGCGGCTTGGCTCGGTTGCAACAACATCGATAACTTCAACCTCAATGCTAACAACAATCTTAACAATACCAACGCCGTCCGTGGAATAGCCCAACTGCGAGGATATTTATTTTTTTTGTATGCGTCATTACAAAATTATTAAATGGATTGTTTTTGGTATACTCTGATGGAAAGCACTGAATTATATCGCGAGATATGCTCTTATGATAATCTGTTAATGGCATTCAAGAAAGCTCGCAAAGGCAAAACCACTAAAGATTATGTGATAACATTTGAAAAGTATCTGGAAGAAAATTTACTTCAGTTGCGGAATGAACTTTTGTTTCATACTTATCGCCCCAAACCGCTGAAAACATTTATTCTTCGCGACCCTAAAACCCGGAAGATTAACAGATCTGCGTTTAGGGATAGGATTATTCATCATGCACTATGTAATATTATCCAGCCCATTTTCGAGCGTTCTTTCATTTACGATTCATACGCTAATCGTAAAGGCAAAGGAACATTAAAAGCAGTAGAGAGGTTTCATTTCTTTCATCGAAAAATATCTAAACACAATGTTCGCACCGTATACGTTCTCAAAGCGGACATCAAACATTATTTTGAAACTGTTAACCAATCCATTATGCTTTCTTTAATCCAAAAGAAAATTAAAGACAAGAGAGTGTTATGGTTAATAAAAACCATTTTATCTAATTATTCAGCTGCAACGCGGGGGAAAGGTATGCCCTTAGGTAATTTAACTTCTCAATTCTTCGCCAATGTTTATCTAAATGAATTAGATCAGCTTGTGAAGCATATTCTCAAAGCAGAATATTACCTGCGTTACGTAGATGATTTTGTGCTCTTTCATACATCTAAAGAAGTGCTGGAAGAATATAAATCAAAAATAAATGATTTCTTAAAAGAAAAATTAGCTTTGGAAATTCATCCGCAGAAAACCAGAATTATTCCGCTAAAGAGGGGGGTCGAATTTCTCGGGTTGAAACTATTTTTTTATTACCGGCGCATTAAGCGGAAAAACATTCGGCGGTTTTATCTAAAATTGCAAGGTTTCCGCACCCAATATGACCAAAAGAAGATACAGTACGATATCATCTACGATTTTCTGGAAGGCTGGCTCACTTATGCTAAACATGCCGACACTTACAATTTAAGAAAGAAAATTATCATTGAATTCGAAAATTATTTTCATGGAGAAATTTCAACTAAAGAGATTAATCGCAGCAACTTTTGCTCTGGCGGCTAATCTTTCTCCAATTCTTTCCTAATCTGCTCGTAAGCTTTGTAAAAACAGGCCTTTGCCAACGAGACAACATCTTCTACTTCAACGATTTTAGGGTTATATCCATAATAATTCAGGTTATGTCTTAAGATTCTTAAATTCTCTACGGAGGCAATCGGCCGTGCAGAATCTATCTTTACAGCTGATACTTCTTTTATCGGCAGTAAATGATCTTCTGAAGTAATTCCTTTACTTACCAGCAGAGCATCACCCAACATCCTGAAGCATTCATAGATATTTCTGGTGATAGTAGCTGCAGATTGCTCATTTATTTCCAAAGTCAGGGTGAAATCCATGGTTCTCTTTGCTGATTCCAGTATGCTTAAAGCGTTCTTAGTGTCAGGTCTTTTGTATCTCATGGTCTTGCCTCAAAGAACCCATACAGAACAACCCCATTGGCTAGATTAGCAAATAAGTTTAGGTCTATTTTGTGTCTAGAGAACTTGAGAAGGTTAACTTTAACTTTTTCCCGATATCCTAATCGAGGTATTATCCCTATATTGAATATTTTTACTTCCTCATTATCCAGAGTTTCTACGGCAAGATCTAAGTCAGAAGTTTCTACATCGTCGCCTTTCCTGTAGCTTCCAAACAAGATAATTGACTTGGGGTTAGGTATCACTTTTAATATTTCTTCAATCACTTCAGAATTGTATATTCTTTCCAGATTATAAGGTATTTTTCTGGCGGTATTAAATTGGTGTTGTTGATTGCAAGAAATTCTCCAGACTCTACCCACGGCTTGGATTTTCAGGAATCCTTCTTTTGCTAATTGCGAAATTACTTTATTAGCGGTAGTTTTGGAGATGTTAACCAACTTAGTAATGCCATTTAAACTTACTTCTGTGGTAGGATAAGCAAAAAACCAGTAGATAACTTTCTGATAAGCATCATTTAGCTCTAAAGAGCCGGTTTTCTTGAACTTTATCGGGATCATTAAAAGTGGTTTCATTAGGAACTATATAAACTTTGCGGAAACCAGGCGGTTTTATTAAAGTTTAATTGGTCTTTTGGGAAACCAACGTTAAGTTGACTAGTTATTCTTCTCCCCTTCTTCCTTCTTCTCCTTCTCTTCCACTATCGGCTTCATGGTCGGAAAGAAAATAACATCGCGGATTGACTCAACTCCGGTCAGCACAATCACCATCCGGTCAATTCCGAACCCCAACCCGCCGGTAGGCGGAAGCCCGTATTCAATCGCATTTACAAAATCTTCATCCATCGGATGAGCTTCTTCTGCTCCGGCGCGCAATTGCCTAGCCTGATCCTCCAGCAGTTTTCTCTGCAATAATGGGTCGTTTAATTCAGAATAAGCGTTGCACATCTCCGAACCCAGGCAGAATGATTCAAAGCGTTCAATCAGCCGGGCATCTTTACGGTGTCTCTTGCACAATGGCGTAGTTTCCAATGGATGGTCGATAATATGAGTTGGTTGAATCAATTTGTCTTCAACTAGATGCTCAAATAATAACTGTACTCCTAATCCCCACGAAAATTCTCCGTCAAAATCTAAGCAGTGCTGCGATACTAATTCCATAACATCTTCTTTACTCATCTTAGAAGCATCAATCTTACCATATTCTTTCAGGGCATCTAACATGCTCAACCTTCTCCACGGAGCTTTAAAATCTACTATCACTTCCTGTCCTTGGTAATTATGCTTCACTTGAGTCGTTCCGTTTATTGCAATGCAGGCTCTCTCATAGATTTGTTCCATATATTCCATCATGGTGTTATAGTCAACGTAAGCTTGGTAGCATTCCAGCATGGTAAACTCAGGATTATGGGTAGTGTCAGCATCCTCGTTGCGGAAGTTTTTGCATATGGTAAATACTCGTTCGAATCCACCCACAACTAACCGTTTCAGATATAGTTCTGGAGAAATGGATAAATACATCTTCATGTTCCATGCATTGATGTGGGTCTCAAATGGCTTGGCGTTAGCTCCTCCATAAATCGACTGCAAGGTAGGAGTTTCAACTTCCATAAAATTTTTATCGCGGAAGAATTGTCTGATGGTTTCGATAATTTTACTTCTCTTGACAAAAGTATCTCTGCTATCGGGATTTACAAATAAATCTACATATCTCTGTCGGTATCGTAATTCGATATCTTTCAATCCATGAAACTTTTCCGGCATAGGCAGAACTGATTTGCTGAGAAGCTGAAA
>CAZIUU010000009.1:10475-21846 GCA_964542815.1 uncultured Methanosarcinales archaeon | reverse complement strand
ACGGTAACTTCGCCCATCTTAGTTTTGAAGATTATACCTTCTACACCAATAATATCTCCTAAATCAATTCTCTTAGAGAATAACTTGTAAGTTTCTTCACCTAAATTATCTAAAGTTAAGTATAACTGTACTTTTCCGCTTTGGTCTTGGATGTGTACAAAACTGGCTTTTCCCATCACCCGCTGAAGCATTACTCTTCCAGCTACGGAAACGTATTCTTGAGTATGATCTCCAGGGTTAAGTTTGGAGAATTTTTCATTGATATCTTTAGCATGATGCGTCTGCGCATAGGTGTACGGATAAGGATTTACCCCCATGCCCCATAATTCGTGAAGCTTTGCCAGCTTGCTTTGATCCAATTCAAGTTTTTTAGCCATATCTTAAGGTGATAGGGAGGATTTTATAAAGATTTGTGTGGAGAATTTATGATATACTATTTTACAAATTCTACGTTATCTAACTTTTCAAATTCTTTATCTCCCGTGAGGAAAGGAATTCCCTTGCTCTTAGCCAAAGCATAGCCGATACAATCAGCATAAGAGAGATTTCGCTTCTTATATTTCTGCTTTAAGCGCAAAGCATCCAGAATTACTTCTTCATCTACTTCCACTACACAGTCCTTAAATTTGGAGTGGACTTCTTTTGCTTTTCCTTCTCCCCATTCCTGAAAAGCAGAGTACATCACTTCAATAAGATTAAATTGGGTAATAGAAATAAAGCAGTCGGCATATTTGATATAAGCAGGATTGCTTTTGCCTAATTCTACCAGAGCATAACTGTCAAAGAAGTATTCTCTTAAGACCATCCTTGTTTCATCTCTTTCTTTAGTTGTTGGGTAGGCTTTTTCCAGCCCAAGAACAAGCCAAAAAACTCTTTAGCCTGGTGTTTCTTATGGAATATTACTGAGACAGTTTCGTTTTCTATAATTTGTTCTTCTTCTACAATCTCTCGGGGTATAATTATGCCTAAAGAATTGCCCCATTTCCTAGCTACACATTCAGTTTCAGCCATAGTTATATTTAGTTATATTGTGTTATATTTAAAACTTTCGTCAGAATTTAAAGTTTTTTCTCAAGAGCTAATCTTCGCCCCTTCCGGCTTCGGCTCAGGCTGAGGAATCGCTTTCCGGAAATATTTTCCGATTGGTTCATATAATGCCTGCCATACACTCTTCTTGGCTTTAGGAGGCTTGGGTATTTGGGAGGAGAAGTAATCGGAAGAGACACGACAAAAACTACTCAATCCATATAAAATTCCTATAGCTATTCCGAGAGTTAGATACTCTTTAATCGTTCCGGAATATTGTTCTGGCAATGGTCCAAAGTTACTGACAACAGCAGCAGCTAAACCACAAATGGCAGCAGACTCTAATAATTTCCTCGGTCGTCTTGCATCAAACTTGGGTTGTATGGCTGCTCCAGAAATTGCCATTTTCATTTCCGATTGTTCTAATTTCTTATAACATTTATTCATTTGGCTTAAAATGTAAACTCCAATCATAGTGCTTAATGTTCCGACTGCTATTTCTAGCTTACTCGTAGGGATGCGATTAAGACCGTCTAAAGCTGAATAAGTACCCATCCCGACTATACATACACTTTCGGCTCCATAACACATCCTTGCCAGCCCATACTTGCTCCAGCCGTAATTCTGGTAAGCCCAATTAGTAACTTTCTCATACTGCTTCCAAGTCGCTTCGTCCACTTTGGTTAGTAAAGATTCAAGGCTCATGTTAAATCCCCTCCGGCAAGATGCTGAGGCAATATAGTTCTCTCTTTAATATATGCTGCCTGGTGATAATATTTTCCTGCTTCTCTTAAATAATCTTGCAATCCAATTGAAAAATGATCATGAGAGCCATATCGGCTGCGGTATTCCGACCATTTCAAAAAGGCTTGTTCTTTAAATGGCAGCAGTTGAAGTGTAGCACTGACTAATGGAGAATGCTCGTAAACATTGGTTAGGTTGGCAAAAGGAATATTCCATCTTCTCTTTCGGAATACTTCTGCTAAAGCACTTATGGGAGAGAGAGAAGCTAAGTCTACTGAGCTTTCCACCACTACCGTTCTGAGCAAAGCCTCACGTGCTTTCCTGAACCTGTCTTCATTAAATGTAAAATGAAATTCTCCTAAACTTTCTCTTTCCCATTTTAAAGAGATTTGGGCAACCTTTGGTGACAAATGGCGTATCTGATAAAACTCTTCATTATGATAAATCTCCCGAGTATACTCTTCTAAAGTTGTGGAATTCCTTAGGACTCGTTTAGCCCTCTTCATCCATTCTATTACAAAGTCATTCTTGTCCACCACGAACCAAATGTCAATGGGCAGTTCCGGCATTGCTGAAAATAATCCTCCTGTTCCCACTACCAATCCCACTCTTGGAAAAGCATCTCCGCTACTTTGAAGATAAGCTTTGGCTGCGGCTAAGCTTTTTTTGTAATTGGGGTCATTGGTATGAATGTAAGAGCTGGGGTGGGCAATATTATCTCTCCCCGGAAAACGCAGGTCTAATTCTGACTGTAATTCATGTTCTAATGATTTTGATTGTTGGAGAGATAGCATTTTTTATTATTCCTCTTTCTTACCTTCTTCTTTTACATCTATTCTGTTTTCATCCGGCTTCCCTTTCACCCTCCTCTTCATCAGCTTATGCGCCAGATGCAATGGCTCCGGTAATTTATGTGGATAAACAATAGTCTTAGTTACAATATTCAACGCCGAGCCTAAAGTTATTAGATGCCCCGGAGTTACGTAAACCGGATTAGCATGTTCTCGTGTCTTAACTTCAAAACCGCAAATGTCGTTATGAAAAATTATTTTTCCCTGCTCCACTTTTCCTAGATTTAGTTTAGGAGTTATTCCAATCGTAGATTTGTTCAGCATCAATCCTAACTGAGATGCTACACCCATCTTTCGGGGATGAAGTATGCCTTCTCCTTTTACCAGAATCACATCCGGCTCTTGTTCTAACAGATTGTATGCTTCAATCATCGCCGGCATATCGCGGTAAGCAGAATAACCTGGTTTAAATGGAAGCGGATCATGCAAAACATAACTTTTTTGTTCTATTACTTTTAATGATGGAAATTCACATACTACTACGCAAGCTAATAATTGGTTAGGAAGAATTGGAAGAGTATCAATCCCGGCAATCTTCTTCACAGTATCAAAGTCATCTCTAAGGATTATTTTGTGTGCTAATCTAAGCTGTTCTCTTTTTAGTTCGAGGGTATCCATGTTATTCTTTTCTCTCATTTACATCTAACTTATCTAAAGCATTGTAAATTCTGGCACGGTTATAACGCTGAAGCAGGCTTGGATAAACATTAACGGCAAGATTTGCAATAGTAAAACTTATGGCAATGGTAGTGTCTGGGGTAACATATAATCCTAAAATCATCACTAAAAAAGTTAAATCATGCAGTGCTTCTATGTGTCTACTCTCTTTCTCAAACTTTTCCAAGTAAGCTTTATCTTTCATCTTTTCTTTATAACTAATCCCTCGAAGCCGATTGATATACGTACCATCGGTTGGAACAATCTTTTTGAAATAATGCACACCGAGATAATGATAGATTCTTCCATCATCCTCTCTTTCAAAAGCCTTCGGCTCAAAGTACCATTCTAAAGTCTCTTTTGCTGTTCTGCCTACTCTGCTTAGAAAACTTATTCTTTCCTCTAAATCTGCGGTTTGGGGTTCTGAAAGCAATTCTTTAGTATCCATGGATATTCACCGATTTTATGAAATTATTTGCTTTAAAATAGGCTGGATTTATAAGCTTTTTGTGGTTTAACCACTTAATGGTAGAAATAAATTGCGCATATTAAATGAGAAAGATATTTATACTTCTAAACTTTAACTTTCATATTCGAGGTTAAAAAAGATGGTGATGCGCGAACAAGATAAGCACTTTTTATGGTCGTTGTATATGGCTATAGCCCTCATCTTTGCCTGGAAAGGGGTATGGGAAGGAATTTATGAAATTCCTTATGTCTGCGATTATGGGGTGTGTGATAAATTTGTGTTTCTGTTCATAGGTTTTGCCATGCTTACTTTATCCGGAATGATATTTAAAGAATTTGATCCACTGGGGGGAGTAGAAAAAGCAGTAAATAAAGTAATTCATTTGGTGCATCATCACCCGCGCAAAAAAGAATTCACTCTGAAGTATTATGATAAAAGCAAGAAAAAAGAGGTTAGTATCAATGCAGAAAGTATTGTTAACATTGAGAAAGGAGCGTTAGTAATAAAACATCCCAATCAAAAACAAGAGTTATTCATTCCCATTCATCGCGTAACTGAAGTACTATACCAAGGAAAACCCTATTGGAAACTTTAAACATGATATCCCTCGCTCAATTTAAGAACTATTTTTGGTACATATTCGGCATAATGGGAGTTGTTTTCTTCTGGACTGGAGTGTGGGATGGGCTGGGCAACTTAGGTCCGCTGGAGAATCCTCTAATTAGTTTACTGGTTGGGTTAGCTATGCTTACGTTATCTGGATTTATTTTTAAGGAGAGCGAGCTATTCGGAGCAGGAGAGAAAACTGTCGGAACTATCTTACGGCAGGTTCATCACCACCCTCATAAAGAAGAGTTTCATATTAAGTATTCCGATAAAATTAAAGGAACTCACCTAATCCTGGAAGTGGGTAAATTAAAAAGTATCGAGAAAGAGTTCTTGATATTTTTAGATAAAGAGGATAAAGAGATATTCATTCCATTTCATCGTGTGATGGAGATCCTTCACAAAGGGAAAACTCATTGGAAAGCTTAAACAGATTGGTGTTATAAAATGGATGTCTTGGAAGAAAAAAGAAACCGGAAGAAGGGAATTACTCCCCTTATGGCTACCTTATTGCTGATTTCGTTTGCAGTAGCTGTAGGCGTAGTAGTAATGAACTTAGGTAGTGCTCAGGTAGAAGAGTCTGCCCAGTGCCCCATTAATATCGGATTGAAATTATCAAATATCGGCGGAGAGGATCAATTGTGTTATGATGCTGGAAGTAAGAGCTTAAAATTTACGCTGGAAAATGGGGTAAATATCAAAGTTGAAGGGCTGATTGTAAATATCATTGGTACGGAGAAAGCTGAATCTTATGAGCTCAATGATGCTAAAGTCGGCAAAGCCGGGACCTACATGGGCAAAGCAGGATATGATTCCGGGGTTGCTGGGGAGATTCGCCAGTTAAAAATATCTCCCAAAGTTGTGTTGTACGATACGGAGCAGATATGTTCTGAGCAGGCGCTGGTAGCGGAGAAGGTAAGGAATTGTTGAAATATTTTAAAATAGGTCTCACCTCTTCCTTTCCAAATCCCCTGCCGGAACCCATAAAATCACTTCTTCAGATAAATCATGCAGATGATAAGCTAATTGCTGCAGGAAGAACAGCATATGCTCTTCGGTGTTATTTATCTTTCTTTTTTCATCCAGCTGAGGGTAAAGTTTCTGTTTTATCTCTTTGTATTCGTAGATCAGATCCAGTTCGCCTTTGTAACGTAGGCTTCTGAGCAGAGAAAAAGCAGTAGATAACCCCCTGATGATCTTCTTGAAGTATTCTTTGTGTGCTGGAGAAACATCAATCTTGTGGTCAGCTATCCGACAGCAGATGTCTCCTACTTCTTCTAGCAACCTTACCGTAGCATAAGCGCTGCCTGCTTTGCGCATGGGCATGCCGCTACCAATATTTATCATGCGGCGACAGAATAAGTCTATCCTAGACAGGGTTTTGTCCATAAGCAGGATGCGCTTTAGTGCATCACCATCATTCTTCTCCACGAAATTAAGCAGCTCTTCCAGCATAGAGGAGCAGATGTTGAACATCCTTAACAGCATAGACTCAAACTCTTCGGGCTTGGTTTCTGCTACGTTCTTTAACCTGCAGGAATTAGAATGATGTTCTATTATCTCAAATCCTAACAGCGAATCTACATGATTCTGAATGTTTTCTAACACGCTGTTGTTGTCAAACTGAATATTAATTATGTCATATCCGCGCAGGTAAGGCATGTTAAATATCCTTTTGATAAAAGGCTTCTTTCCGCTGATAAACACGGTAATCTCACGAGAATCTCTTTTGCCTGAACCAGTGATGAGCAGCTCTTTGTCTTTCTCGATAACTTCTATCTCATCTCCGTTATGAATGTTGTTTTTCTTTACCCAGCTCATGGGCAGGGAGATGGTCAATGATGACGGTCCATGTTTTACTACTTTACGGCGCATAGACATTTACCTCACAGTGATATTGCTATTAATAATTGTTTTATGGTTATTATAACCATTTAACTACCAATATGTATACTGGTGGCTTAATGTATATATAAATGTTTCGCTCTGCAATTTGTATGGCAGAACAAAACCATTACGAAATCCTGCAAGTGCATCCCCGCGCCAGCGATGAAGTGGTAAAAGCAGCGTATCGGGTTTTGATGAATAAATATCACCCGAATAAAAGTGGGGACAATGGCGATGCCGGGAAAAATAACAGCTTGTGCGTGAAAATCAATGAGGCCTGGGAAGTGTTGGGGGATGCGGAGAAAAGGGCTGGTTTTGACCAAGCTCTGCGCCAACAGCAGCCGGGAACGCTAGGCAACTATAAAATTCTAGAACAGATAGCCGAGGGCGGCTTTGGAATTACTTACAAAGCCCAGCACAAATTATTGGGCGAATTAGCCTGCCTTAAACAGAATATCCAAGTTTCCCCCGATGATACGGAAATTATGGTGAAAGAAGCAAAGCTCTTGTGGCAGATTCACCATTATTCTTTACCCACATTACGTGACTTTTTTCGAATAGAGGATGGCAGCTGCGTGTTTGCTATGACTTACATCGAAGGTCCAACTATCGACAAAATTGTGGAAAAGCATGGCGCTATGGATCCCGAGCATGTGTGCTGGATTACTCAACGCTTGCTGAATGCTTTACATTATCTGCATTTTCATGGAATTGTTCATTGCGATGTAAAACCAAACAATATTATCATTAAACCAGAGGAGCATAATGCCGTGTTAGTGGATTATGGCTTTGCCAGCTTAAGGCCAAGACATAAGACCAAGCCTGAAGGTTATACTGAAGCTTTTGCTGCGCCAGAACTAATGGCTTTAAAGCCGCCACTTCCCCAGACAGATTTGTATTCTTTAGCGGTGACTATGATTTATGCTTTGGGTGGAAATCCTCTTACCCGACAGTTTCCGGGGGCGGTGTCAGGCCCAATAAAAGATTATTTCCGCTCTTTACTGGCAGCTAACCCACTACAGCGCCATTCCTGGGAAGAGCATGATTTGGTGAAAGAGCTATCTGAAGTACGTTACAAAGTATTTGGAAGAAGAGAATCCAACAAGCCTTTAATCGTGTAATAAATAAAATTATCTAGGAGGTAAAAAATGAAAGCCATCGTAACTATTCCGCCATATGCAGCGTACCTTAAAAAAGTAGCTGAACATCCCATTGTAGAAGGATTTAGGTTAAACACAGTAATGCCTGTGGTAAAAGAATCGTTGGAAGAGTTGCTGAAAAGACTGCAGGGAGTAGCCGGAGAAAAACCGGTATGGGTGGACCTTAAAGGGAGGCAAATGCGTATTAGCCGCGGAACGTATTACGATTCCCCAAAGATTCCTACAATGATAGAAGTAGAAGGAAAAAAAATAGTTTTAGACCCTTCTAACCCCAAAGCTTATGGTGAACTGCGTACTCCCCCCTGGTCTATAGTTGAGATTGACCATGAAATAGAGTTAGATACTACACATCCGGTAAAGTGTTATTTTAACGATGGCTTGCAAACCGCTCACATTGTACGTGTGGAAGGAAACAAGCTAGTAATGTTAGACGGTCCCCAACGGGTAGTGGGCGGAGGAGAGTCTATTAACATCCTTCACCCCAGCCTGAAAATCAAAGGCAATCTTACTCTCGGGGATGAGCATTATATCGAAGCAGGAAAAGTGTCTGGAGTGCATCATTATATGCTTTCTTATGTAGAGCAGAGTTCAGATATTGCTGATGTTTTAAACTTGGACCCAAATGCAAAAGTCATGGCTAAGATTGAATCCCGAAAAGGGCTGGATTGGGTTGCTTCCGACTATCGCGATTGGAAAAAAGAAGTGCCATTAATGGCTGCTCGGGGTGATTTGTATGTAGAAGTGGGGCGACCGCATAAAATCCTACGAGCAACTCGGGCGATAGTAGAAGCTGATCCTCGTGCTGTGGTGGCAAGCCGAATCTTTGGCTCTTTACGCACTAGCTACACACCGAGCTGTTCAGATATTTCCGATTTAGGCTATTTGGCGGAAATCGGCTACTCTCGCGTGCTAATCGGTGATGACATCTGTTTCCATGAAGAATCTTTATTTGGAGCTTTGAACTTGCTTTCAGCCATCAGCCAGGATTACCAACCCATAAAAAAATCGATGGGCTCTTGGCTTACAAGGTTAGGAAATAAAAGTACAAAAACTTATGGGGGTGGATTAAAATGAGTTACAGCTGGGGTTCTGACAGTACCTCAAATTGGGAAGATAGTAGTGGGGGATTTAGCTACGGCTCGGCCAAAGCTGCTTATTCAGACTTTGATGCTGATAAAGCCTATGCTGGGAAAAAGTCCGGAGGAAAAAGTTCTGTGGGTACAGCGAGTTCTGCAGGGAAATCATTAGACATGAAATCTGCCTACATGGTTTCATCTAGGGTAATGGATGCCGCTTTGCCTTTGGAAGACAGAGCTTTGCTCAAAGGACTAACTAAAGACCAGATTTTAGTTGTTAGAGGGCAATATGATTCGGTAGAAAAGGTGTTAGGAGCTTCAGACACACCCTACAAAATGATTAATGGAACAGTTAACTTAGATTCGAAACAAATCGTATTAGTGAATTGTCCCGGAGGAGATTTTAATTATCGTTATGGCAGCCGTTCAGGGCATGAAGCTCTAAGAAAATTTGTGGAAGAGGGAGGATTTTTGGTTACTACCGACTGGGCTTTGGATCGCGTAATCGTTCCAGCTTTTCCAGGATATATAGCGCATGGAGGGCGGGATACTGCCGATGACGTCGTGGAAGTAGATTTGGTAGCGGCTGGAAGCCCGTACACCAAAGGATTGGGCGGTGGTTCCCTTAAGCCGGTATGGTGGCTGGAAGGAAGCAGCTATCCCATCAAGCCTTTGCGCAAAGAGGGCTTGGAGATTCTGTTAGGCAGTCAGGAAATGGGCAATAAATATGGTGAGACTCCCATTGCGGTGAAGTTCCCGGTAGGAGATGGCAGAGTAGTTCATGTTACCAGCCATTTTTATCTCCAAACCACCAAGTCCAAATACGAAGCCCAAGCCAACAAATCCGGATTGGACTTTGCCACAAAATTCTTGGGGATAGCTAAAGATGAAGCTAAAGAAATTGACGGAATAGGAGATATCAGTTTCGGAGCTTTAGAAAGCGCTTACACTTCCGTACGCTTCCTGCACAATATCTTCCTACAAAAGCTAAAGCAGGGAGAAGCCGGGTTTGAACAGCTTAGTCCAGGAGAGTTGAAACAAATCGGAGCGATGAACGCCAAATCCCTGCGCAAGCTTCCTCCCGGAGTTACTGTGAGCAAAAAGCTGGTGTAGAATAGAAGTTTTTTCTTTTTTTTGATTTAATTATTTAAAATCACAATAAGAGGATAAAAAACGTTGAAAAACAAATGAGCACTAAAAATGGCCCTCTTAACCCTAGTCAAAGAATTGGACACCAAACAAGGCAAAGGCTACGTCTTCCGCACAGAAGATAACTTTCCAGTATTGGTGGGAGATTCTGCTTTAGCCGATGAGCAGGAGGGAAAATCCAAATGGAAAATCGGAGTTAGCCTGTGTTCCGGTTGCGGTTTAGGCTGTCGTTATTGTTTCACTCGTGGAATGAAGCAATATCGACCGCTAAGCGTGGAAGAGATAATAAAGCAAGTGGATTTTGTGTGCGGGCTTCCGGACAAAAATCCCGATGATTATGATGAGATCAAGATAGAAATGAAAGAAATGGGCGATCCGGCTCTTAATCCAATTAACACTTGCCAAACGATTAGGAAATTGGAAAGCAAATATTTGGGGTTGTTATATGTAGTTTCCACAGTGGGCATTAATGGAACACCTTTGTTTGAAGAGTTAAAAGCAGTACGCAATACTGATGCAAAAATCAGGCTGCAATTTTCGGTTCACACAACCTCTGATCAACAAAGAAGAGAGTTAACGCCTCATAAAGGTCTAATGGCTTTGGAAGATATTGGAAAAGTGGTTACTGATTGGTGTGATGGCTCTTCGCCAGTTACTTTAAACTTTGTTCCATTTTCCGGATACGAGCTTTCCGCGGAAAAACTGGCACAATATTTTTCACCAGAGCAAGCTTTTGTTAAGATTTCATATTTAGACCATCATAGATTCGTAGAAAAAGCAGGATTTAAAGAGAAAAGCTCTGGAGAAGTGGAAAATTTTATCTCAGAGCTATCTAACTACGGATTTGCTTGGGCTTATCGAAACCGTTCGTGAGTTATGTTAAATCAAAACTTTTAAAGGTAAAATGTTTAGCTAATTATGGCCCAAACATTTTAATACTCCTTTTAATTCATCTCACAAATGCAAGTAGAAATCAACCTAAATAAGTCTGTGGATGAAAATGCCGCTATCTACTTTGAGTTAGCCAAGAAAGCTAAACGAAAGTTAGAAGGAGCGAAAAAAGCATTAAATGACAGTAAGAAGAAGCTGGCTGAACTTAAAACCAAAGAAGGAAAGTTCTTAGAAGAAGAGAAAGAAAAAAGAGCTAAAGTAGAAATCAAGCATGAATGGTATGAAAAATTCCATTGGTTCTTCTCTTCAGAGGGATTTTTGTGTATTGGCGGGAAAGATGCTACGTCCAATGAGATTGTCATCAAGAAACATCTGGATCCAACCGATTTGGTTTTTCATACGGATATGGCTGGTTCTCCGTTCTTTGTGATAAAAGACGGGCAAAAAGCAGGAGAGATTACTTTAAATGAAACGGCACAAGCCGTAGGCATGTATTCCCGAGCA
The DNA here is from genome assembly GCA_964542815.1 of uncultured Methanosarcinales archaeon. Lineage (GTDB taxonomy): Archaea > Nanobdellota > Nanobdellia > Woesearchaeales > GW2011-AR9 > JACRPH01. The sequence continues at coordinate 10,826 of CAZIUU010000009.1, read as the reverse complement.
TGGAAATTAGGCCACGGAACGGCTGACGTGTTTTACGTAAAGCCGGAACAGGTCACTAAAGAAGCTAAAGCCGGAGAGTTCATTTCCAAAGGCAGTTTTATGATTTATGGAAAGACTAATTATCTGCATCCCAAATTAGAATGTGCGATTGGTATTGTCGAGGGGAAACTAATCGGCGGACCAGTTAGTGCAATAAACAATAAAGTAGATAAATTAATTATTATCATTCCTGGCAAAGAAAAGAAATCAGACTTAGCCAAGAAAGTAAAACACAAGCTCGGCGGTGGAGAATTAGATGAGATAATTAAGTTTCTGCCGGCAGGAGAAGGAGATATTAAGAAATGAATGAGC
>CAZIUU010000009.1:9762-10465 GCA_964542815.1 uncultured Methanosarcinales archaeon | reverse complement strand
AGCCAGAATCACTAGTAAAGAACTTTTCGTGGAAGTTTTATGTAGGAATTGTGCTGATAATCGTAAGCTTAATCGCAGGAGGAATTATCAAAGTATTATTGTTCTTCGAGCTGAACCATCCGGTGCTCTGGTGGACTTTATTGGTAGCTTACCTCTTAACTTGGCCAATTTTAATCTGGGGCATATGGTGGGCGGGAAAGGAATATGCGGATAGGATCAGACGTTATCTTAGCTATCGTTTCTATCACGAATCATTAAAAGAAGGAACCAGAAAGGTTGCGGTACATGCTCGGAATAGGACTAAGAAATTTGCGGTAAATGCCCGCGATAAAACCAGAAAATTTGCTTATGACACTAAAGCGAAAACAAAAAAGATGACTCTTACTGCTTATGGTGCAACTAAGAAGATTCATGACAGAGCACGAGCCGGAACGGCTAAGATTGGGAAAACGGTTAAAGATAAGTTAAGCAAGGTTAAATTACATAAACGGAAGAAGTAACAATTTAATTACTTATTTGACTCTGTTTCTTATGTTTGATATGCCTGTAAATAGTATAAGCTCCAACTATCAGAATCAATATCGCTGCGGGAATAGAAATATATTCAGAGTAATGTCTTACTTCAGCCCAATTCTCACCCAACAAATACCCTAAGTAAGCCAGAAAAGTATTCCAGATGGTAGCTCCAATTAAAGTGTACAAG
>CAZIUU010000009.1:0-9752 GCA_964542815.1 uncultured Methanosarcinales archaeon | reverse complement strand
TGTACAAGCAAAATTTCTTTATATCCATCTTTCCGATACCGGCAGGAATGGAGATTAAATGACGGACTACTGGAATGAAACGGCTGATTAAAACGGTTCGTTCTCCTCTTTTAGCAAACCAAGCTTCAGTTTTCTTCAGGTCATATTCGTCCAGCAGGAGATACTTGCCGTATTTTAAGATTAGTTTATTTCCGCCGTAATATCCAATATAATACGAGATTAACGAGCCGACGATACTACCTAAAGAACTGAATAAGATTACTAGCGCAAAGCTGAATCTTCCCTGTGCTGCCAGAAATCCGGCAAAAGGCATGACTAATTCTGAAGGTGTAGGAAAAACCATGCTTTCCGTCATCATTAAGAAGAAAATTCCAAAGTAACCTAGGACAGAGATGAGTTTGGTAGCGAGAACTCCGAAGATGGATAGGATGTTGGTAAGGAACATTGTTTTTGGTTTCTTTTTGTTGTAATAATTGTAATAAGCGCCGACGCCCAGATTTTCAAGCTGTTTTTGCTTTTGAACTGGGAATCCCAGAGGGATCAGTTCGCTTGTTACAACCATTATCAATTGTATTCAAGACTGACGCAATACCGGGTTATGCGACGTCGGCGTAAGAGAACGAAAATTACTAACTTTATATAAAACTTTAGGTAGTATCTTAATCTGTTTCAACCTATCCTTTCCACCACCACAATTTATTTAAAACAGTTATTTCTCAATAGGGGTATGGGATTATTCACTAAGTTGTTCGGAAAGGCAGAGCTGATGTCAGAAATTCCTCCAGTAGTAGATGAAGGAAAAGATAATAAAGATTTGTTGTGGGGCAGAATAAGCCAAATAACCTCATTTGTAGATAGTGAGTTGCGCGCAGAGCTGATGCGAGCAGATGAAAAGAAGTGGGTTAGGGCAACTTTCTCTGACTTCAGAAATTTCCATCTCAAATTCAGGGATTATAGAGTTAAGCTGGATAAAGAGCTGTCTAAGATGGAAGCAGTTCCATTGCAAAGTCCGGTTTTTCAGGATTATGCTCGAAGTATGTTAGGATATCTAAAAGCATTGAGCACTTCTCTTAAAAATGTAGAAGATCAGCTATATGGAGAGAAGAATATTACCGAAATCGCCCGAAATATTAAAGTTTCTATTAACAATCTGGACGATTTTAAAGGTTATTGGAATACGGTAAGAAAGCATTTTCTAGAGTAATTTTGCCCAACCGCACCGAATGATTTATAAACCAATATATTTTACTAAGCTATAATCAAGAGGTGATAGTTTATGGCAAAAAAAAGTTCATTGTTAAAGAAAGAAAAGATGGAAATACATAGGGTGGCGCATTATGCGTTCTTCATAGGATTGTTGATTGCGATTGTGGCTGGATTCTTTAGAAGTGTTGTTGCTCCAGAAGTATTGGTTACAACATTAGTGATTTTGGGATTCTTAGTGGGATTGTTCAATCTTACGGCGAAAGAAACCACTCCCTTTTTAGTAGCATCGATTGCATTGATGTTAGCCGGCATTGTCAATCTGGGTTTGATTCCAGGCGTGGGAATATATCTACGCAGCATCTTGAGCAACATTGTAGTGTTTGTGGTTCCCGGAGCGATTATCCTGGGAATGAAAGCCATTTGGAAACTGGCATCGGATTAATTTTATTTTTTTAATAATATTTTATTTATAATGGTGAAAAAGTATGAACTTAAAAAGTTTTGAATGTCCGTGTTGCAAGTACAAGTTTGTAGCGTTTATGTTTTCTGGATTAAGAAGCGTGTATTGTCCGTATTGTAAGAATGGGGTTAAGGTGTAGTTTAGATTTCTACTTCTTCTTCAGCTTCTTCACCAGCTCTATCACATTTTTACGCACCGTTTCCGGTGGAGGAGATGCATCTACTGTTTGCAATAATTTCTTCTTCTGATAATATTCTACCAATGGCTTGGTCTTAGTATTGTAATCTTTAAATCGCTCCGAGATAACTTTAGGAGTATCATCAGGACGCTGTATCAACTTCGAGCCGCATTTATCACAGATGCCTTCTTTCTTGGGCTTGAAATAATTGATATGATATCCTGCATTGCATTTAGAGCACATTCTTCTTCCGGATAAGCGCTGAATAACTTCTGTTTCAGGAACGTCCAAATTAATCACGGCATCAATCTTCTGGGAGATAATCGCTTCTGCCTGTGGTATGGTTCGAGGAAATCCATCCAGAATGTAATCGTCTTTTCCGGTGATAGCAGAGTTTACTACTTTTATCACCAATTCATCGGGTACAAGATTGCCTTTGTCCATATATTGCTTTATTTCTTTACTTAAAACAGTGTTTTTACCCATCTCTTCGCGGAAGATTTCTCCAGTAGAGATGTGTTTTAATTTGAATTCGTTGGCAAGTGCATCAGATACAGTTCCTTTACCGCTTCCAGGTGCGCCAAGTAAGATTAGTTTCATGGGAATATCACCTCTTAGTTAATATTTAAAACGTTTTTCATATTCTTTATGGTCAAACCATTCAAGGATGACATTTACAATTCTTACTTCATCACTTCCTATGGTGTAAATTAATCTCCAAGCATTGGGTAAATCATATTTCCACAGGTTGGTTATGTTGTACTTTTGAACATATTCTTTGGGCCAAAGATGTTTTGAAATTTTGACGCCGCAAACGGGGTTAACTTTTAAATCGTCAATAGCTCAGTCGATAAACTTGTAAAGCTGCTTATCTTCAAACTTTCCTTCTTTAAGCGATTCCCATTCCAGTTTTATTTTTTGGGTAATGAATGCTACAGAGATATTTTTGTTCATCGTGCAATTAAATCCTCTCTAATCAGTTTTTTAATTCTTTCTGGATTAAATGTCCAGATAATGCAGCCATCTTTATCTATAATAATCTTTCCGGATTGTTCGAGATAGTCTAAAATAACCTGAAAGGTCTGATACATCATTTTCTTAGGCAGTTTCTTCCAGAGCTGGTATTTACCGCATTCCTGGCTAAATTTCTGGATAGTTTCCTCTACCATAAAGACGGATTCTAAAGTTGGACTATGTAAAATTGTTGTCTCTTGCATGTTATATAATTGTATATAAGAACATATATTTAAATGTTTTGTCCGTTTTTCTATCATTCACACCACAACTATCTTTATATGTCTTTCTCCGGCTCGGCTTAAATGGAAAGCCAAATATATGACGGATTAGGGTGTGGAGAAAGATGATGAGGAAGAAGATACTTTAGAAGAATAGAATAAAAAATAAAATATATTTCTAACGCTTATATTGCGCATACAGCTGTTGAAGTGAATTGTTATCCACTACTTGTTCTAATTTCAAATCGGCTTCTTCAGCATACTTTTGAGCCAATCTTAAGTCTGTTTCAATCTGATCCCAGAACTCCCCTTCTTTGGCATCTTTGAAAGCTTTATTCACCCAGTACTTTACATTATCCACGCCATGTTCTCTTACTCCAATTTGATATACATCTTTGAGTCGTCCTTCGTTGATATTAAATTCCATTCCCGCTTCGTCAGCGTATCTTTGAGCCAATCTTAAGTCTGTCCTGATGGAATCCCATAAATCTCCTTCTTTGGCATCTTTAAATGCTTCACTTGTCCAGTAATCTATGTTTCTTTGTGCATTGGCTTTATAATTATCTGCATGTATTTTCTTTAATTCATCTCGGTTTACTTTAAGTTCAATACTTCCTTCTGCACCGATGGTGGCAGTACTCGTAGTATTCTCTCGAGCTTTCTCTCCACACCCCAATCCAATCGCCGCAGCTATAACTGCACCATATAATGTATTTCTTAGTTGCATGTCCTTGTACCTCCAATTAATCATCAATCTCCTCTAATTTAACTCGAGCGGTGGTAGTTTATATTATTTGTGGAGTTCCAGTTACTAAATCTCCCACAACCTATAAAAATAATCGTCGTTTCTGGATAAAAAGCAGCTCCTAATTATCCCCCCAATTCATTCTCACCATGCTCACCAAAGCCGAACAGCCGTATACTGAACTTCAGCTGAAATCAGTACTTCATCCTCTGGTAAATAAATGGTTCTTCTCCAAATTCAAAGAATTCTCTTTGCCACAATTATATGGGGTGATGGAAATTCACCAACGCAGGAATATCTTAATCTCTGCGCCGACTGGAGCTACTAAAACATTGACTGGATTCTTAGCTATTCTTAACGAACTGGTTGATTCAGCCCAAAAACAAATTCTGGAAGATAAAGTGTATGCAATCTACATTAGCCCGCTTAAGGCACTGAGCTACGATATTTCCGTTAACCTGCTTAGGCCGTTGGAAGAGATGTCCGAACTGGCTGGGAAGAAATTAGGAATTCGAGTGGGAGTAAGAACAGGTGATACTACTCCTGCCGAAAAATCACGGATGCTTAAGCATACTCCGCACATTCTGATAACTACTCCTGAAAGTTTAGCCATCATGTTGAACTCACCAAAATTCAAAGAAAAGTTACAGAATGTGCAATGGGTAATGGTGGATGAAGTCCATGCGTTAGCAGAAAATAAACGTGGAGTACATTTAAGTTTGACGTTAGAACGATTACAGCGGATGTCTCCGGGAATTACTCGGGTGGGATTAAGCGCTACTATTGCTCCATTGGAAGAGGTAGCTCAATATTTAGTTGGCTACGAAGGAGATATGCCCCGTGATTGCTTAATTGTGGATGTGCAATTCCTGAAGTCGATGGATTTGCAGGTAGTGAGTCCAGTTAAGAATCTGATTGAAGCGGATTATATGCATCTGCATTCCAAAATGTATGAGTTGATTCATGAATTAGTACAACAGCATAAAACTACTTTAATTTTTACCAATACCAGAAGCGGAACGGAACGGGTGGTGCATAATCTTAAAGAAAAATTTCCTACATTTTATACTGGTGAAACGGTGGCTGCGCATCACGGCAGCTTGGGAAAAGAACAGCGCTTTAAGACGGAGCAGGATCTACGTGAAGGAAAGTTAAAAGTGGTGGTTTCTTCTACCTCATTAGAGTTAGGAATCGACATAGGCTTTATTGATTTAGTGCTGTGCTTAGGCTCGCCGAAGTCAGTAGCGCGTTTGTTGCAGAGAGCTGGTAGAGCCGGACATCAATTGCATGCTCAAGTTAAAGCCAGAATTATCGTGATGGATCGAGACGATTTAGTAGAATGTTCTATTTTGCTGAAATCAGCGTTGGAAAAGAAGATAGATAAAATTCATCTGCCTAAGAATGCGTTGGATGTATTGGCACAGCACATTTATGGAATTGCTATCAACGAGATAATTCCTATCAATGAATTGTTTCTGCTAATAAAAAAAAGTTATTGTTATCATACTTTAACTTGGGCTGATTTCTTTGAAGTGATTAAATATCTCTCCGGGCAATATGTTTCGTTGGAAGAGCGCCACGTGTATGCGCGTATCTGGTACGATGAAGCTACCGGAAACATCGGCAAGAAGGGAAAGATGGCGCGGATAATCTACATGACTAATATCGGAACGATTCCGGAAGAGACTTATGTTACAGTTAAGATTGGAGAACAGATAGTAGGAATGATAGATGAGGGTTTTCTGGAGAAGCTTAAACCGGGAGATGTGTTTGTGTTAGGCGGGAATGTGTATATGTTTAAGTTTGCTAGGGGAATGACGGCTCAAGTTTCAGCTTCAGTCAGCCGTCCGCCTACAGTACCAAGATGGTTTTCAGAAATGCTGCCTTTGTCGTTCGATTTGGCGATGGAAATCGGCAGATTCAGAAGATTGATGGATGAAAAATTTGCGGCGAAGTATTCCCGCGAAAAGTTATTGGGGTTTATCCATGAATTTTTGACCGTGGATGATAATTCTGCGGAAAGTATTTACGAATATTTCTATGAGCAGTATCATTTCAGCAAGGTTCCCTCGGATAAGCGGATTGTTGTAGAGGGTTATTCTGATAGAGGCAGAAATTATGTTATCTTTCATACTTTGTTTGGAAGAAGAGTTAATGATTGTTTATCTAGAGCGTTAGCATTTGTCATCGGCCGTTCACAGCATCGAGATGTAGAAGTTGGCATTTCGGATAATGGATTTTATTTATCATCCGAGCATACGTTTAATCCGCTGCGGGCATTTGAATTAGTGAAGCAGGAGAATTTTCGGGGAGTGTTAGAACAATCTATTGAACGCAGTGAAGTTCTGCAGAGAAGATTTCGACATTGCGCAGCTCGGGCGTTGATGATTTTGCGTGAGTATATGGGCAGAAAAAAGAATGTTGGTCGGATGCAGGTTAATTCACGAATTTTGTTTAGTGCCGTTAAACGAATAAGCAATGAGTTTCCGTTGTTGAAAGAAGCTCGCCGGGAAGTGTTGGAAGATTTAATGGATGCGGAGCATGCGCAACAGATAATTGCGGGAGTTACATCCGGCGATATTTCAGTAGTAGAAGTAAATACTGCTTTGCCCAGCCCATTTGCTCTGGGATTGATTATGGAAGGCTACAGCGACGTGATAAAGATTGAGGACAAGCAGGAGTTTCTGCGTCGGATGCACGAATTGGTTATGGCTAAGATTGCGTTGAAAGAAGGGAAGGAGAAAGTTAGGGAGAAGCAGAAAGAGTTTTCTTATCAATCATTGTGGGAAGAGATGCATAATAAACAGCAGGATGCTAAAGATTACGCTAAAGAGAAGTTGAAGATGCAGGTGTGGGGATTACAGCACGTTCCGATTTATGCTAAAGAAGAATTAGTGAAGTGGATTGATGGTGGAAAGATTAGAGAGGATGTGTTAATTGAAATGAAAAAACATCGGGCAGATATTGAGAAAGAATGGCCGGAGGAGTTGAAGGAGTGGGTGAAGGGGAAGATGGATTTAATTTAGAGTAAACTTAATTGTCCTTTTGGTATTGATGAGGAAGTTGCAGGTGGAGTGATTATTGTGGGCGGAGTAATTATAGTTGGTGCAGGAGTTGTTGATGGAACTTCTTTAGGCACAGGAAAGTGATATTCTCGTGGGTATTCGGTTAGGACTCTACCAATTTCTGCCGCATAAGCCGGAACAATTCTACCGCTCTTAGGATAAACATTATGAAAGTGCATCGGTTTAAGTTTATAATTATCTCCTCCACGTGCAGCTTTCCGCGTAGAATACTGGCAGTCAAAGACGTATTCACTGGGCTGTTCCTGCAGCTGCTTAATTAATCGTTCAACTGCAGCAGGCTCTACTTCGTTTAATCTTTCTTCTAAATCTCTTCCCTGAAAAGGATTCAGCTTTCGATGTTTGGCTTGCTGTTGAGGTGAAATTGCTTTGTTTTTGTTCAGCCAGGGAAAGCCAATGCGATATATCTCTGAAAAAATTTTGTAAGTAGAAGGAGAACTTTCCAAGAAGCGGAAAAATTTATTATATTCACTCTCTCTTTTCTTCCATGAAGAAGCTGTAAACGCAACTAACTCATCAAAATCCAGATGCGGGTAAAAATGATTTAAAGCAGGGGTTTCTTCTAATCCATGATGGAAACTTTCTACTAGTCCTTGATACCCATTACTTCCACCGCATACTTCTATAATTAATGGTGCAGTTGGTTTTGGTCGTTCAGGCATTTTTAGTGTAAAGTTATTCCTGCTTTTAAATCTTTCTAGTGTAACTACTGTTAAGAAATAAAGCGGGCCGGAGGGGACTTCCACGCTAATAAATCAGCATTTGGACCCCCGACCTCGTGGTGTCTTCATTGGTTTAAGAGCCACGCGCTCTTTCTCGCTTCTCCTAATCGCTTAGGAAAAGTACCAAGCTAAGCTACCGGCCCACTAATCAGTTCAAAATGCAAATATGTTATAAATATTACTGAAAATAACACTAAAAATAATCACTTTTCATCGAAACAATAAGTTATATCCTGTCCAGCTTTAAACCGTTCTCCAGGATTTAAATGGTTTTGTGCTATAACTTTGTCTTTACTCACCGTAGGATCTTTCGTTTTTAGATAAGTGATTACGTTGTCTAATGTTTCTTCTGTACCAAGAGTATGATGATAACAGGTCGTGGTTGGTTTAGTTTCTTTTCGCATGTTGTATCCTATATTAAAGGTCGCAATTATTAAACAGCCCGCTCCAATCATAACACTAACCTTACTAAATATATCATACCGACGAGCAGCTTTCTGATTCATTCTTGACGCTTTGCGAGTCTCTTCTTGTTCTGCCATGGATTGTTTTTGATATTCCAAGCCATAAACTGAAATCAGCTCGTTTAAACGTTCACCAGTTGGACTCTCACTCAAAGAAATACCTCTTTCTTCAAAATAATCTTTTCCGAGAGTATCTTGTAATGCGTAACATAATACTTTTTGTTTCTGGGCATCATTCATTCCATCGCGAAACAAAGTATATATCTCGGGAAGTTTTGGTGTTATCATAAGTTTTAAGTAATTTAGCCTTGTTTTTATTTGTTTCTATTTTGCAGGATACAGGTTTAGGTGCAGTAAAGTTTAAATTGTTTAATGAATTACATACAATTAATGGTCCTCGACTTTGAACGTATCTTTATGGAAGCGTTGAGTCATATAAATTATAAAAAGGAGCATCATGAATTTTTAATACACGAGCACGAGGAAGAAGCAGTCAAGCACGATTTTGATACGATAATCCAGCGTTACGGTGAAATGAAATGGAAAGTAGTGGATTTATTGAACGGGCATTATTCCGAAGTGCTTAAAGATAAGTTTGACCATTACAATTGGTTAAATCATAACGAGCAGGATGAATTGGCTTATTTTCTGAATGAAGCCGGCTCTAATTGTTTAAACCATTCTGAATACAAAGCTCCGTATAAATTTCATGTGTGGTTAGGGCACAAGGGATTTATTGTAGGAATAGAGCAGAAAGGCAGGGGATTTCCGGCACATAAAGTCCATCATCAGAAGCTCAAGACCAATGAAGGTGCAGCGTTTGAGTTCTTCCGGAAAAGCAAGAGCAAAATCTTCTTTGACGACCCTCATGATGCGAGAATGGTGTTCATGGAGTATCGATTTCAATAATTACTATTTCTCTTCCTTAACAAAAGCAGAATAATTCACTGAATGATCAGTTCTAATAATCCCTTCAAACTGATCTAAATCAACTTCCATTTGTTCAGCCGCTCTTTCTTTCTCTTCTCCACGTAAAATTATACTTATTTCTATGGCTTCTTCAGTCTCTTTCGATTTCCGGCCAACATAAGTTGGTTCTTTTTGTTTTCCAGGAGCGCCTAAGCTTTTCATACGCTGATTATATTTTTCATTTATCTCGATATAACGTGGAATTCTAGCCGCAATATAATCACCGCCCCGGACTGGAGAATTGCCTTTGAAATTAAGCTCTTTAGTAGGATTAGCAGGATCATCAGGAGTAACTTTTAGATGCAGCTCTGTAATATAGCCACCAGAGTAAGATGAAGAACGCCCACCGTAAACTGTTTCCGATTCCGGGCTGATGTTTACTGCGTAAGAACTGGAAGACACATATTCCACCATGAATGTTTCTAAGTCTACTAATTCTTGGAGAGGACATCCGGCGGATTTCTTTCCATTTGTACCATTAGAATTTCCCTGAGCTTCTGCCATTTAAAATAGGAAGAGGTATAATGATTAAAAACTTATCGGTAACGCAAAAGATACGTTAAGAGGGAATTAAGCAAAATTGCTGTGAGCCGGCTTTGGAATAGATTTTTATATAACCTCATTCTTAATACAGATTACTATGATTGAACCATTTGTTGCCGCTTTTACGCTGGCTTTAATATCTGAAAT
>CAZIUU010000008.1:26977-38518 GCA_964542815.1 uncultured Methanosarcinales archaeon | reverse complement strand
GATACGCCCGGGAAAAGTTTTTGCAGACATAACAATCGCAATGCGAATCCAACGGCTTTTTATCCTCTTTGAATTTAGAGGTTGTAACTCTATACCTAAACCTATTCTCTAGATTTCCTCCCGATTCCGGACGAATGAAAATATAGCCTACCCTTGCCAACCTAGTCGGCAGAACACAATCAAACGTATCAATTCCCAGTTCCACATAAGTAAAAATATCTTCTACTGCTCCGATGCCCAGCAGATGTTTGGTTTTCTCCATCGGAATAAACTTTAACGTATGCTCCACTATCTTCCTGCTTTCTTCTTTAGGATCTCCAAAAGTGCTGCCTATTCCAACCGCATCAAACCCCAACGCAGAAATAAACTTCGCACTTTTTTCCCGCAGCTCTAAAAATCTCCCACCCTGCACAATCCCATACAGCGCCTGGGTTTTATCTTTAGATTGTTTTGAAAAACTATTCAAAACAATCTTAGAGGACTTTGGTTTAGAAAGTTGTTCAAAGTCCTCTTTATTCAGCTTCTTGAATTCTTTCAAGCTGCGTTCAGCCCAGCGATGCGTTCTTTCCATAGATCTCTTAGTCGTTTCATAATTAGCATCAATGGACAAACATTCGTCAAATGCAAAAATCAAATCAGCACCTAATTTTCGCTGAATCTGCATCGATTTCTCTGGGGTAAAAATATGTTTAGAAGCATCAATATGCGATTTGAAAGTAACACAATCATCATTCACTTCACATAACCCATTCTTAAGGCTAAAAACCTGAAATCCTCCCGAATCGGTAAACAACGGCTTGTTCCATCCCATGAACTTTTGCAGCCCGCCCATTTTCTTAACTATATCTGCTCCCGGACGAAGATAGAGATGATAGGTATTGCATAAAGCTGCTTCAAATCCCAGCTCTTCAATCTGTTTTGGGGTAAGCGCTTTAACGGTAGCTTTAGTAGCTACGGGAACAAATGCAGGAGTATGAATTTTTCCATGCAGCGTGGTTATTATTCCCGTGCGTGCTTGACTGTTTTTGTCTTTGTGCTTAATTTTAAAATTGAACATGATACTTCTAGAAAATATAGGTTATTATTAAAGTTACTCTAAGAAAATTTAGCGGGAATGATGTGTAAGAAAAAGCTAATAGTCCTACTTACTCAAAATCTACTGTTTTAGTTCTTAACTCAAAATCAAACTGCACCATGAACTTCTTAGCCAACTGCGGATTATTTTCTGCAATTAATTCGTGCACATCTTTGCTGAAGCAGTGTGCACACAAGCCTACACTATGGTGGCAGAATAGACATAACGTTTCTCCCATAGTGTTTATCCCAGTTATCAGCTTAGCCAGTTTAGGTGAATCTTCCGCTACTGCCGTTCTCATCCGTTCTGCCAAACATTCCGAGCAGATAGGATTAGTTACAATTTCATCGCATTCCATACAGCGATTAAACATAGCTCTCATGTTCTCACCTCTTTTAATTGAATTAAAATAACAATTGGATTAAAAACACTAGCAATTACTAACCTAGAATGGTGTTCTGTATTAGCATTATTTGAAGCGCACACTCTAATGAAAACATCATTAATATTTATGAGTTGTGTTTAGGCTGTATAATGAGTATATAGGTGCTCTAGGCAAGAGTGAAACATTTCTCGGGTTAGTTTTAAAAACAGCCGTTGATTTCTCTCTCCGGTGGGCCTATGGTGTAATGGATACAATTGCCATAAAGCACAATCGGCTTCGGTGAATACTAGCAATGATAAGAGCTAAAGTATTTGCAAGTAACCGGTTAATCAGGGTTCGAATCCCTGTAGGCCCGCTTAGTTTTTATACTGCACTTAGATGATTTAATCGTTTTTCTCAAAAATTAAGCAATAAAGTTTGTGGTAATCATCTATGGGCAGGCTTAACTTGTTTGTCAAAAGTAATCCCTGCCGATTCATCAGCTCAATAATTTCGGCCGGAGAAAGCGGATGAACTAAATCCATTAACTCTTTTTGGTGGGAGTTCATCTCTGTACTGTTCGGCTGGCGAAAAGGGAATTCTTCTATGAAAACAATCTTTCCATTTTGCTCCAATAAATCTTTCCACCTCTTTATAGCAGAGATTCTTTCGGTTAAATAATAAAAAAGATTACAACAAATTATAGTATTGAACTTCTTAGAATACGAAGTGAGAGCTTCAGCATTTTCATTGGTGAACGCTATTTTTGGATTATTCTCTTTCGCCAAGCTTATCATCTCTTCAGAAAAATCGTTCCCAAAAATTTGCGAAAATCTCTCAGAGAGCACTTTAATCAAAAACCCGCTTCCACAAGCTAAGTCCAGAATTGGTTCCCTAATTAAATGTGAATCTTGGAGATTTCTGCTTATTTGATTTAAACCAAGAATCTTCTGAATCAATTCTTTCTGGGCTAAATAATGTCCGGTTTTGCCCATATGAATATCGTAATCCAAAAAATTCTGATTGTAAAATTCCTTAGCTCGCGGATTCATCTTTAAAACTATCCTCCTGTTTACTCCACCCTCGCCGCCATAAACTCCACCGTTGCTTTCTCCAGCACATTGGTAGAGTTTACCAAAAGTATAGAAACATCCTCTGCTGAAACCAATAAAAATAAGTCTGTGCACCCCAATATCACTGCTTCTGCACCATTTTCCACTAACCGCTGAATTATCTCCAGCATTTTCTGTTTGTCTTCTTTAGCCACATCCTGACTGATAATTTTAATAATACACTCACTCACGAAATCCTGCTCTTCTTTATTTGGTACAACTACCTCAATGAAATGTTTTTGAAGCTCCGTAGCATATAATCCTTCTTTGATGGTCGTAGTAGAGCCTAGCACGCCAACTTTTTGGAAAGAGTTTTTCTTGCATTCCCGTGCAGTTTCTTCAATAATGCTAAGTATGGGGGCGTCAGAAATTCTTCTTAATTCATTGATGAATATATGAACTGTGTTACAGGGAATGACTATTAAATCAACCTTGCACTGATTCAACCTTTTTACTGAATCAACTAATAAGCCTAACACCTCTGCGGAGAAATTACCTTTAGCAATGGTATTCAACGCTTTATCTGAAACAGGGACATTTTCCATAATTATTTGAGGCTGGGCATCTTGGGTTCTTTTAACTCCATTGTTCACATTAAGGCAGAAGCTGCAGCTAGTTTCAGGTCCAAGTCCTCCGATTATGCCCAATCTTTGTGTCATTTTAACTACTGGAGAATAAATATTTAAAACAAAGATATAAAACTTCCTGCCAATTTTTCCACAAAAGCAATAAGATTTATATATAAAACTACTTTTATAAGTAAAATATGTTAAAATTAGACAAAAAAGATAACCTAATCCTCTTTGAGCTAGATAAAAACTCCCGCCAATCAATAAATGAGCTGGCTACGAAAACAAAACTGAGCCGGGATGTAGCATCTTATAGGATTAAGCAGTTAGAACAAAAAGGGGTTATCCGGAAATATATCGCCATTATTGATTTCAGCAAATTTGTGCATTACATTGTCCGCCTCTATCTTAAACTTCAGGCAACCACTCCGGAAATCGAAGAACAGATAATTAATTTCTTTGTCCAGCAGAAAAATATCCTCACCGTGTACAAATGCGACGGGAAATATGACATTGCTTTAGGTTTTTTAGTCAAAGACCTGCACACCTACCAAAGCACTTACGAGGAATTTCTGAAAAAGTTTAGGGGTTATGTCGCAGAAAAGAACTTCTGTATCTTTTTGGATTACATTCATTACCCCCGCAATTATCTGGTGGAAAAGAAAAGCCAGGATTATACTCCTGTTTCAACCGGAAGTTTTGTTCCGTTTCCATATGACGAGAAAGATATTAAGCTGCTTAATGCCATTAAAGAAAATGCTCGAATGTCATTATTGGAACTCTCTCAGAAATTAAGCATGACTCCTACGGGAGTGAAGTACAAGCTTCGGAATCTCGAGAAGAATAAAGTTATTGTGGCTTACAAACTTCTGCTGGATACATCTAAACTGGGATATGAATATTATAAAGTAGATATGGAATTAGAGGACATTGATATTATCCCCGGCTTAAATCAATTTATGTCCCAGCACCCCAACATCATCTATCGGGATATTGCGGTGGGAGGGAGTGATTTTGAGTTTGACTGTGAATTGCCCAGCCAGAAAGAGTTTTACCAACTGATGGATGAGATTAAATCTTTATTTCCTAAAAAAATCAGAAGCTATTCTTATTACAAAGCCATTAAGATTTACAAGTATTCTTATTTCCCGGAAGGGATAAAATAATTACTTAAAACAATATTTTTCTTCTACTCAATACCCTTCAAACTTAAACTCTGCTTTTGCCATCTTCTGATAAAATTGGCGGTTAAACTTATGCTCCTTGCTTTCATATACAGCAAAGGCTTTCTCTAATCCAATCCATATCGTAAACCACCCTGCCGGCTCAAACAGCACTACCAAAAAAGCATTCCACCAATGATTGCCATTATTCATATACATAAACGTAGCTGCGGTAAGCAGCAGCATCCCAATAACCGTAAGAATAACTCCTTTCTTCCGCATTTGTCTGTAATCATCGTCCAATTGAGCCGCATGCTTCTTGAAATGTTCCCGCAGACGTTTCTTAATCATAAACTCATGCTGTAAATTGCGCTGAGTATTCGGAATCAGAAACCTCAACTCAATTCCTGAGGGGGCTTCTCGAGTTGCCCGCTTAGCTTCATCCAACAAATCTTGAGATAACGCTCGATGTGCATATGGCCGTGGATCAAAATCTGAAAAGATATCATTGTAATCATCCAGCCATAAGCTGATTTCGCTCTTATTCAGCAGTTCAGTAATATTAGTTTTAGTAGAAGCCTCTTCTTTTTGTCTGTTTCCCTCTTTTTTCATGTTGGGGTAAGGAAATTTTTGGAGTTTATTTACTTTTCCAAAAATTCTTTCAGCTTCTCCAGTGCTTTTCTCCGCATACTAAATTTATTCTTCTCTTCCATATTCATTTCTGCGAAGCTCTTACTACCGCCATCTGGCTTGAACAATGCATCCCACCCAAAACCACCTTTTGCCGTTGGCTCAGCAATTGTTCCAAAAGTATCTCCTTCAAAGAACTTAATTATTTTTCCATCAGTATAACCAACAATAGTTTTAGCTACAACTTTTTTGTTAGGATTATGTTTAATCAGCGTATAAATCCCCGCCGTTCCTAATGCTTGGAGAAACCATTTGATTAATGGGCCAGGTAAACCGTTCAAACATTCAATATACAATGAAGTATCTTCGCAGAATAATTCTTCGGAATGGGCTTTGCGTGCTTCCTTTAACTTTTCTTCGATAATTTTCTTCGCATCTAATTCTTGAATTTCCGGTAAATCTATATCTAAACTCTGAACTTCTGGGAGGATAGTCTGTACTTCTTTCAGCTTGTTCTTGTTTCCGGTAATAAAATACAGCTTTATCATATGTAATGTCTAAGAAAAATAAAGAGGTTTAAATTACTTTTGTAACTTATCTCATCCTTTCTTCCGGCGACGTGTCCACGAATTCATCCCTTTCCGGACCCACACCAATACCATGAATTTTAACTTCGACGAAATCTTCGATGAAAGAAATAATATTCTTAACCGGCTGAGGAAGATCGCGGTATTGCCTCAAACTATTTATTTCCGACAGATGAGGAAGATAAGACACTCTAGGAGTAACTCTGCGATAAACCTCTGATACAGTTGGCACATAATCAATCTCTTTACCGTCCAATACATAACCGGTAACTAAAGGAACTCCCGGTAATACTGTATCCCTGAACAAAGCTAACTGGTCAAATTTATTGATATACAATTCATCTACCCCATTAAGTGCGCATATTTGTTTCAATTGCACTAAATCAAACATACCTAATCGTCTTGGTCTTCCTGTTGTTGCACCATATTCATTACTTAACATACGTAATCCTACTCCTAAATCAAACATATCCTCGCTTTTTAGCAATTCTCTAGAATTATATACTGCTGATTCTTGTTCTTTAGTATGAGCTTTCCCCTCATTTTCCATACAATACTTCTCTGATTTTTCTCCGCCAAACTCAGATACAAATGGACCATTTCCTACTCGAGACATAATCGCTTTAGCCACACCGAGGGTTTTACGATGATGATTAACAGATAAATCTCCTCCCACATATGCTGCTCCTGCGCCTGTACTGCTAGACGTGACAAACGGATATGTTCCATGATCTACATCTAACATAAACGCTTGTGCTCCTTCGAAGAAGATATCTAATCCGGCACGGACTTTCTTTTCTAAGAATAAAGGGTCGCTGGAAATATACGGTTGCAATTTTCCTATAGCCTCATCAAATCGTCCTAATGATTCAAATGCAGCTCTTCGGTTTGAAAGTTGATCCCTTTCCAAAACTTCCAACAAATTCTGTTCAGAGTTTCTCCCACAGTTTTGACTATCTGCTAAATACTCTCCCAGCCTTAGGCTTCTCAGGAAAATTCCTTCTTTTCTTAACGCTTTTCCGGCGTAAGCATTCCCAATTCCATTACCGGTTGTTCCTAAAGTCTTTCCGTTAATTCCGTCCAACAACCGCTGATGCGGCTGAATCAACGTAACTTTAGAAGAGATGAATAATCTTCCATTCAGAGATAAATCTTTATCATATTGTTTCCCCAGGCGTTCTATCTCCTCAATTTCTGCTACTAGCTTTTCCGGATTTATAACACAACCGGTAGCGATGTATAAAATTGCGTTCTGGTCAAGAACTCCTGAAGGAACTTGATGTAACTTTAATTCTAATTCGCCTTCTTTCACCGTATGCCCGGCATTTGGGCCTCCATTAAATCGAGCTACCACTTTATCGTCGGGATTACTTTTTAATAACTTATCCAGAATCCTGCCTTTGCCTTCATCTCCATATTGCAGTCCAACTAAAACGGTTGAGGTTCCGGGCATGATAAGCTGGGGAAAATAGTTATTTATAAGAATATAGCGGGTAGAGAATAATTGTTGGACACAATTTAAGGACTTGCTTAATACCGCTTCCCCACCTAAACAGAAACGCTCACAAGTATTATAAATAACAAATCTTTCTAGAGAAGTATGCAAAAAAAATATCCAAAAACAGAATATAAAAGATATTTTTGTGTTCCTGCTTGTCTAAAATCAATACTTTCCCATAGGAATATGGACAAAAATATAACTCTATGGACAATAGGTAGAGGGTTAGATTTAAGAGTCCCTAAGAGTTTATCAAACGAGTATCCAAATACAACAATCAGCGAAAATGATATTTTTGAGATTAATCTTCATAAAAAAGAAAATTCAATTAATACATTTTTTAAGAAACATTCCCTGCCATTAAAAGAAAATTACATTTTTAGAATTGGCAAAAAATCCATAATTAATTTACTTAAAAAGTTTCAAAATTCTGATATACTTATTTGTTTCGACTACCCCACTATTGCAAATATCTCTGATAAAAAGTGGGGGCATGTTTCTTTGATTTCAAAATTTAATGGAAAAAATGTTTTCATCCAAGATCCTCAGTCCGTTGAAAATATTGAAATAAGTTATGAGATTTTGTCTAAAGCTATACAAAAACACGGCAAAAAGAGAAGAGGCGGTTTTTGGATAATTTCAGAAACAAAGTGCGCGCTTCCGTCCCCCACAAAAAAAGTGTAGGTTCTCAAACTTTTCCGCTATTGCTCAAACCACAATTTGTAGTCTCTCACTTAGTTCTGAGCGTTGAACAGTAAGTACCCAAGGTTATACCATCACTCACAGCCACTTCTTTCTCCAGAAATATCCTAATGTTACCACAAGAGACACTGCCATGATTCCAATAATAATATAAAATCCGTAAGCCCAATCGGAAAAGGGAATAATTTTAAAATTCATCCCAAAAGCACTGGCCAGCAGATTTGGAATCATCAAAATCACGGTTAAAGCAGTAAGAAACTTCATAGTATGATTAAGCCCATTGGAAATGTTCGCCAGACGATTAGACAGAGAAGCAGTATAAACATCCAAAACATCTGAAAGCATCTCTTTCTGCGCTGTAGCCATATCCAACTGATGCTGAAACGTATGGTAAATATCATCCAGCAGATTAGCCCCTTGCTTATCCAGTACCAAAGGTGTGATGCCTTTCTTGATAGCAAAGATAATTTTTGCCGAAGCCCAAAATCTTCGCGTCATGTGAAATAATTCTCGTTTCAACGCTACAATTTCCCGCACATTAACCTCTTTTGAATTAACTACTCCACTTTCCAAGCTAATTATCTGTGCTTCAGTTTTTTCCAGCACATCATAATTTTCTTCGGTGTCTTCTTCCAGGAAATGATAGAGAAGATGAGCCATATTTTTTCCATTCTTGCAATAAGCTAATTCCTGAACTATGCGGTCAAACAATTCAGTGTAATAATCATAATGTTGGGGAGCAACGGTAATGAAAAAGTTTTTTCCCAAGATGAAAAATATGCGTGTCGATTTAATCTTATCTTTCTCTATAAAATAGTCCACGAACACAAACTGGAACGGAGTAGTAGAATAACGCTTGGAGTGGCTGGCACGATTGAACTCCTGTAACGTCTTTAAATCTAATGAAAAATCTTGCACAATCTTATTCAGCTCTTCAGAACCAGGTTTAGAAAGATATATCCACAGAAAATCCCCATTGGTTGGAACGACATAATTCAATCCTTCTCCTACAGTTGGTTTTCCTTTTTGGTAATAAGCATATTTTAACATCTATTCCTCCCCTTATTTCAGAAGATAATTTCAGGAGGTATTTAAAAGTTTGGTTGTATCTTAGAAGTGGGGAGAAGAAACTTTACGTTAAACTATTCCAGTTTAATCTTCAAGTCGTAGTCTATCTCAAACAAATCTTTGTACGTCTTTATCTGAAACACTTGCTGCCCCTGTTTTTTCAGTTCTTGAGCCAGTGGGCGCAATTGGTCTTGGTCATCAAGATGGGTTATCCCTAAATCTCTGAAATCTCCGCCATTATATTGGATATAAATAAATTCATGTCCGGCTCTCAGCAGGGCTTGGGCTGCCATCAGGTACATCTTATTCTCTCCCCATTGGGCATAGCCATCTCCTAGCATCACGGCCAGAATCTTTTTCTGAGGAGCAATTTTTTGATGTGTATTGATGGCGTGCTCCACTTCCTGTGGGCTTAGCCTCTGCAAACAAGCGTCGGCATATCCGCTGTAAATATAATCTAACACTTTTTTTTTAGAGGAAGTCCAAGGGTAAAAATGGGTTTGGTTTCCTAGTAGTAATGCCGCGTAATTTATCTTTCCTAATCCCAGCTCTTCCGCGGTTTGGACCAGCGAGGTAGCAAGTATGCAGAAGCAGTCATATCCCTGCAGTTCGTTAACTTGCGGAGCAACCAGCCTTTCTCTGGACACTACCTGCAAATAGCCCATGGAAGCAGAGATATCTCCGATGAATAAAATATCCCGGTCGAAAGCTAACTGCTGGAGCTGGGCTTCCATCGGAACGGTGATGGGAGCCTCTTTTTGATAGAGATGAAAATCTCCATTTGGGTCGATGATGGTTTCATCCCAGGCAATCTTGTCAAAATCAACTCCCAATCCGGCAGGGTTGATCTCTCTGGCAGAAGCATAGGCCACTTCTAACTGTGGAATTTCTTTTTCTTCGTTTGGAATCAAAGGAACTTTTAATACTCTAGAGCCTTGACTGTAAAAATCATAAGCGTAGTTAAAATCTAAAGGGAAACGGCCTTCTGCCATAGTTCCACCCAATCCGTGATCGCAAGTGTTAGGCTTCACCCAAGGTGGCAGAGGTTGATACTCAAAGCCGTCTGTGCCAGAAGCTCGCTGAGGAACCCTTCGAGTAGTGACTTGCCTTCTCTTCCCTACTTCTGAAACAGATTTTTCAAAATCAGACTGATCTGCCGGGGCAGGGCCATTGGCAGTAGGAGCAGTTTCAGGAGTACTTGGCTTAAACGGAGATTCTGAATAACCTTGGTAACTCTTTTTAGGAAGCGCTTTCCCCCTCGAATTTAACCCGGTGCCGGCTACCACCATGCTGTACATCTCCTGACTAATTTTCTCCCGGAACGCTCGATCTTCACGATAGCGCTGGGTGAAACAACTGTCACCAAATAATTCAGTTAATAAACCCCCTAAGCCTTCTTGAAGTTCTTTCTTAAGCAGGGGATAAACTAACTTAGTAAATTTGTACACTTTCCCCGCCCAGTGCTTAGGCTGGCTGATTTCCCAAAACAGCTTTACATAATCTGGAGCGGCCATGGTGTTAGCAAGT
The DNA here is from genome assembly GCA_964542815.1 of uncultured Methanosarcinales archaeon. Lineage (GTDB taxonomy): Archaea > Nanobdellota > Nanobdellia > Woesearchaeales > GW2011-AR9 > JACRPH01. The sequence goes on along the minus strand of CAZIUU010000008.1, from coordinate 28,223 downwards.
ACTTTTTGGGTTAAGTCTTTATCTTGAGTAAAGATGTCCAGAGTTTTTTCAGTCAGCTCTGGAAGATAATTTTCAGAGGTTTCTGCTGCAAACCTCCTTAGCTCATCTTTCTGCCAATAGGTTTTGAACTGGACGTCAAGCAGCATCGCGCTTAAAGGCGAGCTTCGGAATTTTTTCTCCAGAGAAGAGGCTAAGAGGTAAAATGCAGTAATTCCACGGCGGAACTTCTCCCGTGATTCTCCGCTAAGAGCATAAGTAACATTAACCACATAATCTTCAAAGAAATTAACAATCATCGGAACAACTAAATCTATCTCTCTCTGCGCAGTAACTCCCATTCCACCCAAAGCTCTTTTGGCTGCACCTATATCTCCGGAAAAGTATAATTCATCCGCCGGACAGCCATAATAACCTTCTGGAGAAGCATTATGCCCAATTTCATGATTGAAAGCAGCAGTAATCAAGTCATCAAAAAGATTAGTTGAGCCCAGCATGGCTGCAGGAAGCACCTTAAGCTGTTCTTCTAACTTAGGGTTAAGTTCCAGCAGAATATTCCAATGGCGAGTATCAATTTGAGCATCCAAAAAATCGCACTTGGGAGTAACACGAGCTTTGACCAAAAAGTTCTTCCCTTCATTTTCCCGATGCAATATCTCTAAGACTTTATGCTCTAGGCTTTTGTCAGCTTCAGAACGTGTAAGCCGATACATTAAATTTCCCAATGTTCCAAGGAGGGAAGAGATATGGTTATGGCTCATGTTTCATCGGTTTCTATTGCTTCGGGGAATATTTTTCTTAGCTGCAAGCTAAAGCCGCGAATTAAGTCTCCGGTCGGAACTTGATACAAATCTGTGCGTGCCCCGGAATCAGTGAGATTCACTAGCCAGGCATCTTTTTCCTGAGCATATTTTCTGAGAAGAACATTAGAGCCGCCTATTCCCCGCATAGCTTCAGTTAGCGGAAGCTGGGCTCGGGTGCCTTTTCCATGATTATAATATTCTCGGACAAAATCAGTAAAGCGGGTATAAGCAGAGTTTATTACTGCCTGCACTGCTTGGAAACGATCTCCTTGATGATGCTCATCAATCCACGGAGAACCCAGAGGAAGCTTGCTGTACAATACAAATGGGGCTATTTTGATGATATCTTCAGTGGTAACTGCTAAGTCATTTAGGTAACTGGACTTGGTGAACTCGATCAAAGCTTTACTCCGGCTGGTTTCGGTAGTCTCGCTTTGTATTCTGGC
>CAZIUU010000008.1:0-26967 GCA_964542815.1 uncultured Methanosarcinales archaeon | reverse complement strand
TGCTTATATGCCCGTAAAGCTGCAACTCCTCTTCCGACAACTTCTAAGTTTATCAGGCTACGGGAAGTTAAAGCATCTACATTGCCGCAAATATTTTTCTCCGCAGCAGCATGATGGCATCCTTCGCACATCTTAGTGCTGAATTTTATTCCTTCCTTAGTGCCAGTGTGGCTTTTTACACAGTTGCCTAACCCAGAAAGATATACCAAAAACTCTTTGGCAAAACCAGTTAAAGGTATCTCGGTTACTTTGGAATGCAGCATTAGCAGGTCTTCTAAATATGATTCTTTGTTTTCAGGAACAATTAAAGCGGTACTCTTCTTCTGAGAAATCATCTCCCTGAAATCACTTTTCAACGGCTTAAATCGGCCGATGGGTACTTCGATTACCATACGATCTCTGACGGCCCGATCCATATCGCTTATTCCTTTGTAATCTCTTCCTTCATTGATGGAAATAACCCGAAATTGATATCTTCCTCCATAAGGTGATTCAACTCCCACTGGGAAATCCAGCCCTTTTAAGTTAAGATGAAATTCCAGATAAGGGATTAAAATACTTTGCAGAATAGTGGGGGTGCGGTTTACTTCATTAAGAATTACAGCCGGATTAGTAACAATGGGAGTAGCCATCATGGCTTCCCTTAAAGTTCCCCCTTCTTTCATCTTGCCGAAATCGCGGTCAAAGAATGATTCCTCGTTCATTCCCGGGGTGATGGTGCGGCTGCAATAATTTTCTGTACCAAAAACGGCATTAGCAAACATCATGGCCAGATGCGTTTTTCCCGCACCACTAGTTCCACTTAGCAGTAGCCCTGAGTTGGTTATAGCGCTAAGAAAATTAAAATCAACCAGGTCAAGATAAATAGGATGTTCTGAGGCCTCCCTTTTTTTTGAATTTGGCATTCCCACGGTAAGAACTTTAGGGGGCACTTTCTGCGAGTCAACCCAAGTAGAAGGGTCACCGATAGAGATAGACACTCCTTTTTGTTTTAAATGTTCAATCACGCGTACCGTAACCTTACCTTTCACCCCTAGCTGCTGCATTGCTTCCAGAATATCAGAGGTGTAATATTTCGGGTCAGGACTTTTTGGGTCAAATCCGTCCGGGTATGTTTTGGAGTCTCGGTAATCAAAAGGTATTTCTACTCCTTCCAAAGATGGCTCTGTGAATGAAATTTCGGTCTTAAAGTCGTGAAAATGGGGGTGTAGGTCTAACAACGGTCGGGAATGCTTAAACTCCTGAGTCATGTATCTAACTTTGTCTTCCAGCAACGCTAAACGTAATAATCCTGCTGCATCAAAATTCATAAAACACCCCCATTAGTATAAGTAGAAATGAATCACTGGAAGTTGGACTTTATAAACTCTTTGCTATTTTAAAGTGGTTCTAGTAGCCAGGGGTTAATAAGGATTATTCTCTTTTAAGAATATTCACATCTCTTCCAGCGCAGCTATCCCTAACAATCCCAATCCGTTCGCCAATACCTGCCGTACACTATCCACTAATAACAGCCGAGCCTTCATCAACTCTTTGTCATCAGAAATAACCTGCTGCGCATGATAGAACTCATTAAACGTCTGCGCCAATAACAGCAGATGGCTGGTAATAATATGCGGCTTGTATAACTCTGCCGCTCTACTCACTGCTTCAGGAAAACCATACAATAATTTAATTACAGCTAATTCCTCTTTCTCTTTCAACTTAGAAAAATCTACTTTAAGAGATATTTTCGCCGATGCTTTCTCCGCGGCTTTCCGGATGATACTGCATGCGCGGGCATGAGTATACTGCACATACGGTCCGGTTTCTCCTTCAAAGCTGATAGATTCCTGCGGATTAAAAATCATCTCTTTTATCGCATCCACCCGCAGCATATAAAATCTTAACGCAGAAATACCAATATCGTGAGCTCGTTTCTTAATTTCTGTTTCAGATAAATTAGTATATCGGGCTCGAATCTCCTTCTCTGCTAATTCAAACATCTCTTCCATGATATCATCAGCATCAACTACTGTTCCTTCTCTGGATTTCATCCTTCCCGTAGGCAGATTAACCAAACCATAATTTAAATGATACAAATTCTTAGCATACGGGCGTTTAAACAATTCCATGATCTTAAACAACTGCTTGAAATGTAAATTCTGCTCTGATGCCACCACATAAATCTGCTGGTCGCACTTAAATTCCTGATAACGCAATTCGGCCAGATACAAATCTTGGGTAATGTATACCGCAGTCCCATCTCCACGCACAATAACCTTCTTTCCTAATCCAAAATCGTCCAAAGGAGCTACAATCGCCCCAGTTTCATCTTTAACAAAAAATCCTTTTTCCAATCCGTCGTAAGCAATATCTTTCCCTTTGGTATAGAAATCTGATTCAAAATATTCTTTTTCAAACTTAACCCCAAACTTAGTGTATGTCTGTCGGAAGCCGTCTACTACCCATTTATTCATCTTTTTCCATAATGCCCGCACTTTTTTATCTCCGTGTTCCCACTTAACCAGAATTTCCTGCGCCTCCTGTTCCAGATGTTCATCTTCTTTAGCTTTAGTAGCAAACAGCACATAATAATCTCCTACAAAATGATCGGTTTTCTTAGTTGGCTTCTGGGAATTTCCCCAGCGTTCATACGCTAGCATAGATTTGCAGATATGTACACCTCTATCGTTGATTATCTCTACCGGATGAACTTTATTCCCTCTGAACGTAAGAATTTTACTCATAGCATCACCCAAAGCCATATTTCTTACATGCCCCAGATGCAAAGGTTTGTTAGTATTAGGACTGCAAAATTCAACTACGATGTTCTTCTTCTCTGTACCAGCGCCGTATTTCTTTTTTTCACGGTTGATGGTTAACAGAGTCTGCTCAGCTAAGAAAGCTTGGCTCACATAGAAATTAAGATACGGTCCGGAAACCTCTACTTTTTCAATAAATTTAGGAAGTTTTAACTTTGCTTTGAGCTTGTCCGCTTCCTCTTTAGCGTTCTTGCCCAACTTAAAGCAGGGAAAAGCATAATCTCCCATCTTGGGATCAGGAGGAGAAGCTACCAATAATGATAATTCTTCTTCGCTTAATTTAGTGGCTGATTTCAACAGTACAATTATTTCGTGTTTGAAGTCCATGTTAAAGAATTAAAATAATCCTCTTTAAATAGATAACGGTGGGTTTTGGATAAATTTTACTTTACTTCTTCTTTTTCTCTTTATCCCGTTCCTTCTTCTCCCACTCTTTCTCCAGCTCTCTCAATTCTTCCAACGGCAGAACTTTTCGATATAGTTTAGAAGGTTTCTTCTGGGAATACGGCAAATTAAAATGCTGATTAAGATAATCTAAATCAAAACGAATCCCTTCCATTACTTTCAACTGCTTGCGCTCATACCACCAGCGCACTAACAGCATCAGAATGTAAACCCCTAACAATCCTCCTAAAAGTGTTCCGATAACAGTAATAATAGGCTTTATCACTTCAGTTAGCGGCTGGAGCATCTGAGTGAGTTCTAATGGAGGAGCTCCTCCGGAAGCGATTACATCTTCCATCCCGAATGGTGATGCGAATAACATAAGAGGGTGGTATTTTTCAGGGGTATTTATAGGTTGCGGTGGGGTGTATGTGCATAGCACCTTCGAAATCCTTGCTGTGTACATTGCTGGAGCCGCATCCCAGTAGGGGGCAAGTCCCCCTGCGGCTCTCGAAGAGGATAATCGCATGGATTTCGACCTAATGGTGCTATGCACATACGGTAGGGTTTGGTTATTGATATGGCTTGAAAAAATCTGATTCTACAAATGTTATTTCTGTTTTTGGAGCTATATGACTTTCAGCTATTCGTCTTATCGGTTCAATTTTAGGCATATCATCGGGAATACTAAACTCTTCTTTGACATAAAAAACATGTTGACACCCATACTCGGCTTCCCCATTATAACCGCAAGCTTTTCGTTCAAGAATATCGCCAATATTATCTGTATCTAAATCAGTTAATAATTCATAACTTGATGAGTTTTTTCCATAAATATATCTTATTCTTTGATTTTTAGAAAAAATACGCCATTCGGGTTGATTAATAAGATTAACAGTGCTGTCTGCCTTGCTCTCTGGTTTACTTTCTTCTCTGCATCCACCAAATAAAGCACCAGCTAACACGGTTCCAAGTACAATATTTCTTAATGTTTGTTTCATTTTTATTCCTCACCATAAGTTGAAGTGACATAATCTCGATTGGGAGTGAATAAATAGTCATATTGCTTAAAAAAACCCGGCTTTACAACATTTACAACTACCCCCGGTGGTAGTGGGGATGGATTTTGTGGCAGAGAGGTGACAAAATATTCCTCTTTTACCCCTCTAAAAGTTTTCCAGTCGTATGAGGCTAAATTTCGTTTTATGCTTAGTTCGTCATTTATACCATCACCATCACTGTCGATTAGCAGCGCCCTGTATGTCGCACCCTCAATCTGAATAGTTACACGCGGTACAATTTCACTTTGATTGTACGATTCCCTACTGCAGCTTGTTAATGCCACAATTAAAGTTAATGCTGTTAGTGTTTTTGTCATTTTAATTTCCCTCCGTTTTTACTTATTTTATCATTGTAGAGAGGTAGCACATATTTAAATATTAGGGCTACCTTAGGGGTGCCTATGGAACAAGTACTCCAAGAATTAGGATTAACTCCCTCTGAAATCAAAGTATATCTAGCTCTGTTAGATTTAGGGGATTCTACCCGAGGGGATATTGTCAATAAATCGGGAATATCCGGATCTAAAATTTATGACATTTTAGAAAAACTAAAAGATAAAGGCCTAATTTCAATTTATGACCAAAATCAGGTTAGGCATTTCAAGCCAGTTAATCCAAAACAGATCCTTAATTATATTGATGGTAAAAAAGAGGAAGTTAACAAGATAGAACAAGATGCGAAGTTAATCCTTCCAATGCTTTTGGTTAAGTTTAATTCAACTGCTAAAGAGCAAGAAGTAGAGCTCTTGAATGGATTGAAAGGTCTCGAAATCTTATTCAGAGAGCAGATTGACCTCCTAAATACAGGGGAAACTTGTTATGTAATTGGCGGAACAAAAGGAGCGGAAGAAGAACCAGTTGTGGCTTTCTTTCAGAAAATTCATCTACTTCGCGAGGGGAAAAGGATTAAGACCAAGATGCTTTACAATTTGAGACAAAAAGTCACTACGGAAAGATTTTATTCTTCCAAAAGATATCCTCATACTGAAACCAGATATATCAAGCATACTTCGCCGGTGGCGATTGATATTTACAAAGATAGAACCGTGATTATTATTTTTAGTGATACAATAACCGCGATTCACATAAAATCTGAAGATGTTGCTAAGAGTTTCAAAGAGTATTTTGAGTTGTTATGGAAACAAGCGAAGTAACTTCTGCCAGTGTAAACCTACTTCTTCATCAAATAAATCTCAATATTGCTTACCCGTACCTGCCGCCCTTCCTTATTCTGGAACTCCTCGCTGTCAATCTTTATCTCTCGTATATCTACCGTATTCTCCAGAAATCTCTTGCGGGCTACTTCAGCTACATCTACTGCCCTGGAAATGAATTTTCCCCTAGCTTTAATGCCCACTTCCTTAGCGCCTTTTAAAGTAAACTGCATTACCACACCGGTAACATAATTCATAAAAGGCTTATCTCCGATAAATATAGAATGGTCGTCGCTCATGTTCCACCCCTCCTAACTGTTTTAGGTTAGTTACGCTTCTTTCTTCTTTAAGCGAGATAGATATCCGGCAACTACGTTTCTGAGTTTCTTGCTTGGAATACTAGTGCACTTAGCCAAAGCTAACTTGTTGCCGCTGAAATCGGTACTAAAGCGCTCGGTATACTTGCTCAATATTCCTTTAGTCTTCCTTTTTATCACTGTAGTCTTAATTCTTCCCATGTTTCTTCTAAGAGGAGAGGTGCTTTATAAAGTTTTCTGGAAGGTTTGAACCAAACACTTCCTACATCTCTTCTTCTAACTTGCTCAAATCAGAAATCTTGCTGGCTTTACTTGAGACTAAAGCACTAATTTTCTTATCCTGCCCTCTGGATAAAGTCGCTTCTAGCTTTCCCCGTTCTAACTCTCTTATCCACATCAAGCCCAGCTTAATCATCAATTTATTGAATTTGTCGGAAAGCTTATACTTCCTACGATACATATCATAATCTATCAACCCCATGCTTTTCATAGGGGTTAGGATTCTATCGTAAAACTGCCGTTTATTGTAAGAAATACGCACTTCTGGCTGTAAAGGAGATTTCCCTTTCTCTCTGACCACTAAACTGCCTTCGTGCAGCAGGTTAGCAAACACACTCATCTCAGTTTTACCGATTTCTCCGCTATTCTCAAACATATATTTAACTAACAATCTAGCTACTATCTCCTGCTGTTCCGTAGCAAAAATAATCTTATAAATATCCTCGGAAAGATTGAACTGGTCAAACAGCATTACCATACGCACTGGAAAATGGAAGTCAATATATAAATATTACGTTTATGTATACTAAAAGGGTGAAATCCACATTATTTCGTATTCTGAGAGTATTTTTGGAGCAGTATTATGGTGGATTAAATGCTCTATCTTCTCAGCAATCTTTTTAAACTACCTAAATAACCTTCGACATGGTGATAGGTTAAGCTATGCAAAAGGATGAATATCAAAAGCTGCTGGAAAAGTACAAGTCTAAAGTCCGGGAAGAATTTGGAGCAGCAGCGGAAGCCAAGCCAAGTAAAATTTCATCCAGAGAATATTCTGAATTTAAAAACGAACTATTTCCCACCAGTTATTCGTGGTATGAAAAAGCGTGTAATTTCTCTGAAAATATCCTCAAATTAAAAGTCAGCGGAACTAGTAGAGAGCAATTACAGAAGAATTTAGATGCCTGCCATCTTAATGCAACCCCTTCGGGCGTAGTTTCTTTCTCCATACTAATTCCATTAGCAGTAATGGTTTTTGGCTCATTGGTAATGTTCGCTGTCCCCATACTCTTCGGATTAGCTCCTATGGTGCCATTAGTTGCATTTACCATTATCGGCGGATTGTTAATGATCCCTGCACTAAAAAGCATCCCTACGTTCATGGCTAATACCTGGAGGATGAAAGCATCTAACCAGATGGTTCAAAGCGTGTTTTACATGGTTACGTTCATGCGCCATACATCTAACTTAGAACGAGCAATTGAATTTGCTTCCGATCATCTTGATGCGCCATTAGCGTTAGATTTTCGTAAGATTTTATGGGATGTAGAAACTCAAAGATTTTCTAACGTCAGGGATTCTGCCAATGCTTATTTAGAACTGTGGAAAGAAACCGATAAAGAATTTGTAGAAGCATTTCATCTGATAGAATCATCATTGTTTGAAGGCTCAGAAGAGCGCCGGTTAACTCTATTAGACAAGTCTTTAGATGTAATCCTTAATGGAACGTATGAAAATATGCTGCATTATGCCCATTCGTTAAACTCACCCATTACCATGCTGCATATGTTAGGGATTATTCTTCCCATCTTAGGATTAGTGATTCTGCCTTTAGTAGTAAGCTTCATGAGCGGCGGAGGAACCAATCCTTTTACTTCAGCCATTTATATCTCTTTAATCTATAACATCACCCTTCCCATTTCAGTATATTACTTGGGAAAAACAATTCTTTCCCGACGGCCAGCAGGATATGGTGCATCAGACCTAAAAGAAGAATCAGATGGGAAATACAAAAGTGTAAGTTTAAACCTCGGCAAGAGCTTGGTGATTAAAGTAAATCCTTTATATTTCAGTATTATGATTTTAGTAGTAGGATTATTAATTGGTTTTTTTCCCATAATTGTGCATACTTTAAATCCGGCATTTGATATTCCTTTAGATGAAGATGGCAACACCAAATTTTTAGATTATGTTTGTCCGCCGTGCGGAGATGAAGGTGGCTCGGCTGATGTTTGCGGGCCAAATTGTACTGTAGAAAATAAGCTAGGGCCATTTGGAGTAGGAGCTACGATACTTTCGTTAGTAGTCATCGCTACATTAGGAGTATCAATCGGATTATTCTTTTCCCTGCGCGCTAAGAATGTAATAAAAATCAGGGAACAGACTAAAGCATTAGAGGATGAATTTTCTTCAGCGCTATTCCAATTAGGAAATCGCTTAGGAGATGGATTGCCGGCAGAGATTGCTTTTGCTAAAGTAGCCGAGAATATGCGTGGAACTACTTCCGGAGATTTCTTTGCTTTAGCGGAGAGAAATATGACTCGTTTGGGGATGGGATTAGAACAGGCCATTTTCGATCCTAAAGTCGGCGCTTTATCTAATTATCCATCTAAAGTTATTACTTCATCCATGAAAGTACTAATAGAAAGTGCTAAGAAAGGCCCTCGAATTGCTGCTCAAGCGCTGCTGTCCATGTCACAATACATTAAAGAAATTCATACTGTAGAAGAAAGATTGAAAGATTTGATGGCTGAAGTGCTTTCTTCCATGAATTCACAGATTAGATTTCTCACTCCTGCTATCGCCGGAATTGTTATAGGAATTACGGCGATGATATCCACTATCTTAACTAAATTAAGTGCGCAGTTAGCTGATTTCGGAGCTAGCGGCGGAGGAACCGATTCTGGCGGGATGGGTGGAATCATGAACATCTTTGGCGTAGGAATTCCGACGTATCATTTTCAGATAGTTGTAGGAATTTATGTGGTGCAGATAGCTTATATTCTAACAGTGTTATGCAACGGAATTGAAAACGGAGCCGATAAGTCAGCAGAAAGATATATGCTGGGGAAGAATATGATAAATAGCACGTTACTTTACTGCTTTATAGCGGGAGTAGTAACGGTATTGTTTAACTTGTTTGCAGGGAATATATTGACGCCGATGTTGACGTGAGAAGAAAAGAATGAAAGTGTTTGTTTAGCATCACCATAATTTAGAGAAAATAGGCAACGTCAGAACTCTTAACAAAAATCTTTCCCTCCATAGAGGTCGGTAAACCTAAAGATTTTTTGTGAGTTCCGCCAAACTGCCCTTTTTTCATCAATACTTTAAGTTTTAAGCTTAGGAAAACTTAGAGGTGGTTGAAATGATAATGAATGAAAGAATTGCGGAGTTGATTGGGGCTATAATTGGTGATGGTTGTATCAGATACAAACTCAATATGCATCAATATTACATAGAGATAGTTGGTGATAGGATAAAAGAAAGAGAATATTTTAATTATCTTACAAACATTATAGCAGAAGAATTGGGCTTGACTGCACATATTCATATAATTGGTAGGGGATTAAGGTTAAAATTTTATTCTAAAGAGTTTTTAGAATATTTAGTACATTCTCTCAAAATGTCTTATAACAAAAATAAAGGTCCAAATATTTCTATTCCTTCTCAAATCTTAGAAAATGAGAGCTTTCTGAAAAGTTGTTTACGAGGCATATTTGATACAGACGGGTCTGTATTTCTTGCCAATAAAGGATATCGTAATGATTATCTTACTTTAGAGATAAACACTACTAGTTCAGCATTAGCTCACCAATTAAAAGAAATTCTTTCTTCCAAATATAGAATCGGATTCTGTAAACACCAGAGAGGAAATTATCTTCCCTTATTTAAAATAGCTTTGAATGGAGAGAAAATGGTTCGCAAATGGTTTGAAGAGATTGGATCTTCTAATCAGAAACATATTGAACGATATAATAAAAGTGGGACCTGGGGGACTTTCTGACAGCTACTACAAATAACTGTCTTTTGAACCCCCGACACCTACGTCTTCAGCGTACTGAACCACTTTTAAGTGTGTGCTCTCCTAAGCCGAAGGAGTCAGCCTAACAACCTTCCCAGGCTGAGCTAAGGTCCCAACACAATTCTAAATTAGAGGGGGATTTATAAGGATTTTGGTGGTTTAAGAAAAAGTCATATAACCTAGACCAAACCAAGAATATCTACACTTTCTCTCTCTTCGAATTTAGTTCATACCGGCTCAAATCAATATCTCTCACTTTATCAAGAGTTATCTTAGGAAACAAATAGTCCACCAATCCTCTTCGGCGTTCATCCAGCTGGTTCAACTGCTCCTTTTCCCATAGCTCGATATTTCGATATTGCTGAACTTCTCGATGCACTTCATCACTGAAATGACCGTTAGTGGTTAATATTGCTTTTCTAGCGTTTACAAATCTTCTTCTTTCTTCCAATTCATTAACGATAGTATCTATTCTTGGGAGCAGCTGCCCGGACTTCTTCTTTTCCTGCTGCAGACTTGAATTAACTCTCCCTCGACCAGAATATTTCAATTCCAGAATAACCAAAGAGTTGAGCAGAACTAATGGATTTAATACATTCAGGTCTTGATATTCCACATCCACCTGTCGGAATACGTATCTCTGTTGATGATATTCCACATTTCTACGCACATACCAGTATCCATTGTCTTTCAACAGTTCTTCCACCCAAATTTCGAAACGGGTGCCAGCTGCTTGTTCGGGGGTAAGAAGTTTCATATAATTAAATTATTAATAGAGCTTACTAAAAACAAGTGTAGTAGTAGATGCCACAACAAGAAACACTAAAAATACCGAAAACAGCCTAGGCCATCACCTAAAAAATAGCTCTTGCTTCTTCTGGTTGGATTATTAGTATTCCGCGGTATTCTTTGATGTTCAGTAAATGCTTATCATAAGTAATTATGTACTTTTAATTTGATTCCAAAGCGCATTCAATGATTTTATTATCATCAGGAGCTTCTTTTACTACGTTAAATCTTAGCGTAGGATTCACTAAAGTCACAAACGCCAGAACTTTTTTCATAATTTCCACTATATCCTCATCAGAAAAATCAAAGTCTCGCTTTAATATTTTTTGATATTCTAAGAGAATTTCTAATGTACTGTATATGCTTACATTCTGTTTAATCAAATCAAACAGCAATTTCTGAGCAACACTTCCATCCCATAACGTAGCAGAAAGCAACACATTTGTGTCAAATGTAACAACCATTATTACTTCGCCTGCAAGTTTGCTTCGGTAATTCCTCGACTTTGGAGTTTTACCTTTGCTTTTTTAGCGAAAAGCCCCAAGCCTTTGATAAGTTCTTCTTTGCTGGGTGTAGCAATTTTTTTTAAAATAATAGTATCCTTGCTTCCAACTACCGCAAAGACGGTTCCCTCATCTACATGAAGCTCCTCTCTTACATCTTGGGGAATAACGATTTGTCCCTTTGAGGACATACGAATTGTTTCAACAGTCATTTTGGTTGCCTCCAAATTTCCTACTTTCTTACTATAAGCCAAACTTATTTAAATACTTTTCCATAGAGAACAGTGAGGATATAGTCTTGTCTTTTTCACAACAAAAAACAAAACTCATTTAAACCCTGCCCATTTTTACCTCGGAATGTTCGTCCAAAAACGCTACGGTGAATCTAAGATTGAAGCATGCCCTTTCTGCGGCAAACAATCTATTACTACTAATTCTCAGGATATTCCAGTGTGTATTAAACACAAAGAATCGTTGATGAATGAGATGAAATGTATCTGCGGCGAGTATCTGGAAACGTTGCGGGGAAAATGGGGATTATATTTCCGCTGTCAAAGATGCGGTAACGTAAATAAAAGAAAAGTGTTTGAGATAAATACTGTTGTAGATATGAAAGATAAAGTTAATGAAACTGCAAGTTCAGAACGAGTTACGGAGAAGAAATCATCTCCCGTCGAAAGAAAAGAAATAATTATTACATCCAGGGATACGGATTGGTGTGATTGATAACGATATTTCCACCAAAACATTTTTAAACTAGTGTGTATTCCACGTACACACCACATGCACTTGGAGGTACAATATGGTCTATGCCCGAATTACGCTTAGTGAATATGCAAATCAGGTACTTAATGTTATCAAAGCTAAATTTGATTTGCATGATAAGTCTGAAGCCGCCAATAAATTTATTGAGTTGTTTGGCGAAGAATTTGTAGAGAAAGAAGCCAATGATGAATATGTCAAAAAGATCATTGCTATGAGCAAAAGACACTTCAGTAAATATGGATATAAAAAGATGAGTAAAACTGAATTTAAAGAGTTATTTGAGTTGAATTAAATGTTTAACTACGAATTTACTGAAGAATTGAAGACCATTATTAAAAAATTGAACCAAAAAGATAGAAAAAAGTCTCTTATCATCGCTAAAAAAGTGGAAGAGATTATTAATAATGATTTAAAGTCAATTGACCGGTATAAAAACTTACGATCTCCTCTACAACATCTTAAAAGAGTTCATATCGACAGCCATTTTGTATTAACTTTTAGTGTTGACACAGAAAAGAACTTCATTCTATTTGTAGATTTTGATCATCATGATAATGTTTATTGAAGAACCAAAATTAGTCAAGAAAACAATCAATCCGCATAAGAAATTGCCCCAATACGTTTCTTATCCTCTTTTTTCGGATAATCCAAAGCCGTAACTTTCATCCCGGCCGGAGTATAAACTCTCAATTCCTGACGGACGTTCTTAGAAAACAATCCTGATTCCCACTGCTGATACCACACTTCTAATCCAACATACTCTGCTGGAACATTATAATCGAAAGCACAGCAGATTTTCTCTTTTTCCACCAGAATTTCCAGAGATGCTCCGGTTCTTTTGCCTTTCGCATCTTTTTCTGCAGGGATGATATTTTCCAGTTTTCCCCGGATGTTGGTGTGTTTCATGTTTCAAAATCCGCCTCCACTGCAAAAATATATTGAAAAGATGAAAATTAAAAAAATAAAATAATTCACGCCCCCAACTGCCCTTCCGTCAATCCCTTCCTCTGGATTATCTGCTGTCTTACCTTCTCCTGCAGCTCGTACGGCATCTTCTCAAAGCTCTGGTCGACTAATGAAGATACGCCTCTTCCAGCAGTGGCTGACCTTAAATCACTAGCCCATCCAATCATTTCTGCTACTGGCAGCTTAGCAATAATAATGGTTTGGTCGCCGTCTTGATTCATATCCAACAGCTGTCCTCGCTTAGACGAAACTAACTTAGACACATCTCCCATATTATCATGCGGACATTCAATTCGGGTAACTTGCTGCGGCTCAAACATAACCGGTCCTGCTTGCATCATCGCACTACGGATACCTTCTCTAACTGCCGGATACATCTGCGCCGGCCCTCGGTGAATAGCATCCTCGTGCAAAGTACAGTCCATCAAAGAAACTTTAATCCCGATACTGGGCTCTCGAGCCAAAGGACCTTGCTTCATCACATCTTCAAACATATCTAACACTAATTCCATGATTTCTCCAATGTGAACTTGTCCTCTGGTTTGGTCTAAGAACATATTCTCGCCATAGACCGCTTTAACTTGAGTTGCCATCTTGGTATCCCAGCCGCAGGTTTCTCTTAGGAAGCTTACTAATTGGTCATCTTTCTTCTTGAATCTGCCCACCGAAATCATTCCCTCTTTGATACCTTTAACAATTTCCAAATCCAAAGGTTCTACAATGAAGTACAGTTTGTTGTGCTTGTTAGGAGATTTTCCTTCCACTTCCGGACTTTTCTTAGTGATGGATTCTCTATATACAACTATCGGAGGAGAAGTTTTTACTTTTACCCCTTTCTCATCTCTAATCCTGTTCTCCACGATTTCTAAGTGCAATTCTCCCATTCCACTCATCAAGTTCTGTCCGGTCTCTTCATTAATCTCAATCTTAATCGAGGGGTCCTCACGACTAACTTTACGCAATACTTCTACTAACTTAGGAAGATCGCCATGCACCACCGGCTCAATAGCTTTAGTGATAACCGGCTCAAAGATATGTTTCAGCTCTTCAAAAGCCTGCTCCGGTTCTAAAGTTACAGTTTCTCCTGCATTTCCCAATACTCCTGAGATAGCCAATACATTTCCTGCCGGCAGCGATTCCATAATTTCCGGCTTGATTCCATTGTAGATGTAAACATTCTGAATTCTTTGTCTCTGCTTAGAATTGTTAAGATAAACTTCCATGCCACTGCGAACGGTTCCGCTGAATAATCTTCCTGCAGAAATATCTTTTCCGGATTTAGGATCGATAACAATTCTAGTAATAACAAAACCTAATTTTCCATTAGGATTACAATGAGCTAAATCTTTACCAAACTCTGAATCTATATCTCCGCGCCAGATCTTAGGGATACGATAAAGTTGAGCATCTAAAGGATCCGGATGATGTTTAATTATCATGTCTAAGATAACTTCGTTCAAAGGAGCATTTTCCCATACCCATTTTTTGCGGTCCTCTTCTTCCATCTCATAAATCTTGAGGATATCTCCGAACTTGACGTTTTTCTTCTGCATGTAAGGGAATGACAACGCCCAATTCTCTCGTGCTGAACCAAATGCAACACTGCCATCTTGAACATTAACTTTCCATTTATGTTTATATTCGGGCTCAGCAATGCGTTCTACCATATCATTGAACTGTTTCATCAATGCCATGACCCTCTCGGCAATCTTTTCCGGAGATAATTTTAATTCTTTGACCAAGCGGTCCATCTTGTTGATAAATAATACTGGCTTTACTCTTTCTCTCAATGCCTGCCGAACTACTGTTTCTGTTTGCGGCATAACTCCTTCTACGGCGCAGATAAGAACTACCGTTCCATCAACCGCTCTCATCGCTCTAGTAACATTTCCCCCAAAATCAACGTGCCCAGGAGTATCAATCAGGTTAATTAAATATTCATTTCCGCCAAACTCGTGCACCATAGAAACATTAGCTGCATCTACAGTCATCAATCGTTCTTGTTCGTCAGAATGCTGCCACGTCTGCATGCCTTGCTCTAAGTCTCCCGCATACTTAGATGCCATCTGTCCTGCAGCAGCCATCAAGTTATCGGTAAAAGCCGTCTTGCCATGATGAATATGTGCAGAGGTGCAGATATTTCTAATAAATTTAGGATTTTGAGTGATCCTTGCTACTTTATCAACCATTCGTTCCGTTGCCATGTTTGTTTTACCTCATTAATTTTGATTGTATATTTTTTGAATGTAATTTATTAATCAACTCTACTTTTTGGAATTAATAACTTTACGAATTCTTTCCAGGATTACTTCTCCAAACTTGCCAAACTCTTCGTTAACCACTATTTCTCTCAGTAATTTTCTCTTTTGGTAAAACTCAATCAAAGGAGCAGTTTCTTTTTGGTAAACATCCAATCTTTTATTGATTGCAGTTGGATTATCATCAGAGCGCTGAATCACTTCGCCATTGCACCTATCGCAAAAGCCAGCCTTCTTTTGAGGTAAATTAGTGATGTGATAGATCCACTTGCATTCTTTGCATATTCTTCTTCCGCTTAAGCGATCAATTATAACTCTGCGATCTGCCTTGAAATTAAGCACCATGTCAACAGCCGTAATTTTTTCTAAAGCTTCGGCTTGAGGAACGGTGCGGGGAAATCCGTCTAAAATATATCCTTTAGCACAATCACTTTGTTTTAATCTTTTCTCAACCATCGCAATGGTAAGATTATCTGGAACTAATTTCCCAGCATTAATGTGTTTCTCCGCGTCGATACCTAAAGTAGTCCTATTCTGAATGTTCTCTCGAAACAAATCTCCAGAGGAAATGTGAACCAAATCTAATTCTTTCACCAATTCTTGGGTATAAGTTCCTTTTCCTACTCCGGGACTGCCTAAAACGATTAGTTTCATGGTATTTTTATAAGTTTTAATGTTTATGGATTATTTCCCACATCTGCAATTCGTAATCAAACAGCTCATTCTTTTTGAACCATAGGGGAATTTCGTTTTCTGCTTCTTCTTTGTTTCCAGAAGCATGCACGATGCTTCGAATAGTTCTTTGATTCGTATCAGCTAATTCATAACTTTCAACAGTATAATCTCCTCTGAAAGTTCCAATGTCCGCATCTTTGGCATTAGCCGGACCAACAATTTTTCTTCCAACTTCAATAGCATGGTAACCTTCAAAAACAATCGCTACAACTGGACCTTCAGTCAGGTAAGAAACATTCCATCCTTGCACTTTGCCCGCAATATCTTCATCTGTCTCAGTTATCTTTAATCCTTTCTTTTCGGCGGCATTTCTGGTGTTAGTAGCAAGCTTCTTAATCCATGCAGGGGTCATTACATAATGATTCATCGCCAATTCTTTGGTAGGATGGACCATCTTGATCCCAGCAATCTTTATTCCTTTCTTTTCAAAACGTTGAATCAACTCCCCCACTAATCCTCTCTGAACCCCATCATGCTTAACCAACACTAAAGTTCGTTCGAGCATTTTCACGACCTCATTTCTTCTCTGACTTCGCAGCTTTAACTTCTTTCTTAGGTTCTGCTGCATTGGGCTTTGCTACTGCAGCAGCTTCTACTACCGGCACTTCTTCAGTTGCTTCTCCTACAACTTTTCCGCCGTCGCTGCCTTTTTCTTTTCTGTACGCTTCAGTCCATTTGACTCTAAGCGGTTTTCTACCTAATTTAAGCATGTTCTTCTCACACTTGTTAGCGCAGAAGTAAAGGATTTTTCCGCTGTTAAACACAAACATCTTTCCCGTACCTTTGGCCAGTTGATTTCCACAAAAAGAGCATTTTGGCATTTTATTTCACCTGTTTCCTAGGACCAGTAGATGCGCCGCGTTTGGGGCCTCCGACTCTCTGGGCTTCAATTTCAGTTTCCAATAGCATTAGTATGTCGCCGATTCTTACCGGTCCTTTGACATTTCTGCGGATGGCTTTGTTTTTATCTCTGCCATCGAGAACTTCACACATTACCTGAGTTACTTCTCCTCTGGTTCCGCCTCTGGCTACAATTTCTTTAACTTCAGCTGGAATTCCGGAAAAGAATTTAATCTCTCCTTCTGATTTCACCTCTTCCTGTCCTTTAGGAAGCGGTTTAGTGTCCTTCTTCACTTCTTGGGGTGCGTCTTTAGACATTTTGACTCACCTTTAATCGTTAGATCTTAATACTTCTTCCAAAGCAGCTTTAGCTTCGCCTTCTTTAACCACAGCTACGGCAGCAGTTCCTACGCCTAAGCCGGCAGCAGCGCCCAAATCTTCTTTCTTAGAAACGGCTACGCACTTGATGTTTTTCTCTTTGCATAATAAAGGAAGGTGCATCACTATTTCTTTAGGAGTAACATCGCTAGCATACACTACTAATTTAGCATCGCCTTTTTCGATAGCTTTAGTAGCCTCATTAGCGCCTTTTCTAATCTTTCCCGTATTGCGGGCTATCTCTACGATTTCTAACACTTTTGCTTCATTAGCCATTTTGTCTGACCTCAGTTTTGTTTATTAAATTTAATACCTGGTAACAATTCATTAGAATCTGCTACCTCAGAGTTCTTTCGCCAACTCGGAGCGAAGTGCGGCATTCGTTCGCTACGCTCACTCAGCCACACACTTATAAGATAACAATCCATTAGAACTGCTACCTCCTTGCAAACCAAGTCATTGGTATGTATAATTGTCCCAAACGGAGCTTTATTTATAAAGATTGCTGAGGGGGATTTTAGAACGGGAAATAAGTCAATCTATGCTCTTTCGTAACTTCTAGAATCTCATAATCTTTGATTTCAGACAGGAATTCCTCTCTTAAAGATTTTATATCATGGTCTAATTCTTCTTGGTTTGAAGTGATTAATTCGATTTCAACCTCGTGGTCGCCCAAAGTTTTCATTAGAACCACTACTTTTTGATTGAACTTAGCCCAAGTTTCAAGTTTAAGATATTTCTCGGAGTTCATATTCTGCATCTTGAAAAAGATAATTGAATAATTATTGCCCATATTGGAAAAATTAATCTTAGCGCCGAATCCGGTTATCAAGCCTTTCTTTTCCAAATTTTTAATCCGGTAATTTACGGTATCAGCACTGGTATTGATTTGTTTAGCAATTTCTACTAGAGGCTTTCTGCCTTCCTGATTAAGAATTCTTAATATTTTAATGTCCGTTTCATCCAACTCTATCTTTTCCTCACATCCTTTGGTATAGATGATTTCCTGATGCGGCTGTTTGGGCCAGAGGTGGGATTGATTGTAAGTAAAAGCTTTTTCCAGGAACAGAATTTTCCTATCTAAAATGTATGGCTCCCACTGCTTAAAGAGTTCCTGATATCTTTGGCTGAATTCAGCGATACTTTTTATGTAGATAGAAACAATTAAGTCATATTTTCCTCTTAATGCGGCTAACCAGAAGATTCTGGGCTGATGTTTTAATTCTTCCACCAATTGATTAAATTTGTCTTGGGTGAGATTATGGAAGCGGAGATAAGACTTAGCATGGAAATAGCCCAAAGCCATAGGATTGGTCTTGACATGGAAGTAATCTATGATGTTGTTGTCGATGAGACGTTTTATTCTGTTTCCGGTGACTTGTTCGCTGAGTCCGACTTTCTTGGCGATTTGTTTATTGGACTGGCGGGAGTATTTGTCTAGTTCGTAGAGGATCTTCTTGTCGGAGAGGTCTAATTTGAGCATTTGTTGATAAAATCTAGTTTTATATATAAATCTTACGGAAAGATAAAGATTTCTGGTGAAAGAGCTTATATATTGGAGGTGTTGTTACTAGGAAATAATAATCAGTAACAAAATGAGGTAAATTAAAAATGACCATTGACAAAATAATTTTTGAAGTGAGGAGAAAGTAAAATGACTCATCTTTCCTTAATCTTCCCACTGCCTTCTCCAGATTACCATGATGTCATCTGGTCGGCTAAAGATGCGCCCAGTGCTCCGCAGACCGCTCCTGCTGAATTAGGTGCGTATGTCAAAGCGTATTCTTCTTCACCAGTACAAGTTCAAGCTATAAACCCACAAACAGTAGAAAATGATAAAGTGAGATACTTATCGGTTGATGAAATCGTTACTTTGTGCCAAGATTCAGACGTAGTAGGAGTAACCTGCCTCTACCATAACCAAGAAACGGCTCAAAGCATCGCTGAAGCGTTAAAGAAGCAAGACCCGAACAAAAAGATAATCTTCGGCGGACAAAACGTTTCCAATAAATTTATGGCTAATCTAATTTTAACCCAGATTCCAGCCGTAGATTACGTGGTCTTAGGAGAAGGCGAAGAAGCATTGTTAGGCTTAGTAAATAATATCTCCTCAAACCAAATTCCAAACTTAGCCTACCGCGAAAACGGAAAAGTAAAATATACTCCCCGAAACCCCGTTAACTTAGATAAAATTCCTCTGTGGGATTATGAAGACACTTTAAATGCAAAATTAATCTTAGAAGCACACGATTCCAGAACTGCACTTTACCAAGAATCAGTTGAAAGATATCGTGGCAGAACTCTGGGAGAAATCGGAGTATTTTCTCAAAGAGGCTGTCCCAAATCCGCAGGAGTGGTTGGAAATCACAAGGGAAACTGCCGCTTTTGTACCAGCGCTGAAAGTTCACACAGTCAAATTAACCCAGAGAATTTTTGGAAGCAATTGGAATCACTGAATCAGAAATATGGAATACAAGATTTTTTCATTGCAGATAACATTTTTGGGATTAGCTTAAAGCAATTAAAAGAATTTGAAACCGCTCGCAGAAAATTTGATCTTCCTAAAAGCATCCAATTCCGAGCTTACACTTATCCATCTATACTAAATAACGAAGAAGGAAAAGAAATCGTAAATACTTTGAGAAAAATAGGCATTATCAATATATTTTTAGGTGTAGAAACTTTTGTTCCGGAAATAAGTTTGCTTTCAAATAAAGATCCTGTTACTTATGAAACTGTAGAAAGAGCTATTAAAATGCTGGGAGATGCCGGAATTGATACCTTTGTGCCTTTAATGCCGGGACTGCCGAGAGAATCCAAAGAAAGTATAAAGACAAATCTCGATTGCTTGGAAAAGCTTCTTTCAAGATACAGTTCCAAAGAATATGGAAAAGGCAATTTGGTAAGAGTGGATATTTCTCCAGCTATGTCTTTAGTTGGAAGCGCCTGGCATGCCCAATTAGTACATGATGAAAGAGTTAGAAAAGATTACTTTGATGAAACTGGAAAGACATTAGAAACAGATATGACTCCTAACTTTGATCTTTTGCGTGGGTTAAGTTTGAGGCATTATTCCAGCGCCACTGCGGAAGAGGTTAAATTCTTTGAGACACAAGCCAAGAAAATGGTCATTGAATATATGAAGCCGGAGATGGTAGGCGGATTCGACCTAAAGCGAAGAGATGTTGAAGAAATTCAGAAGTTATCGAAAGGATAAAGAAAAATTAAGAAAATGAACCCGCACATAACTCTAACTCTTGAACTGCAGCCGCCCAGAACCGGTAAAGAACTGTCGGAAATTGTCAGAGAAGTAGCGGATAAACTAGGTGGAAGATACTACCAGAAACTTTATTCTGTTAGAGATGGTGAAAGACGTTATGAAATCGGAATTGTTACTTCATATCATTTCGGTGATGTTGCATTTTACGGAGATTCGTGCCTTATGAACTTAGAAAAGCAATATCAAAGATTAAGTATTCATAATAATAATTTTGGGGATTATAAAGAATATAATGAGGCTGAGATTGAGAAGATAATCACTCAAGTAGAACGAGTAAAAGCAGAAGTGGAAAGAAGATTAAGATGAAATTCCAAAATTTAAACACAATCTTAGAAGCTTCTCCTAGCGGTCTCGTTATCAATGGAAGAAAACGTATTCCTGAAACTGAACAACCAGAGCGACCAGTTCCCCTGTTGAGACATTATATGGTTGATGATTCTATTCAAGAAATCATTGAGCACAATCTGCGCTGGGCTAATGGAGATGAGAAAAAACCTCAATTTAAATTTGCTTATGCGATGCTTCCAACTGCATGCAACCAGCGATGTATGGGTTGTTTTACTGGGCAGGGCAAAAGCAGGCTTCAATCAGGACTGGATGGGGCATTTTATTCTGATGATGCAATTGATGATATCATTGGATTTCTGCAAGATCATGGTACTGAAGCTATTGTTTATGCTGGAGGGGGGGAGTTATTCACATGGAAAGGAGCATTTGATTATATCAAACGAATCACAGATTCGGGTTTAGGCATGGTCATTTTTACCAATGGCTCTTTACTTAATGAGCAAGACGTTAAAACGTTAGCATCAAAAGATATTTCTTTAATCATCTCATTACGGGATACAGTTGAAGCAGAACATGATAAAGCGATAGGTGTGAGAGGATTTAGGCAAACATTACGAACATTAAACTATGCACTACAAAATAGGATGCATGAACAAAACAGATTAGCTGTAGAAATCCCAGTAACAAAAGATAATCAGGAAAGAGTTATTTATGATTTTGTTCCGGCAATGCGTTCTCTCGGAGTAATTCCATCCCCTGAAGAATATATACAGATTATGACCTCTGATGAAGAGAAAAGAGTTTGCCACGATTTTAGAGAAGCCAGAGATTTTTTTGCGAAAATGGCGGAAGTAGATAAAAAATTTGGCTATCATCATATGCCTGTTTTTGGCCAGAGAATGCTTGCACAGCCAAAATGTGAACGACCACTCTATTCTTTTGCGATTTACCCAAGCGGTGATGTGACGGATTGTCCGAGCCATTCCGTTAATTACGGTAATTTTCTGGAAACATCATTACAAAACGTGATCTATACTGGATTTAAAGATAATATTAGAAACTTTCAGCTCTGCCCCTGCTCTGTTTTCTATACTGCCACGGATAAAGAAATTCCAGCAGAGTTGCCGAAACATTTGGAGGTGTTCAGATGAAAATAATCCCAAATATTCCTAAAAGATTTGAAGGACAATTCCCAGATGATTATCAAAATAAGATTCAATACTGGGGATTTTTCACACAAGATGAGTTAGAAGCTAATAAAGGTAAACTCTTAATGTTAGATATTGATTTTAGAAGATATTGCTCTCTAAATTGCGCTTCTTGCTTCAGAAAAAGTAATGTGGTAGATGATGTAAATGAAGGAGATTTGAGTTACGATGAACTTCTTGCAGTTATTGATGAAGCAAGAGAATTAGGCTTGCAGAGTGTTAAGATTTGTGGTGCTGGAGAGCCAACGCAGGATTCTCGTTTTCTGCAATTTGCCAGAGATATGACTGATAGAGACATTGGATTGGCCGTATTCACCAAAGGGCAAGTCTTAGGAAGTGATGAAGAAGCAAGAAAATTTAGTCATAAATCTGGGATTGAATCTGCTCAGGACTTATGCGATGAATTGTATAAACTGAAAGTTAGTTTTATGTTGTGCTTTCAATCATTCTATACTGGAGTGCAGGATGCATTAGTAGGAGGAGAAGGACATGCTTTAGTGCGAAATCGGGCTTTAGAAAATTTAGTCAGAGCAGGATTTAATGAACCAAATCCGACGAGATTATGCTTATGTAATGCGCCGATAACAAAAACAAGTTATGATGAAGCTTTTGATATTTATGTTTATGCTCGAGAAAGAAATATTTATCCTGTCATCGCAGTTTCTATGGTAAGTGGTAAGCAATTAGATGACGAGTTTATTCACAAAATTGATCTTACTGATGAGCAGAAAGTAGACTTATGGACTAGAGTATATTCTTGGAATATTGAACGAGGTATTCAAACATTAAATCAAATTAAAAGAGAAGGAATTTCTGCTATGCCTGGATCACATCCCTGTAATCAAGTTGCTGCTGGGTTGTATGTTACAGCAAATGGTAACGTCGTTGGTTGTCCGGGATATACCGCAATAGAAGGAAGTGTTAAAGACAGAAGTATTAGCGAAATATGGGAAGAAAGCCAGAATAAGCGAAGAACTGGAACATTTAATTGCGGATGCCCGCCGAAAGAAGGAAGAACTATACCCGCCATATTATATAAAACAGTGCTAAGTGAATTAGAAATTAAATACGGCAAATAAAGTTCTTCAAGAACCGCACCGAAAGATTTATAAGTGTTTAACTAATTTAAACAACTGTTTAAAAAATGAAAACACTAACTCTTCCCAAAAAAAGAGGTATCCAAAATAAATGGAAACCATCCTAAAACCTGGCTTTGAAAAAATACTTGCTTTGTTCTATCAAGATAAATCAGCAAAGATTCATCTAAGGGATATTGCCCGAAAAACTAAATTAAATGAAAATAGCGCTTTTAGATTCCTTAAAGAGCTGGAGAAAAATGGACTTCTTCTTTCTAAGAAAGATGGCAATCTTAAAAAATATGAGCTGCAAAAAAATGACAAAGTTTATTCCATACTGGCTTATTTTGATGTCGTCAAACTAAACAAACTTCCTAGTCTAAGAAAAAAAGCGATATTTTACTTTTTAGATAATCTTAAAGAGAAGCCAATTATTGCTTTTGTGTTTGGCTCAACTGCCAAGAAAACTTATAAAGAACAATCCGATATTGATATATTATTAATTGTAAATAAAAAAATAGATACAAAAGAATCAGAAAATTATGCTGATGCCCAAACCGGACTAAGAATCAGTTGTTTCCAGATAACCATTCAGGAGTTTATCGATGAATTAAAATTAAAGCGTGATCATGTGGTTCAGGCAGCCATCAGTACCGGCTACCCAATTACAAACCATATTGAATATTATCGGATGATTAGCCATGAAAGAATATGACTTGAACAAATTAATTGAAGACAAGGATTACCTTAACTTCAAAATAGATGAATTTCTTCGTCAGGAAGTTTTAACTCAACAACCAGTTATTCCAGAAGAGATAAAAGGGCATATTGCCAAAGCCGAACATAATTTAGTTTTTGTTAAAGATAATGTTAAGCTGGGGCATTTTGATTGGTGTATCAATGGGTGTTATTATGCTTCTTACCATATTGTTTTGGCTTTAATTATGACCCGAAAATATACCTCTAAAAGCCACCTGGCAACTTTATGTGTGTTAATCAAAGAGTTTTATCGGAAAGGGATAGATAAAGAGGATTTAGAGCTTATTGACTCTTTGTTCATAGATTATCAAGATTTGACTTTTTATGTTGAGTCAAAAAATAAAAGAGAACTGGCAACTTATTCCACTCAACGAGCTTATGACAAAAACTTAGTTGAGTCTCTCAGAATTAAAGCTTTAGTCTTTATAGATAAAGTTAAGCAAATCATTGATAGTACCAATATTCTTAACTAAAACTCTCCCAATCCCCTCTGCTGCTTCTTCTCATGAATAACTCCAGCAATCGTCTCAAAGTCTCTCTTCATCTGCGCAAATATTTCCGGATTCCTACCGTTATACAAATAATTCGCCGGATGAACTACCGGCACAACTTTAACCTCTCTTCCGGCAATAAAAGTAGGAAATACTTTCCCTCGCAGCGAAGTAATTCCTTTCTTTCCCAGAATCCTTTCCGTAGCAAAGTTCCCGATAGTGACAATAACCGCCGGCCGCATAATCTCAATAACTTTATCCAGCCTTTCGCGGCAGTTTTCCACTTCTTCTTTTTCCGGATTGCGATTATTCTCCGGGCGGCACAATAAAGTATTAGTAATAAACACCTCTTCCCGTGATAATCCCACTGAACTCAGCAATTCTGTAAGCACCTTTCCTGAAGCTCCGCAGAAAGGGATGCCTTGCTTATCCTCCTCTGCACCCGGAGCTTCTCCGACTAGAAGTATCTTAGAATTATGATTGCCGGAGCCGAAGACAACTTGAGTACGAGATTTACATAAAGCTGGGCACTTACAACATGTAGCATACTCTTGTTGAAGGGAAATGAGAGACATAAGCACTAAGAATAACTCCCACTATAAAAAATTAATCATCCATCAATCGTATTGACCTTTCTATACCCCCTAGTTCAGCATTATAGGTTTCAACGGAAATCCCGGTCTCTCTAATAACCAAATCTCTCTGCTCTTTCTCTATAGGATCAATAAATCTTGGAGCTGGAATTCCTAATTTAAGATACATTCCATCCAGTACAAATTCTTTGACTCTCTGAAGTAAATCCAGTTGGGTCCTCTCTAGAAGATGAGCAGATTTTCTTAAAGGATTATCATATTTCTTTGATGAAGCATCCCAGTTAGTATTATAAACATAATTACCTTCATATTTTGGATTCCGTTTCAACTCTGTTAGTGATTTCTGCCAGAATTGAAGTAAAGATTTGCTATGACCTTGAGATTTAGCATACGCAGTAAATAAGTTAATAGTGTCAGCACATTCTTCTACTCCAAAGAAACCGCTAACTAAATCATTTCCAACCAAAATTAGCTCTAACGAAGCACCGTCTTCTTTAATTTCATATAATTGGTCTCTCCCTAACAATTGATACCCGTTCCAAAGCAGTACCGGCTTACCCAGGGTAACATATTGACCAGAACTTAATGGAAAAGCCAGAGTATCATTTTCAGAAGCGGGTTTGGGACCGCCGTAGTAAAAAAAACCCCGATTTTCACCCCAAGTATACAAATCTCTCAGAGGGATTTCAACTTGATTATTTCCGTTATACGCTATCTCTCCATTTAATTGGGCTGAATTGATGTCTAAACTATTGTAATATTTTTGTCTACCAGTAGGAATTTCCACTGTTCCTTCAACAAATCCCCTCATCTCTTTCCTAGTTTCAGGTATAGTATACTCACATAGGTGAATCATTAACATCAATTGACCATCTAATGGAGCCAAAGACTGCTGTAACTGTTCAAACCAAACCGCTTTTTGGTCAGTATTATCTTCCTGAGAAATCATTTCTGCAGTAGTTTTTTTTGCCATGGGAAACTATTTTGTAGTAGTAGTATATAAAATTTGTGGAAGAAAAAGGAAAAAAGTTGGAATATCCCTAAATCAACCCCAAAAACCAACTAAAAAACACAATTAACTCTTCACAAACTCCACATACTGGCACTTGCCGCAAACTAATCTATCTTTATGCTTCCCTAAAAACACACCAGAACCGCACTTTGGACAAGAACGATTATTCTTAGAAATCTTATCGCCAGAAATGGTATACAATGAACTAATATTAAATCCTTTACCCTTCTTAGGCGCTCCGCCCTTCGCTGCCGCTTTCGGCTCGTTATCTTTTGGTGCTGCCATATTACTTTCCCTCGGTCTTAGCTTCTGCAGCTTTCTTTGCCGCTTCCTCAGCCTGCTTCTTCATATGTTTAGTATTCTTCTCCGTCAACTTCTTCGCTTCTAAAGTATCGTACACTAAAGCTTCAATCTTAGCTTCACGATGGCTGAACTTAGTATAGATGTGTTTCATCACCACTAAACTAACCTCTTTAGCATGAACATCTTTAGCAATCGCTCCCGCTAACTGCACATTGCTAGGAGTAACTCCTTCAAACGAAACTGTCCCTTTAATCTCCGTTCTTTTCAGAAACGGATTTGCTTTCTTTTCTGTGATATTTATTTGCATTATAATTCACCTGTTTAACTTTATTGTATTTATTAATCCGTTATTTGTTTAGCACCTTCTTAATGATGCTAAACAAATACCCTTTTACCTTACTTTAATTGCATATTCTCCTTTAACTTTGATTCCAATCTTCTCTGCATTAATAGACAGATTAACATCATTAACATAAATTCGACCTTGCCAGCTGGTGGAAGTGCTGTCTGACTTGCATACTGGACAAGTACTTTCTTCAAACAACAATTTACATTTCTTGCATGCATTCTTTTTAGCCATATTAATTCACCAATTACTCTTTACTCTTTTTTTTCTTTTCTTTTTTTTCTTCAGGTGCCGCTTCTTCCTTTGCTTCCGGTTTCTGTGATTGCTGTTCTAGCCATTCTACTTTTCCCAACCCTTCTTGACGCATAGTCAAACCGATTTTGGGATTATTAATATCTTTATAACTTATCGCAATAATTCGAGCTTTGCATCTGTCACCAACTTTAATTGACTGCCCGGATTTTCTTCCCTGTAACACTTTTTCTTTGCTAAATGATACAAAATCATCCATACTCTGTGAAATATGCACCATACCTTCTGCTCCGCCTAAATCTAAGAAAGCACCGAAATCAGTAATGTCCCTAATCTTTCCAAACACCAACTCGTTCATTTCCGGCTTAAACGCCAATAACT
>CAZIUU010000007.1:956-38533 GCA_964542815.1 uncultured Methanosarcinales archaeon | reverse complement strand
CTCCTTTCTTGGATTTATCTAGTTTTGCCAGAAACGTCTTTTTGTTGTTTGGGAAGTTAGGCATTCTCAAAATCTCTTGCTTGGAAACTATCATTCTAATCTAAACAAATTCCACGCAAAGCTTTCCTTTCCCTTCCGGGTGAATTACAAATTCGTCTTCTTTTTGGATATCCATAAAGCTGGCAATTGATTCTGGAATGCGGATAATAAGGGAATTCCCCGAATAAGACACTTTGCTTCGCTTATTAACGCCAAACAACCCTTTTTTCTTTTCGAGTTCTTCTATTTTTTTAGAAGTCTTCTCATCAAACCATTCTTCATGGCATTCTGTGCAAACTTGAGCCGGAAAAATACCCAAGTCCACACCATACACTGAATATTTTATTTTCTTTTGGAGGAGTTCTCCTTTTTCACATATTGGACATTTCATTTTAGGCACCTTATGTTCTAATCATTACGGTTATTACGAACCATTTGTCTTCTATTTTTTTATAAACCAATTTTACATGCATAAATTCCGAAACAATTTTATCCGGAACTTGAATATATTTCGCACCTTGCTGAATAGTTTTCTTTATCTCACTGATAGACACACCTCTTTCCCTAGCTTGTTCCAAAGCATGCCTGCTCATTATTATTTCCATTAAAACCACTCTGATTATAGGTATTTCACTTATATGTAAGTTAAAGTATATAAATATTACGGATGCTAAAGCCCAAAAGCCGATTTTCGGTTAACCTCTCCTTTCTTGGATTTATCTAGTTTTGCCAGAAACGTCTTTTTGTTGTTTGGGAAATTGGGCATAGTTATCTCCATAGGAATTACTTGAATTTCCGAAAGAATTCTTCCCGACTGAGGTTGATTTCGTCCAAAATTGCATTCAGCAAACCACGACCAATATCCTTATTGCTGTGAATAGGAACCGTGGTGGTTCTTCCATCTTGGTGGCGATAAAAACGATGACTGCCTTTTTGCCTAATCGCTTCGAACCCTTCCTGCTCCAGAAACTTGCAAACCTCTCTCGCAGAAAGGAGAGGCAATTTCATCTTTTAGGCAACCTCGATTTGTTGGACACCCACAAACTTAGAATGTAGTTCTACTTCTGAAGTGTCTTCTTTCTCCACTTCCAAACAAAGTTCAACTGCTTCTTTAATATTCTTCAGAAGCTCGTCAATGGTATCTCCTTGGCTTAAACAACCCTTTAACTCTATAACCTTACCTACATAGATCCCATCCTCGTCTTGTTCAATAAGTACCGTGAATTTTCGTGCCATAATAATTAAAATAGGGGTGTGTTTATTAAATTTTCCTCTGTATTTAGCGCAATGGATTTATCGTTTCTACTCACACAACCTTTAAATAAAAATCTTCCGCTAACAATAAAAGCATGGCTAAAATCGAAGCGATAACCGTTGGCAACACTCCTCTCATCAAAATAGAGAACATCTATGCCAAATTAGAATGCACTAATCCCTGCGGGAGCATCAAAGATAGGATAGCAGTATATATTCTGGAAGAAAGCGAAAAACGAGGCTTACTGCAGAAAGGCCAACGTATCATCGAAGCAACCAGTGGGAATACTGGAATTTCTCTAGCTTATTATGCCCGGCAGAAAAGGTATCCAGTTACAATTGTCATGCCAGAAAACATGACTGAAGAAAGAAAAACACTTATTCGAAATTTAGGTGCAGAATTAATCCTCTGTTCTGAAAAAGGCAGCTTTGCTGAAGCGGCAAATATCCGTGACCAACTAGCTCAAGAGAAAGGCTATTTCAACCCCGACCAATTTTCCAATCCACTGAATGTAGAATGTCATTATCGCACTACCGGACAAGAGATTCTACGACAGATAACCTCTTACAACCGAACTTCTATTGATGCTTTCGTTGCCGGAGTAGGCACCGGAGGAACTTTAATCGGAGTAGGAACAGCGCTTAGGGAAATTAATTTGTGCGTTCATCTGGCTGCGATAGAGCCTTCCGAATCTCCAGTGATGAGCGGAGGAAAGCCGGGAAAGCATGAGATTCAGGGTATTGGTGATGGTTTTATTCCTAAGATAGCACAGGGAGAAAACGGTAGATTGCATGAATCAATAGATGAAGTTATCTGCATTTCTAGCCAAGAAGCAAAAGCTGCAGCAGATTATATCAGACAGGAACACGGCTTCTGTGTAGGAGCTTCTTCCGGAGCGAATTTTCTAGCAGCGAAAAAGCTGGAGAACAGATTTAGAACAGTGGTTACCATCTTCCCAGACGGTTATGGGAAGTATCAATCGTTGGGATTGAAGCATTGTGAGATAGGAAAGTGTAGGTATGAACATGGTAGAAAAGATGTGCTGGCGCAGTTGACTTAGCTAACTTTAACGGGTTATTTGGTCAAAAAAAGGGGGTGGACGATGATTAAACTAAAGAAAAAATAGTTGAAAATGGATGTCCTAAACATTTATTAAACTCTTCGGGGATACTGTTAAAACGGAAATCTTTAAATAGTTCATCACATTTTAATTTATCATGGTGCTTAGGAGAGAATTTTTTGCGGTTCATAAGTGTACAGAAGAACACGAGTTTGAAAAAGCTCAAAAAGGTTACCAAGTATTGTATTATTCATCACATCCAATACCTAAAGGAATTGTTTCAAGATCTACTTTTCCTGGAGAGTATTATGTTCCACCAGAAAAAGCTATGACTCTTCTGGATTTAATCCGGAAAGATGTTTCTCCGAATGACATTGTAAGGCAATTAAATCTAGAACGTATTCCCTTGGAGGATTTAGAGTTAAGATTTGAAAGACAAGAACAACCTCGAGAGAGCCCTATTAATAATAGCCATATTGTTATTGTTAGAGAATATGTGGTCCAAAATAGAGAACATGTGGCGCCCAAGAGACCAGAGATGGCAACACAATATCAACACCCAAGTGGGATGAAAGAACGGCGTTTTTATGAGGAGAAAGATTAATTATATAGTTATACTACCAATGTTTTAATTTTTCCCGATTAAATGTTAATTTCTGATTAAAAAAATTTATCGTGTTACCTAGTCAAAAAAGAACAACACTAAGACTATATTATGAATGAAAGCACAACTATAATCACTCCAACCACTCCGATTACCGCTCCGACTATCTGAAGAGTTTCCCTCATTCTTTCATTTTCGATAATATGGCAATTTTCCATGATTTTATACTAAAAGAGGTTGGATTATTTAAAATTTTTGTATGAAATTGACTAAATTCACGAAAGATTAAAAAATAGCTCTCAGAATCATATTACTCATGCGCACCATCCAAAAAATACTCCTGCACCTAAAGACCGGGAAGAAGTTTTTAGTGAAAGATTTAACTGAAGATTTCCACACCCAATATGGAATTATCCCTGCTTCTGAATTCAAAGGAAACAAAGAAATGATAACCAGCACCAAAAAAGAGAAGTTTCTGCTATTAAATCCAACCTTTCCCGATTTATGGGAGAATCTAGTCAGAGGGCCACAAGTAATGCTGCCTAAAGACATCGGAGCTATCATCGCCAAAACCGGAATAAACAAAAATTCAAAGGTAGTTGATGCCGGCGGAGGCTCTGGCTCATTATGCTTTCACCTAGCTAATGTTTGTAAAGAAATAACCGTGTATGAAATCAATCCAGAACACCTAGCAATATTACAAAAAAACAAACAATTATTCAACTTATCCAACATAACTTTAAAACAAGATGATGTCTACAAAGGAATAGACGAAACTGA
This sequence comes from uncultured Methanosarcinales archaeon, assembly GCA_964542815.1. Classification (GTDB taxonomy): domain Archaea; phylum Nanobdellota; class Nanobdellia; order Woesearchaeales; family GW2011-AR9; genus JACRPH01. Next base: position 34,795 of record CAZIUU010000007.1, on the reverse strand, counting down.
ATTAGACTTAATAACTTTAGACTTAGCTGAACCATGGAAAGTAATTCCTCATGCGGAGAAAGCGTTAAAAGCCGGAGCATTTTTAGTAACCTACCTGCCTAACTTAACCCAAGTACAGCAATTTATTGATAGCGCCAGGAGAAGCCAACTTCAAATCATAGAAACCATCGAATTGTTAGAACGCAAATGGAAAATCGAAGAAAGAATCTTAAGACCTGAATTTGAGATGCTGGGGCATACTGGATTCTTGACTTTTTGCCGGAAGATGTAATAATGATTAACTTCACTTTTGTGGAAACACCGGAACAATTAAGCCAATTAAAAAAAGAATTGATGCAACATGCTGAACTGGCCATCGATTTAGAATGTGAAAACAGCCTGCATCATTATGGAACTTTTCTGTGTCTGGTTCAAATATCTTCTCCAAACAAAAATTGGATTGTAGATATACTTCAGTTTAAAGATATCACTCCGTTAAAAGAAGTTCTGGAAAACAAAAACATTCTCAAAGTGTTTCACGACGTAAGCTTTGACTTCCGCATATTAAATTATCAGTTTAACATTCATCCTAAGAATGTGTTTGATACACAGATGGCGGCATTGTTGCTGGGAAAAGAAAAGTTAGGATTAAGCAGCCTGTTGGATGAATATTTTGGGATAAAGAAAGATTCCCGCTTCCAGAGAGTAGACTGGTGCAGAAGACCGTTATCATCCCAAATGTTAGAATATGCAGTTAAAGATACTGCTTACTTGCTGAAATTAAAATTAAAATTGGAACAAGAATTATCTAAGCTTAATCGTTTAAGCTGGCTTAAAGATGAATGTTCCGCGTTGGATGATTTAGATTTTACCTATGAACCACAAATATACTTAGATTTGTCTGGAGCAAAAAAACTTCCCCCTAAAGAATTAGCTTTGCTTCATGCACTATTTGGCCTAAGAGAGACCACGGCCAAAAGAAGAGATCTTCCGGCGTTTATGATAATGGGTAACAAGATATTGATGAGATTAGTAGCTTCTCCGATAACTGAAATTAGTGCATTTAGAAATTTGCATGGAGTGCATCCCATAGTTAGAACAGAAGCAAAAATGTGGGTTGATACTATAAAGAAAGCTCTATCTGGCCCAGGAGAAAGTTGTGTTTCCCATTACAAAAAACTTACTCCCGAACAATCTAAGAAAAAAGAAGAATTTACTGAACTGCGTAATGAATCCGCTAAACAGCTTGGTCTTCGCGGCCATATTCTAGCCAGTGAAGAGCAGATAATTGAATGTGTGGTCAACGGAACTTCATCTCCGTTAAAAGAATGGCAGAGGGAAGTGCTGAAGAAAGAGTTATTGAAGTTAGGGTTAGGAGAATAACAATCATTAAATATCACACTGTTATTATCGTATTAAAATGCCACTTCACATCAAAAAACTTCATCCGGAAGCAGTCTTACCTAGGTATGCTCTGCCGAATGACGCCGGAATGGACTTATTTTCTAACGAGGCAGCTATAATTAATTCTAATGAACGTAAATTAATTTCTACCGGAATCTCTATGGCTATTCCTGCCGGATTTGTAGGGTTGGTGTGGGATAAATCAGGAATCGCCAGCAAACATGGAATTAAGACTATGGCCGGAGTGATTGATTCTGGTTATCGTGGAGAAGTTAAGATATTGATGCACAATCTTTCGGATAAATCATTCGTAGTAGAGAAAGGAAGCAAGATTGCCCAGCTCTTAATTCAGCCGGTGCACCAGCTGGAGATAACAGAGGTAGATGAGTTAGATAGTACTGAGCGTGGAACTGGCGGGTTTGGAAGCACAGGGGAGAGGTAACTGTTCACAAATCATGAACAAAATGTTTATAAATTGTGAACGTTTTCTCAAGTTATGCACAAATTATTATCTTCAACAGAGAGGATAAAGCTTCTACAGGAAGTAATTTACAAAAAGGAAAAATTGAGTGTTAGTAATATTTCTCGAAAATTAAAAATAAGCAAAGGATTGATATCAAAATATCTCGCACTTCTCAAAAAAGAAAGTATTACCAAGAATTGTAAGATAAATCATTCTCACCCAAATACAAAAGCTTTAAAGATATTTTTGAACCTACAGATAATCCCTCCAAAAATGTTTAAGAAGTACCCCGAAACATTATCGGTAGGAATCTATGGAAGTGCAGCAAAAGGAGAAGATACTGAAGAATCTGATCTAGATATTTATGTATTTATCAACAAAAGCCAGAACTTAGCCTCTCTCAGTCAAGAATTAAAGAAAATATGTCCAAAAGTAAAACCATTATTCCTGAATAAAGATAAATTTAATTTAATAAAAGAAGAAAACCCTTTATTTTATCATTCATTAATCTTCAGTTCAATAACAATCTACGGTGAAAAACTTGAAAACCTATAAAGAATGCTTGGAAGATGGGCTATTGCGCAAGATTCCTATATCCAGAAAGGAGGCAGAAAATAGTTTAAAGACCGCTTACAAATGGCTTAATGAAGCGGAAAAGAACCTAAATGCCGGAGCACTCAACTCTTCAGCAATTTCATCGTATCTTGCCATGTTTCATGCTTCTCGGTCTATTCTATTTCGGGATGGTTTTCGGGAGAAGAGCCATTACTGTATAGCAAGATTTCTCGAAGAGAATTATGTTAAGAAAAAACAGTTGGAGGAAGAATGGGTTCTGTTGCTTGATCATTACCGTGGATTGCGTCATGATGACCAATACGGCACTGATTTCTACGTTACAAAAGAAGAAGCTGGAGAAGCACTAAGTGCGGCGAACAGATTTGTAGAACGAATGGAAAAATTATTCTCGATAGTGAACTCTTAAATATCTGTGGGAAAAGTTAAAGTGTTTTCATGCTATTAAATTTTGACTAATTTCCACCCGAAAAGCTTTTAAAGACTACTCTAGTGTAGTAATCTATGCACACAAAACCCCTCCAAGATTATTTAAACCTGTTAAGCAGGCTGCACCAAAACCGATTAGTTCATACTTTAGATGAATTTAGAGAATTATCCACAGAGATTTCTAATTTATTGGATACAGCTATCAGCAGATTTGCGGTAGAACCTTACCAAAATCTTGCTAGAGAGCTTCAGGACGATGCCGTAACCATAAGCCAAAAATTTCGGCAGACTTGTGCAGAAATTAGAAGAAAACATTTCAGGGCAATCCAAACTAATGCCGGAGAGATAGGGCTGGTGCACAATTTAGACCGATATCTTTTCATGTTTGTAATCCCTTTTTCCAAGCTGGACAAAGCGCAGGAATCTTTTCAGGCCGCTGCGGAAAGCCTGGAAGAGCGGGCACAAAGATTTGTTTATATGCGAGATAGCATCTCCCAGCACATCCAAATGGAAGTCCTTCCCAACGAAATCCTGGACGGGGAACGCACCATTCTTGGGCAAGGCTATTTTGTATTTCTTACCACTATGCGAGACCGGGGAGCTTTCGTATTCAAATATTTCCAGAACACTTGCCCCTGCTGTAAAAATACTCAGACCATAACCTTTCAGCCTACTTCAGAATATGGCTCTCCTTCTCTGGAAGAGGCCCTGGTCCAGCATGTTCCTTCTAAGCCTTTGGGCTCGGTTATCATCGTCCGTAATACCGAGAGCTATCCGCTTAGCGAGACGGTAATGCCTATTCTGGCGGAGAAGTATACCCAGAAAGTGAAAGAGCAGAATTAGAGTTAATAAACACACCTGGCAGAAAGAAATACAGATTTAGAAATTGTACTTCCGGATGGAGAAAACCTATCCTCGGAAGAGATACTAGTAGCTAAGACGGCTTTAGGGTTAAAAGCGATTCGGGGATTTACATCACGTTTACAACATTTATGTACACATGACTTAGGTAAAGACGATGATTATGTTGCGAGTAAAATTGGGCCTTATGTGGAAGGCTTGCGGGATTCAGCCAGATATGTCAATGTAGCAATAAGAGAATATGCCTTACAGCAAGGAGTATCCATAGAGAGATACGAACAGATAGTTGATTATGTTTACACCAAAGAAACAAATCTGTAACTCAACACTTCTCCACCCCATACCCGCAGTCATGATTGATGTAATCAACGGCCAAATCTAACTTAACTTTACTATAAGCGTAGACAATATACAACAACTCTCCTTTCTTCACCATATCTCCTACGTTTTTATTGAGAATGATTCCTGCGCCTTTATCTTCCGGATTACCGGAAATTCTGGCGATTTTGGCCACTTTATCATTATCTACTGCCATAATTTTTCCCGCTTTATCGCTGAATACCTGATGAGTGAATTTCCCTTTAACCGGCTTCTTCATCCTTCCCTGAGCGTCAATAATTTCATTCATTTTCACCCACGCTTTTCCCGATTCTAATAATTGCGTAGCGGCTTTCTCACCTTCTCCTTTTTTGTACCTCCCAGTCATCTCCAACAAAGTTCCAGCCATAAACAGAGCTTTCTTCCGCAAATCTTGAGGAGCATCATGCTCATTTTTTAGCACAGACATCACATCTTCTGCTTCAAACAACGGCCCAATTCCCCTGCCGATGGGGTGAGAGCCATCGGTAACGATTACTTTTACTTTCATCCCCAAACTCTTTCCTACCATCTCAAACATTTTCTTAAGATGAGCAGCATCTTTCAAGGTCTTAGCTTTAGTGCTTTTGCCCATGGGCACGTCTATCAACACATGTGTAGATGAAACTGAATACTTCTTGGCCATAACTGATGCTAATAACTGCCCTTCCGCATCGATAGAAAGAGGATGTTCCACTTCAATAATTTTATCATCCGCAGGAGCAAGATTCATCGAACCTCCGTGAACAATACAGGCACCGATTTTCTTAATTATCCGCTTGATTTTCGATGCGGGCAATTCCACTTTGGCTAAACATTCCATTGTATCCGCAGTTCCTGCTGGAGAAGTAATAGCCCGGCTGGAAGTTTTAGGAATAGTAAATCCAGCAGCAGCAATAATAGGAATGACTATCATAGTAGTTCTATTTCCGGGAATTCCTCCGATGCAATGTTTGTCTAAGGTAATATTACTAAATTTTAGTTTGTCCCCCGTATTTACCATCGCTTTAGTCAAGTCTACAATTTCCCGATGGCTTAACCCATGAGCAAAGCAAGCTGAAACAAAATAAGTTTTCTCAATATCGGTTAAGCGGTCATTAGTAATATCATCAGCAATATGAAATAATTCATCATAACTTAGATGCTTTCCATACAGTTTATTACGAATATGATCCACCGATTCAGGCTTGCCGGAAAACTTAACTTCAACGATAGCTCCGTGACGTAGGTTCAGCTTGTCCAATACCTCTTCAAACAGCCCAATATGGCCTTCAGAAACTTCTTTTTTGCTTTCAGCAATGTCTAAGATACATACTAATTCATGTTTCCCATGCTTAACCAGAATCCTGTCTCCGGAGCGGGAATCAATATGGCGGGCATCTTTTTTATGCAGTACTGCAATATGCGCACCGCCAGTAGCGATATTCATATCATGAACTTTAAATTTCATAGGGCACCTCTTTTGTAGTTAGAAAAGAAAGATAGTTTTTATAGCTTTTGTTTGCTTTAACGTTCCTTAACCATCTTCTCTGCCATTCTTAACTGCTCCGGCGTATTGATGCCTAAAGCTTCGCTTTCATCAGCTACTGGAACTGCAACTACTTTCTGCCCCTGACTTACAGCTAATCCAACTAAATCAGTCAAATAATATTCTTTCTGCGAATTATTGGTGTGCAGCCCGGACAGATTACGCCTCAGCCATTCCCCATTGAAAATATAAAAACCAGTATTGCATTCCTTAATCCCCTGCTGTTTAGGAGAACAATCTTTCTGCTCCACAATAGAACTAACTTCATTAGTTGAAGAGCGCACAATCCTGCCGTATCCAAAAGGCTCAGTAAAAACAGCTGAAAGAAGCGCAATCATTGGTTTCTGGGAATGATAAACCTCAATCAAATGCTTAATCGTCTCCTGCTTAAACAAAGGCATATCCCCACAGCACACTAAAATTCCGTCGCTGACATCGAGAAGCGGCCTGGCCATCATCACTGCATGCCCTGTTCCCAACTGTTCTTCTTGAATGGCATACCTAACTGTATCTCCAAAAAAATCCTGCACCTGCTCTTTCTTATAACCAACCACTAAGATAATATCATTAATGCCCGCCGTTCTAAGAGCATCCACGCCATATTTAACCATGGGGATGCCATTAAGATGATACATCACTTTAGGTTTGCTATTCTGCTCTGCGCAGTTCATCCGCGTTCCTTTTCCGGCAGCTAAAATAACAGCTTGCATTCTTTGCACAGTACCTCATTCAATTCAGAAAACTCTTTAATGGCATACGTTGGAGCTTCAATCGGTTCTTGAGGCATCAGCTCAGCATATTTCCCTTTCCGCAGCAATACTGTCTTCATTCCTAATTCATTCCCAAAACGGATTTCTGAATCAATCCGATCTCCGATAACCCAGAACTCGCTTTGCGGAAACTTCTCTTTCAACTGTTTAAACACTCCTTTCTTTTCCTCGTCAGTAGAACAAATAAGCACTTCTTCAAAAAAATCTTTGATGCCTAAAATCTCTAGCTTCTTCACCTGCATCGTAGGATTACCTTTAGTAACTAATATTTTCTTACAGGAAGTCTTGCGCAGGAAATCATACGCCCCCGCATAGGGCTGAATATCTTCTATGCCTGAAAAATCATCATTCACTACCCCATGCTTTTGGTATAACGTATCGTCCAGATCAAAAATCAATATTGAACTAGAGCTCATTTACCTTCTCCATTATCACTTTAGCCAATTTCTGAGGATCATGACGAATTAAATTGCGTACTAATAAATCACCTTTCTGCACTTCTTTTAATTCATTGCTTAATACATCTGTGAAAGTTACCCGAGCATCTTTAATTAAATCATTTTCTACTACGCTTCCCTCTGCCGCGTATTTATCCACTAATTCTTTAGGAGCTTTGCCGGAATTTACGATAATGAAATCAAAGATATCTTTACCTATATACTTTTGTATCTCGCGCAGGTAATCTCCCGCTTTAAATAAAGGGGTTTGGCCATGTTTGTTTACCAGGTTTACCACCAATAATTTCTTAGCTTTAGTTTCCCGCAATGCTTTAGGGATTCCTTCCACCAGCAAATTAGGAATCAAGCTAGTGTAAATCCCTCCTGGACTAAATACAATTAAATCAGCATTCATTATTTCATCAATTGCCCGCTGATTTGCTTTTGGAAACGGCTCCAAGTATAAGTTATCAAACCCTTTGCAAATCTCGGTAGAAGAATGGATATCTTTTTCTCCTTCTAATAACTTTCCATTTTTTAGCAGCATCTTCAATTTTACTTGATGTGTGGTTACGGGAATAACTTTTCCTTTGATAGAAAGAACCTTACCCACTTCTTCTACTGCCTTTTCAAAACTGCCAGTGGTTTTTTCCAGCGCTGACAGAAAAATATTCCCAAAACTATGCCCGCACAAACGGCCGGTATCAAAACGATAATTCATCAAGCTTCGCATCAATCGACTGGAATCGGAAAGGGCGATTAGGCATTGCCGCACATCTCCTGGAGGAAGCACACCTAATTCATCCCTCAGAACTCCGGTAGAGCCTCCATCATCAGCCATGGATACGATTGCGCTTAAGTCTACATCATAGCTCTTCAATCCGCTTAAAACTACGAAGTTTCCGGTACCGCCGCCAATAGTCACTACTTTTTTCATCTAATCTTCGATTTAACCAAAAACAGTTTTTAAAAGTTGTGAATTAAAGGGAGAGAATGAAAGTAAGATTATTTTACAAATTCCACGTTTTCAATCTTTTCAAATTCTTTATCCCCTGTAAGAAACTTCACTCCCTTTTTCTTTTATTCAGAGTATAATTCTGCTCTAATCTCATCTTTAATCTGTTGTGTACTCTTATTCCACTTTCTTTTAAGCATGCCAAAGGTATCTTTAGGGAGTTGGTGCAATTTTAATGTCTCTTTGCATTTTACCATTTTAATTACAGAGTTGATATAACCTTAAATAGTTTTTGGCGAGAAAAACGTAACAGTGTGAAAAAGGCAATTATCTTCTTCAAACATACTTTACATAACACTGGTCGTTTGGAGAGCCAGCCGGATTTACCTCAAGCAATCTTTGTTTCGTAGCTTCTCTCAGAACATAAATACCTGCTAAAACAAAAGTGCCTTTGCGCGGGAACAGCCGCTTGCATTCATAGACATCAACAGCCTGTTTTTCCGCATCAGGACTTAAAGCATGAGCACAATCGGCTGCTTCACAAACAAACGCATCCAGTTCGCTTAAGTCTGGACGTCCCTGCCGAAGAACTTGTACTGCTCTAACCAACTTTCCAATATCTAAAGAGCTAGTTAAACCATTATCTTTTACTGCCTGCAAGCCATATGGAGTTAAATTCCGGTCTTGGCTGGGTGTGATTAATCTGTGAAGGCCTAGTTCATGAAGATATTTTAAGTAAGTTGTTCCGTCTGAAGTTTGGTAGTTTAATCGTGCGATGTTCATAGTTTACTCCTCCATGAAATCCTCGAGTTTCTCCGGCAATTCTTCGTTAGTAGCCAGCATGCCTTTCTTGCGCATGAACTCACGAGTTATCAGGTAAAATATCAATCCTACAGACTTCTTACCTTTGTTGTTGCAGGGAATAACCAAATCTACATTATTCGGCTGGTTATTAGTATCGCACAACGCAATCACTGGAATTCCTACTCTATTCGCATCATCAACTGCATTTTTATCCGGCCAAGGGTCGCACACCATCAAGAGCTTCGGCTCAGTGAATGTTTCTAAACCAGTATTAGTCAAAATTCCTGGCGGATATCTTCCGGTAATAACTCTAATTCCAGTAAGCCGGGTTAAAATCTTCAATGCTTTCCAGCCATTCTCTCTTCGACTGATGATTAAGATATCTTCAGGAGCGTACTGAGACAACAGATTAGCAGCTAACCCCACTCTTTCATCAATCTTCTTCAAATTAAGAACACTTAACCCGTCTGGCCTGGTTTTATAGATGAAATCAGCCATATATTTAGTCTTAAATTTAGTTCCGATATGGATACCTGACTTAAGGTACTCATTGGATTCGATTAATAACATTTCTTGTTCTGACATTTTTGGGTTACCTCATTATTTTATTCTGAGTAAAAATATTGAATACAAACAAGAATTACTCCTTGTCTGCCATTTCTTTTGCCTGCCAATTGCGCTTGGCGCACGCCTATTGAGGGGATATTCGCTTTGCTCAATCCCATTAATCAGGTTTACAAACAAGAATTTTACTTCTTGTCTGCCTTTTCTTTTGCCTCAGGCAGCCCTGCTTTCTTCCAACTCAAAGATAAGCGTCGGCTATTTTAACCTAGAATTGAGGCTTATTTTTAAAGGTTGCTTTAATTTCTTCCTATCAACTGCTCTACATACTTTACATCACCTTTATACTGCTCTCTCATGATCCTCTCCACTTCCAACAGAGGCAAAGCGCTTTTGTAAGAACGGCTATGCTTTAATGCATCATAAATATCAGCTGCCGCCACCATCTGCGCTAATTGGTCCAATACAAGATTATGGCTTCTTCGTTCAGGTGAATTTCTTGGAACTGCTCTTCTATCTTTCCCACTACGCGGATAAGGACTAATCTTGTATTCATGATGCGCTACGATTATTTTTCTTACCGTAGTCATCTCTTCTTCTTGAGCAAATAAAAATCCCAGCCGGGGATGGGCTTTAATCAATAATCTCTCTAATCCTTCCAGAGGCCCATCTTTAGCCAATATCCGCAAGGGAATATCTTTCTTTCCCACATCATGCAGAAATCCAGAATATCCCAATACTTGTAGCAACCCAAAATTGATATCATTCTCCACTCCCAAGTCCAAGCTCAGAATACCAACTCTGACACAATGGAGAAAAGTATCTTTGTCATGATCTTTAACTTGCTTCAGATAAACGCACAGGTCTCTTTTATCCGTAGCGATGGAACGAAATGCATACAGCGATTCACGATAAAGCGGAATAGAATGGTCAACTGCTTGCATCATTATGATAGAAATTAAGGGAAGTTTATAATATTTTCTTTAAAGTTACTTCACTTCCTCAATTCCTTTCTCCACAATCTTAAACTTCGCTTCCAATCCTTCCGGCAAGGAGCGATGCTTTCTTAGAATTATTCCTCGAGCATTAGCTAACCTCACTAATTCAATTAAACACTTAGAACCATACTTCAACAAATCTCCGCCGACTAATTTAACTTGATCCCGATTATCAAAGTCAGAATAAACTTGTGTAGTTAGAAGCACAGGAATCTTTCTTCTTCTTGCTATCTCTACCAGAAACGCCAACTGTCTGCCTAAAGCCGCATTCACATCATACACTTCTTCATTCTTGCCCAATTCTAAGCGATATAACATGGAGATAGAATCAACTACAATGAGTCCAACTTGTTCGGTAGCTAGTGAGCGAATAGTTTCAAACACTTCTTTCTGCTCTTCAAAATTCGTCGGGCTGAAGAAAATCATCTTAGGTAGGATGTAATTAAAATCAGAAGAAATTTGTTTGATTCTATCTACAGCTATACCCCCTTCGGTGTCTAAAAATAGAACTTTCTTTCCTGATTCTGCCACTTTAACTGCCGCAATTAAACAGAAGTTGGTCTTGCCGCTGCCTGAAGGGCCGTAGATAGTGGTGACGATATCTTCATCATAGCCGCCGTTAAGCAATAAGTCTAAAAAAGTAATTCCGGTAGAGAGTTTAGGCATGGATTGAGAATAAGGGGGTAGGATATAAAGATTATGAGAGTGGAGAAGTTAAGAAAAGAACTCTTATTCTAAACCTTCAATATAAATTTCTATCCCGCTCTGTCCAGAAGCTTTAACTTTATCCCGCAACCTCAACGCTTCTAATTCCAGAGGGGAGATTTTTCTTCCTAATTGAAGTATTTCTTGAGAATAAAAATGTACCCCATCACTTTTGAGAGCAACTCCCAGCCCTCGTAAATATTTTCCTAAGCCCAACTCTAAAGTCTTAAAATGGTACTCTCTCTGTGTTTCTTGAGCTCTCTCTCTGACCCCTGCTTCAGGAAGCCCAGAATAAATAATTCCAATTTTAACATAATCATCAAAAGTTAATTCTTCAGGGGTCTTGGGTGGTTCAGGGGTCATTTATCTAGCTAAGTAGGCTCGGAATTATAAACATTTCTGGGGTAGAGGAGATTAATTGGTGGATGAGCTTCAGATTTGTTGTTTAAAGTGGTTATTGAGTGATAAACTGAAGACTTAGGCATAACGCTGGTTATGTCCAATAACTTAGTAGCTAAAAGGTAGGGTGGGGACAGTTCTAAACTACGATAAAACGAAACGAACTAGGGAAGGTTTTATTCCAAAGAAGAAAAAAATACTCTTATACACATCTGGGCTTATCGCTACCCCACCCAAACCAACCAGGATACTTAATCTTCTTAGAACAGCAGAAAGGTGCATCATCAGCTTCACGCATCACGTGACCGCTTGGAGCGCAGTAGGACAGGCTGCTTACAGCTTCTCCCAGGACATACACATTGTTTCTGCTTCCGCCAGATGGTGTTAAGTCAAATTTCTGGCCTCGCTCATAGCGCTGATTCCACCCATTTCCCCCCATCACATCCCAGAATGCGTGATCCCATTCATAGGAACAATGGCCGTCATGGTTAAGTTCCCATGCATCTTGCCCGCCTTCACCGTCGAGTCCTGGACCGCCGCACCATTTCCCATTTGGAAAACGGACACAGCAGTTGTCATGCTCTATGCTTCCGGCTGCAATAGAGCACACCAGTGAACCATCGTTTTGTACATCACACCCAATTGGCTTTCCAAACATTCCTCTTAAAATTGCCTGTACAGCAGCCCCTCCTCCATCACAGCCGCTGCCCACCCCAGGAAAACATCCCTCTTCTTTTCCAACAGCATTCTTATAGATTGGTCCGGAAGGCGAAATTAGTTTTGAAGTAGCCGTTCCCCAATTTGTATACACTTTAACTATTCCCGGCACATTAACTTCTACACCGTAAGGGTCAGTGCCCCACCGGATATTATTGATGGTTATGCTGCTCTTTTGGAAATCTACAGTATAAGAAACAGGATTATCATTAAGGGTAACAAGCTGGACATCATAAAATTTTCCAACAATTAAAGGTCGACCGCCGATTTTTCCGTTGTCAGGAGAGATGCTAGTGATACTCGGCGCTTTGGCGCTTTTTTCCTCCTCCAGCTTTGCTTGCTCAATAGCGGTTATCTGTGTACTTATCCCAGTTGCATCCAAATACCACTGTCTGTTCTGCGGCTGACTTATCCATTTTTTTAATCCCTCTTTTCCTTCGCCTTCATCTCTGCCAGCTTTTAGATCAACTAATGCTGTCTGAAATGGTTTCTGGCTTTCGTCTGTAAGGGAATCTACAAGAGTTGGATACCCCGCAATTTCTGCTGCAAATACTTCAAGCAATACCTGCTTTGCAGTTCCCTTTTCCCATTCATCAGTTATTCTGTTTATTCCCCCCTCATTAAGATACCATTGCCCATTCTGAGCAATCCACCCCTCAATCTCAATAATAGTATGCCCCATTTTCCCAGCCTGCAAATCCTCAAGCGTCCGCTTAAATGGGGGGTTGTTTTCAGTTGTAATATAGGAGTCCAAGGATGGATTTTTCATTCCATATAATTCCCAAATTGCCTGTTTTACCAATTCTCTCTCTCCGTCAGGAACCATAGTAACTTCTACCGTCTTGCTCCGGTCAATATATACGTCACAAGTATCAGTGACAAGAGGATTGCTGCAACCGATCCATTTTGCACCACCGGAATTAGGCTTAAGCGAGAGTCGAACAAAAAATCCAGATGCTTTATATTCTATAGAGCAGTCAGTTTGCCGGTTTTGTTTTGATGACTTCTCGCCACAACTTATTTTTTCTTTAGCAATATCTGCAGCAGCCTCGCCTTGACTGTCAAGTTCAAACTGTGAAACACTGCTGGTTATCACATTACCATACTTATTGACGACCGTTAAAACCGGCGCTTCCTCAAAAACTGCACCAATGTTTTTAGTTTTTCCCTCTTCGGCAACTTTGACTACATAATCACAGGTTGACTTGCGCCCCGAGCATCCACCATTCCATTGGGAAAACCTTGAGCCTTTGTCAGGAGTCGCCTTAAAAGCGATTATGCTTCCTTCCCTGAATTTGGCAGAGCATTTTGCACCGCAATCTATTTGCTTTTGTGCATCCGTTGATTCAACCTTTCCTTTCCCGGTTTTTGCAACAGTTATTTCCTGAGTTAGTGGCACGAATTTAGCAACAACTTTTTTATCATAATTCATGGTGAGAGTGCAAATCCGGTCTTTGCCATGATTGTTGCAGGGCCGTGCAATTGCACGGCCCTTCAAATCCGTCCGGAATAAAAATTCCCGATTGGCTGGCCTCAAGAGCGACTTCAGTACCTTCAAGTAAAGTTGCAGTACAAACATTGCCGCAGTTTATTGTACCATCGGCTGATTTTACGATTCCGGTTTCCTCTCCTTTCTTTTCAACCGTCGCCCTATATATCCTAGAAAAAGCTGCAGTAATGGTTTTTGCAGAGTCCATAGTTACAGTGCAGCTGCCGATGCCAGTACAGCCGCCCCCACCCCATCCAGTAAAAGTTGAGATAGCATCGGGGTTGGCAGTCAAAGTTATCGATGAGCCATGATTATATTTTGAGGTGCAGGATGTGCCGCAGTTGATTATATTGTCCGAAGATGCAACTTCTCCGACACCAGTTCCAGATTTTGCAACTGCAAGCGCATAGCTCAGGATAGTAAACGAGGCGCTGACTTTTTTGTCAGAATTAATTACAACAGTGCAGGAGTTTCCTGAGCAGGAGCCGCCAAATCCCGAGAAATATGAATACGTTCCGGCGGAGGGAGAAAGAGTTACTGAAGTACCAAATGAAATATTTGCAGAGCAGGTTCCTATGCTGCAGTTAATATATTTGGAGTCAGCTATTGAGCCGGTTCCTCCGCTTATTCCCGTCACACTTACTGTAAGCGGAAAAGTTAGAGCGCCGAAATTAGCAGTAACAGTTTTTGCAGCATCAATAGTAACGATGCAGGTATTTTTTGCACCAGAACATGCACCGCTCCACCCTAAGAACGTTGTTCCGGCAACTAATGTTGTTGCAGTAAGAGTAACTGAGTCACCCGGATTATAGGCGGACGAACAAGAAGTTCCGCAGTTTATTTTCTTATCGCCGCTTTTTACAGTCCCTTCCCCTTTTTTTTGTATGGTTAAAGATGGAGTTGCTGTGGCACTGCCATCAGAAGAAGTCCCGCTTCTAAATGAGGCCGTAACCGTTTTCGAGCTGCCCATCGTGACTGTACAAGTTGGTGAAGTTCCAGAGCAGTCGCCGCTCCAGCCGTTAAACATGTAACCACTCTGGGCAGAAGCAGTCACTATGACGGTTGAACCGGCTTCAAACTTCGCCTCGTCATAAGAGCAGATTGAACCGCAGTAAATCCCAAAAGGGTCTGATTGAACAACCCCCAAGCCTCCTGTCCTGTAGACGCGCAGATTATAATCAGATTTCACTTCACCGGAAAATGTGGCAGTAACCGTCTTGTCAGAATCCAAATTCATAGTGCAGGTTGTTCCGCTCGGTTGATCACAACCAGTCCATCCGGAGAATGTTGCCCCTTCATTTAAATGCGCAGTCAATGTAATCGCAATGCCGGTGTCATATGTTTCAACGCAGGCTGCGCCACAGAGGATTCCTGAAGGGTAAGAATCAACATAACCATCGCCCTGCGCTTCGACGGTCAATGTAGCCGCTGCATAAGCATTGGCTGCGAAAAGAAGCATAAAATTTAATGTAATCATACCCAAAAGTTCGAGTTTATTTTTTGAAGTCATTTTATCCTAAAGGAACGGATTATTTTTTCAATATTACTCACATCTTTTTTGTAGGTTTCTGGAGGGGCAGCATAAGTTATGACATAGGTATTGCCCTTTTTAAGTGTAAAAACCTGCAAATATTGTATTATTTCAGAGCCTTTACCTTTGGCATAAACAATCCTGTAAGCGGGAGTAGAAGAAAGCTTTTCCTCTTTGTATTCAATAAATGTAAATTCAGGATATGCGGTCTCAACTAATACTCTTACAGACGCTTGAAAAAACTCAGTAATTGTCTGGGTTTCAGATTCTGCTGGCGCGACATAAATGACGACGTTTCCCTGAGTTTCAGCATCATCACCCACCAGCAGCGGCCTAAAGTAAACAAAAGCCTCATGCTCCTCCACTTCCCAGCTGGAAGGGTAATCGATGGTGTAAAAGTCGTTTTTGAAGGAGGTAAAATCGCCGGAATTATCCTCAGAAAGCTTCTGCGCACAACCACTAATAAATAGGACTAGAAGTATTTCAACAATGATTATCGGAAAATTTTTCTTCATTATGAAACACCCCCTTTCAATAATTTATTTAAGGCCCAAACTTTAGCCAAACTGTCCCCGCGTTCTGCACCAGCGGAGGCTCAATACTGTATATTACCCAGATAAAGTCTATCTGGCTATTATCTTCTTCAATTGGCCCATCAGCAACGGCATTATTCCACTTATCCAACACGATTTTTCTTGTTGGCCCATAAGGATTAATATCCCATCTGCTCCAGTCTTCACTGGTTATTTCAGTTATAGCCCATGTGCCTTTTGAGTCGCCAAATTTCCAGGCCCCATCTTTAAAAAGCTCTAAATTTCTGGTGATTGGGATACCAAGCGCTCCTGCGCCGCCGAGGCCGTAGAATATTCTATCAGAATATACTCTCCAACTTCCTACAAATGGTGAATTGGCTAAATGAATCGGTGCTGTTTCTCCTATTTTTTCCTCTTCTGTTTCCTTCTCTGCCTTGGCTTCTGTTACTTTATCTTCAGCCTGCGCCATAATATTTCTTGTTATCTCAAAAGAATCAAGCATTTTTTGTATATTGTTAAGGTAATCTGAATATGAGTTTTCTGCTGCAGCATAACTCCACACATACGCTAAATCATTTTTAATTGTCCAAACCTGCATGAATTTCAAATTGGATGCTGTAAATACCACCCTATGCGCTGGATTCTTAGACAATACGGTTGAGCCCGATTCGATAATATTTATATCTGAGAATGTTTGTTTCAATTGCTCAATAACAATCTCATTATATTTTTGTAATGTCAAGCCCTGCCCAGCCAAATCATTCATGGTCAAACCGAGATTCTCCTGAAAAGTGTCAGACGCGTTGGTTTTTGGCGGCACAAATGCAATAATCACCGCTTCAGTTTCTTTCTGCTCCCAATCAGAGGGATAGCCAATCTTAACCCCATAATCAAAATTCTCATAAGTCAGGAAATCGCCGGAGGTTGTTTCTGGATTTAAGGGTGGCGAGGCTATTTTTGAAGGTGAATCGAGCCCTTCTAAAGTCTGTGGTGCACAGCCATAAATCACAATAACGACTGTTATGAAAAATAACATCTGAATTGTTTTCATGGTAACTCCCACCTCTTAAGAGACAATAACTAAAGGTATAATTTAATAAATCTTTCGGAAATAAAGCCACCTTTGATACTCTTTAAGTTACTCCCCGTGTTCGCTTGATTGAACGCCACTAAAAATTACTCTTCACCGCTATACGCCTCGCAGTATCGTAACTATTCTAGTAAATATAAGCTTATAAGACAGTAAAAAGCCCATCTAACAACATGGAAAAATACGCACTTACAAGAATAACCGGATTGGAAAGCTCTCAACTCAGAACCGAATTTGAATCTTATACCGAAGAGTTTGCTGCCAGAAAGATTGACCTGCAAAAAGTTACTTCTGAGATTGTAGACTTACAGGCGCGGCCAGAATATAGCCCTGAAATCCAGGTGTTCCAATTAAGAAAACTGGACTCAGACTTGTTTTACGTGTTTAATGAAACCATTTACACCAGCAACGAGTTTGTAGATGAATTAGAACAGTTTATCCGGTCAAAAGTAGTGCCCGTAAGAGCTGAGAAATTTGAGGACGTCCCTAAAAGCTACAAACACTTCTTTGAAACACCATATACGGTAGTGCCGGTAGATGGTATTAGAACTAGCCTAAAAGTTTCCAACCCAGATGGAAGCTGGCTTACCGCAGAACAAGACACGTTCGAAAAAGTAGATTTCAGTTCATCCTGCACTTTAAAGATGTTAGAGCCAGGAATATTATTCGATAAGCTGGAGCAGATAGAAAAAGCAGGTAATTTTTCAGTTGTAATCAAGAAATCAAACGGAGCAAAAGATCTAGAAACTGTAGCTTTTGAATATCGAAGAGGTAATGAACATAAGACCATAGACCATCTGGTGTTTAGGGGTTAATTAAGATTTAATTTCTTCCTCACCATTAAAAACAGCACAAACCTCACCCTTATATTTATAAAATCCAGCCGATTAACTCTATTATCCTATGAAAAAAAGGACTCAGTACTGGCTCATTGGAATATTCTTATTAACTCTAACCGTAAGGTTGCTCCTCGCTTTTCTTATCCCTAACTTCACCTATGAATCCTACTTTAACCTGCGGCAAGTGCAGCAGATAACCGAAACCGGACTGCCATTATATCATGATACTTTATCTTATGGGGGCAGAGATCTCGTTTTCCTGCCTTTCTTTCATTATTTCATGGCTTTCTTTAACTTAATATTACCATTAGAACTAGCCGCTAAACTCATACCCAACATATTAATGGCACTATTAACAATTATCGTTTATCTCATCAGCAAGAAAATAACCAATCACGATACCTCTTCATTAATCTCTGCTTTCATCGCCGGCTTCTTACCAGTACTAGCTACTCCCAACAACTTTGTCCCTGAAACATTATTCCTTCCGTTAATCTTCTTTACTATCTATTGTTATCTTAACCTCTCCGAAAAAAAATATCTTTACCTCTATCTAACTTCGTTCATACTCCTCTCCCTCACCAGTTCTGCCGCATCATTAATAATCATGGGCTTCGGCATCTACCTGCTCTTATCCTTCCTGGAAGAGCGGCAGATTAAGCCAGAAGAGAAAGAAGTGATGTTATTTTCATTATTCATGTTCATCTGGCTCCAATTCCTGTTCTTCAAAAAAGTGCTCATCTCCTCGGGCATAAGCTTCATCTGGCAAAATATCCCTCCAAAGATAATTTTAGAATACTTTCCGCACTTGTCTATACCGAATGCCATCGTATTAGTGAGCGTAATACCTTTCCTCACTGGGATATGGGTGGTATATCAATCTTTATTCCAAGTAAAAAGTAGAAAAATGTTTCTATTGATTAGTTTAGTAATAGCTACTACTATCTTAGCCTGGTTCCGATTATTGCGCTTCAATCTCTCCCTCTCTTTCTTTGGAATAACCTTAGCCATACTATTCGCCTTATTTTATCAAGACTTGGCCATGTACATAGAAAAAACAAAACTGGCCTCATTAAAAAGATATCTGCTTCCGGTAGTGTTGATTCTGCTTACCATTACCATCATTCCCCTTACTTTGGGCACTGCTTTAAACCAAAGCACCCCTTCAACTAAAGAGATAACTGCATTCAAATGGCTCAAAGACAACACTCCAAAAGATGTTGGAGTACTCTCCACCCTTGAGGAAGGGCATTTAGTAACCTATTACTCCCAGCGCCGCAATTTCATGGACACCCAATTTACTTTAATTGACAACATCGAAACCAGATTCAACGATTTAAACAACGCTTACACCACTAAATTTCAGACTCAAGCTTTAAGCATATTCGACAAATATAACATACAATTTATGGTATTGACCCCTGCCGCCCAACTAAAATATGATCTACATGGATTTAATTACTTAGGAGAAGGCTGTTTCCAGAAGGAATACAAAGAAGAAACGAAAATCTACCATATCAGCTGTACTCTAATCTCCTCAGAAACTGCACCGGAAGGAATCTAAAATGACCCAAGAAAAAGAAAAGAATAAAGTGGCACTTGAACTGTCAGCAGAAACTTCCAAAAGTACAATTAAAGATAGCCTGAAACATCACCTGAGAAAATACGAACAGTTATTTGATAAAGTAGAATACGATGAAGTTCTCAATCATCTGGTAAAACACAAATATCTTTATCTTCTATGCCTAACCTTGCTGGTATTAGGAATCCCTTTCCTATCTAACCTCTGGCAAAACCAGCCCCTGCTTAAAGGGCCGGAGAGTTATTATCATCTTTCGGAAGCGCAACAAATCAGCTGGAAAAATTATTATTACCTCCCGTTAAACCGGCTGGATTCAGTTTTACCTATGGGCATTCTTGCTTTACTGCCCATAATCCTAGCTCTTCTCTTCGTATTTCTAATCCTAAACGTGGCCCAGCGATTAGGCATCTCGGAACACTTTACTTTTTTATTTTTGGCTTTATTAATTTCTTCCGCGGTATTTATCTTCTCATTCACCACTATTTCAGCTTACTCGGGGTTATTAATACTATTATTATTAGGGATACTACTGCTCACGCTCAGCCATAAGTTATGGAATTACTTATCTATGCTTCCACTCATGCTGGCAACCTCCATCGACTTATTCTCTTCATTGTTGGTGATATTAGCTTTGCTCACTTTTTTTCATTATCGTACTGAAAAAGAGAAAGAAACGAATCGAAACCTAATGTTTACCATTGTAGCAGTTACCTCCATTGTGGCATTAGCGCATTTCTTTTTATTTGATGTCCCTTTGCAGTTGGGCCCTTTCCAAACCGAGAGCGTAATTCAGGATCTGCTTTCAGATCTGGGCGGGACCAGCGGGATTTCTTTATTTGCCCTGCTGTTGGCTCTCGGAGGGTTGTTTCATCTATGGAAAGAAAAAAGATATTATTTCACCTACTTATTTTTGCCGTTGGTGATTCCAGCCTACCTCTTACATACTAATTTTATCTTCCCCCTCGCAATTATCATCTTACTATTCTCAGCAGTTGGATTCATAAAACTCTTTGAACGCCAATGGAACCTGGAGACCATTAAGAAATTCACCATTTTAGTGGTAATTTTAGGGATACTATTTTCCACTCTTACTTACCTCAATCGGGTTACTGAAATTGGCCCAGACCAAAATGAGGTAGAAACATTAACATGGATCAAAGAAAACATTCCTGATGATGGAAAAATATTCTCCTCTCCAGAAAACAGTTATTATCTAACTTACTTTGCTGGGAAACAGCCTTTATTTCCGTTCCATCTACCAACTGCTGAAGCAATAGATTTACCTTAAGCCATTTCAATCTTATCTTACACTAACGATACTTTCCCACTATTGGAGCAAAACCACATTTCAACAATATATATGTCTCCTCAGATGAAACAAGAACCAGCAGTTCAGCAAGGGTTAGCTTTAGTATTAAAAAACGAAAGATTTAAAATGGTGCATTCCTCCCAACAGGCTGAAGTGTGGATGTACAAGCAGAACTGGTCAGAATAATAACCCCCATAAATTGTTTCAGCTGCTTAAAGAGTGTACGTGCATATGCACATACTAAAGAGGCAAGTTTTTATGAATACAATAGTAAATCTCATCTTATGGATTGCATACGCAATTTCACTGTACTTTTCTATATTCTTACTATTAGTTTATTTTGATCGTAGAAAAGCTTTCCGCCAAAAGAGAGAAATTACTCCAACACTCGACCATTTCCCACTGGTATCAGTGCTTGTTCCAGCATGTAACGAAGAATCCACTATCACTAAAACCCTAGAATCGCTCTCCAACTTAGATTATCCTAAAAACAAGCTGGAAGTAATTGTAATAAATGACGGCTCTACTGACCGCACCAAATCAGTAATACAACAATATATCCGAAACAAGCCTCAATTCAAATTGATCTCGCATCCAAATTGCGGGAAAGGAGCTTCATTAAACCGCGCTTTAAAACAAGCGCAAGGAGAATTTTTTGCCTGCCTCGATGCTGATTCATTTGTAGATAAATCTACCCTAAAAAAGATGTTGGCAATTTACGAACGTGAAAATAATCCTAAATTAGCCATAATAACCCCCGCGATGAAAGTTCATAATCCGAAGAACCTGCTTCAAAGGCTGCAATGGCTGGAATATATTGTAATCATCTTCATTTCCCGCCTTACCAGCCAGCTGGACTCGTTGTATGTTGCTCCCGTACCTTTCTCGTTATATCGAACCAGTATTATTCAAAAACTGGGAGGGTTCGACGAGAAAAACATCACTGAAGACCAGGAGATCGCCTATCGCGTGCAGCAACACCAATACCAAATAAAACAATGCCCCGAGGGTTACGTATTCACTGTTGCACCACATAAATTAAAGCCATTTTACAACCAACGAAGAAGATGGTATGTGGGAGGGATAACCTGCCTGCACCAATATCGCAAATTAGTTGCTAATAAAAAATACGGTGACTTTGGGATGATGCAGATGGTAAAAAACGTATTGGGATTTATATTGGTTGTCACCGGCATAATTCTGGCGATATACCTCTTCCTGCTCCCAACATCTAGAACCATCAGCGATTTAATGTTGATAAAATTCAACCTGCTCCCATATATCCTAAATTTAAAATTAAAGTTAAGCTTTATGAGCTTTTTATTATCCGATTTTAGAATTGGGTTCCTGATGATATCACTAATGCTGATTGGATTATTTTTCTTTTACCAGGCTCACCGCAATGCTCATGAGAAAATGTTAAGAGCAGGGTGGGTTCCATTGATACCTTATGCGCTATTTTACTATATGGTCAAAGGAATAATTTTGCTAACCTCACTAGCTGAGTTCTCCTATCGTAAAAAAGTTAAGTGGAAATAACCATGAACAAAAAACACATCGAAGAGGACCAAGTATCTAAACTGCCCGCAGAAGATGAAAGTTTCCGTAAAATAAGTACTGATAAGTATATCATCGCCGGCGTGATAACGCTCTTGATTTTCTTATTGGGGATAACGATTGGAATCATCGTAGATGACTACCGCTACAATTTGGTTGAAGAAGTGAACATGGAACAGGAAGTTAATTATCTCAGCCTGCAATCGCAATATCTATATCTAAATGCATTCAGCAGCTATGACAATTGCCCCATGTTATCATCTGCATTAAAGGGGACTATCAAAGACCTTTCAGACTCACTCAGCGAAGTTATTGCCTATGAAGAACAGGATGAGAAAAAGCTTTCAGAAAAAAGGAAGCAGATTATCATGCGCCGTTATCTGTTAGACAATTTGCGCTATTGGTTATTAGCCAAAGAAAGCAAAGATAAATGTGATTTAGATATCGTTCCCATACTCTATTTCTATTCCAGTGAATGCCCTTCCTGCCCCAACCAAGGCACTATCTTAAGCTATTATAAGCAGCTCTTCGGAGAGAAATTATTAGTATTCCCAATCAATCTTGATTTTCGGGAACAAGAGCCTTTAGTAGATATAATCATGAGCCAATTTAATATAGTAAAACAGCCCACACTGGTCATCGATAGCGTAAAATATGAAGGTGTGCTCAACAAAGAACAATTACTGAAACTAATCTGCAGTTCAGTTAAAGAATCGGAGCAATGCGTTGAAGCACAATAAGCATAACCGGCAACATCAAATTTGATTTTCCTTTCCTATGCAGATCCAACAAACCTTATCAAAGCTCTCTGAACAGCCGCTGTGGCCGATTATGACCCTGGCTTTGGTGATTAGGTTAATTTTTCTAGCTGTCGATTACCCTTTGTGGTGGGATTCACATGTGTACATTGGAATGGGCAAATTCTTATTTTCGGAAGGAAAAATGGGAATGTGGGAACCGTTCCGCCCGTTGATTCATCCTTTGCTCTTAGGAATGACTTGGAAATCCGGATTTAATGTAATTTGGGTTGGAAAAATATTAGATTTAATCTTTTCATTGACATCAATAATTTTATTATATAACATTGCTGATAAAGTTTACTCTAAAAGAACAGCTATAATCTCTTCCATAATATTCGCCTTTTCTCCCGTATTTATCATGTTCACCGGGCTAATCCTGACTGAGCCGTTAGCCATATTGTTAGGATTAATTGGAATTTATTGTTTAGTTCAGGAAACTTCTGCCAAGAATTATTTTTGGGGCGGATTATTTATAGCTTTATCATTTTTAACTAAATTTCCGCAGGGGATATTATTGGCTGCGGTAGCCATCTCTCTACTTTTAACCAAAAACCGGCTGAGAGAACAACTGCACCGCCCGTTACTGAAAAAGTTAAGTTCATTATTCTATCTCGGATTTGGTTTTTTGATCCCGGTAATTCCTTATCTCGCCTTAAACAATATCCTCTATCAGGATATTTTTTTTCCGTTCACTTCCGGTTCTTGGATTATCACTACTGCTACTTGGGCATACAACTCAGAATGGTGGTATTATCTGTATTGGTTCTTTGTAAAAAATCCAGTATACCTGCTGTCTTTTCCAGCATTATACCTGTTTTATTTAAGGAAAGAATGGTATGACCCACGGAAAAGCACCATTGTATTGGCAGCCATATTAATTTTAGCTTACTTTTGGTACCTGCCCCGCAAAGAAGTTCGATATGTGGTGCTAGCTCTGCCTTTTCTTTCGTTAATAATTGGCAACTTCATTAATCACTTATATGAATTAAATCAGGAGAAGAGAATATTAAAACTAGCTGCGTTCTGGGTTGTATTCGGAATATTGATTATCTTACCCGTACCTTTTAACCTTCACTTTGAACGCCCACCTACGTTTGAAACAGAAATAATACAAATAATGGAGGATAACAACATTAACAGCAATGCTCTTATTTTAGCTTCAGACCCTTCTTTTGTGTCCTTCTTAAACAATCCCATTATCACTTTAGACGGGATGGAATTTGCTTCTACCATTTATTCCAGGCAAAAAGGAAAATACAAATTATTGTTTGTAAACGACTGCGACTTAGCCTGCCCGCCGCAAGATAATTATTGCTATAGCCGCAAAAAGGGGCTATTAGAAACCATCAACAATGAAAACGCCGTTGAGTTCTCCTCTTCATTCAAAAACTGCACTTATGCCATTTTAGTTCCGAAAAATTAAAAAGTAATATCCGATTACTACCTCTATGGCAAAACCAGCAGATTATTTGTATTTAACTCGAGTTAGGCAATGGTATAAGAATTTAGTAATTTTTTTGGCAATTTTTTTTGCGGGACAATTATTTAATATTGGGCTGATTATATCAGCAGTCTTGGGATTCATCGCGTTGTGCTTAGCATCATCAGCAAATTATATTATTAACGATTTAATAGACTTGCCTAAAGACAAGCTTAATCCAGAAAAGAAATATCGGCCTTTGGCTTCTGGAGTGATAAACAAATCTTCAGCGATAGCCTTGGCGATTATTTTGTTAATTTTATCTTTAACTTTGAGTTATTATCTAAGTAGATGGTTCTTTTATTCTGTTATTGCATTAGTTGTTTTAGCTCAAATTTATTCTTTTTGGCTAAAAGAAGTGATATTCGCTGATATTTTAAGCATCGCGACGTTATTTGTAATCCGAGCTATCTCTGGAGCCCTGCTGATTGAGGTAAAGATTTCTCCGTGGCTGATATTATGTCCTTTCTTTCTCTCGTTATTTTTATCCGTAGGAAAACGCCATTCAGAGATAACTTTGCTTAAAGAAAAATCGGGAGAAACCAGAAAAGTGCTTAAAGAGTATAACCATGGACTGACTAATTCGTTAATGATGATATCCACTACTTTATTGATAATATCTTATGCACTTTATTCTTTTCTCAGTGAACACCCAAACTTGTTATTTACTCTGCCTTTTGCTCTTTTTGTCATCTTTCGCTTTTATTACTTGATAAATTCCGGCTCGGAAATAGCCAGACATCCCGAAAAGGTTATTAAAGACCGGGCAATGATAGTAGGGATGATGCTATGGGTGCTAGTAACATTAGTCTTGATTTACTTTCCTCTACTTACCTAAAAACATGGAACCAATAAAAGAAAACCGATACATCAAGTATATCCAAATCTTCTTTAGAGATGTAACTTCTTTAGGTGGAGCATTTTTTTACGGATTAGTCTCGCTGTTGGCATTAGCAGCAGGAGAAACAGAATTATTCACTCGATTAGTAATTGGATTTGTGTTGTGTGTAGCTATAACCTCTTTAATCCGCATATTCTACTTCAGAAATCGCCCAGCAAAACAGGAATATCATAACTTTCTGGAAAGGATAGACGCTTCATCTTTCCCTAGCTTGCATACAGCTAGAATTGTGTTCATGTGCACAACACTGGCTTATTTCTTTTGGAATGATTATACAACTATACTTTTTACACCTACCGCTGCTTTCTTCGTCTTGGTAGCGATAATGGTGGCTTACTCTAGAATTTATTTAAAGAAGCACGATTGGTGGGATTTGTTAGGTGGAGCGGTGTTGGGGGGGATAGTGTTTTGGATAACTACTCTAATATAGTAACGTAATCAAAAAGTTTATAAATACCGCTGTTTTTTAGAGATCATTATCCTAAAACCGGAGAAAAATGACCACAATTGAATTATCATTTGATAGAAATATAGATTCCAACTTAGTGGAAACTGTCAAAGGATACATGGAATACTCATATATTACGCAAGATGGAAACTCTTGTATTTCGGAACGTATTGAAAGAAGTCTGAATCCAGATAATAACCGAAAAATCTTGATCTATTGTTCAGAAGGGGTATCACTTTGTAATTGGCTGGATTTTTTGGGCAAAGTTGTTGAACGATCAGGAGCAGAAAAAGCTCACTTAACATACAATGGTTGCGAGCAGTTAGATTCACGTTGTTTTGGATACACCGACAGTCCTCATCCATATTCCTCCATTGAAATAACTTACCTTCGGGACAGAAATGTTGAAGATCCCGAAACATTAAAACGCGCTTATAGAAATGCGGATATTGTTGCTAGGGGTATTTTGCAATTAACTGCAACAGAAAGATTCGAATTAACAACAAACGAACAGTTTAATAGTTTTACTGCAACAAAAGGAGGAGTATACGTGACAGTCCAATTTCAACACTTCATCAACTCTTACAGTAGAGGCTACCTTAATATTGGTGCTAGAGAAGCTGACAGAGATTTAGTCATCTCAGTTCGCGCTTTCGAAGGGATTGAAGGAAATCATACGGTCGACTTAACCTACAACAAGAAATAGGGAAATATCTTTCACTTCCTCTTTTTTACTTTAATAAAATCTCCCAATGTAAGAACATCACCAACCTTCTTTCCACCGACTGCTGCTTCCAGCTTCTCTTCAGATACAGCCTCATCTTTTACTATCAGCGTAATTCCCAAAATCCTCTGCAGTTTCTTAGCTGTCTCCAAACTGGGCTTCTGCCCGCCAGATTCCCATTTAGAAACTAAACCTTCCCGTTCCTGCAATTGCTTAGCAAAGTCTTCCTGAGTCAAACCTTTCCTCTCCCGCGCTTCCCGCACCAGTTGTCCGAAATTATCTACCACTTTATCTTCAATCATATCTTTTGGCGGGGCTGCAGTTTGGCGTTTAAAGCCAGACAAGGAAGAACCTCGAGAATTGGGATGCCTGACCTTGCCGAATTTAGTGCAGTTAGGACATACTTTTAATTCAACTCCTTCAATCTCAGCAATTAAAAGGTTTCCTGCTCTTCCGCACATCTCACATACTGGCACTTTATTGGACATTTTACTTAAAAATATAAGTGCTACTATTTAAATTCTACTGCAGCCTCATAATGTTAAACCAAACCATGCACTCCATCCACATAATCTTTATATATACTCTTCAAAATTAACTCAAAACATGTTAAGTAAGATTAAACACATCTACGAACACAAGTATAAACTGTTGATGATTATCCCTATTTTACTGGTTGTTCTAGCTTTGGTGCTGATTGGATATCAAACCGTAACCACCGGAGATTTCATCAATCGTGGAGTAAGCTTAAAAGGCGGCTCTACTATCACGTTAAATCAAGTGGAAGGAATCAATCCTGATGAATTGGGATCATTCTTAAAAGCTAAATTCCCCAGCAGAGATATTGAGATCAGAACCTTAACCACCACGGGAACAATTAATGCAATTGCTATAGACACTGATGCTCAGCAAACTGCAGAAATTGATGCCATAACTGATGTCCTAAAAGAAAAAGTTGGCTTGGAAAGCGTTCAATACAGTGTAGAAGTTATGGGCGCATCATTAGGAGAGAGCTTCTTCAGACAAGCCGGATTGGCATTATTATTTTCATTTTTACTGATGGGGATCGTAGTTATCGTTTATTTTCGGGTGTGGATTCCTAGTTTAGCGGTTATTGCAGCTGCGTTTTCTGATATTGTGATTACCATTGCTATCTTCAACCTTACCGGGATGAAATTGAGCACAGCCGGCGTAGCAGCATTCCTGATGTTAATTGGTTATTCTATTGATACTGATATTTTGCTTACCAGCCGAGTATTGAAACGTAAAGAAGGAACGGTAATGGATAGGATTTACGGCGCCATAAATACCGGATTAACTATGACTTTCACCACCATAG
The DNA here is from genome assembly GCA_964542815.1 of uncultured Methanosarcinales archaeon. Classification (GTDB taxonomy): domain Archaea; phylum Nanobdellota; class Nanobdellia; order Woesearchaeales; family GW2011-AR9; genus JACRPH01. The sequence goes on along the minus strand of CAZIUU010000007.1, from coordinate 7,233 downwards.
CTGCGGTTTTAGTAGCTCTATTCTTAGTGCAAAGCGAGGCTATCCGCCAGATAATGTTTATCATTTTTATCGGATTGATTATAGATATGCTAATGACTTGGATCCAGAATGTGGGATTCCTAAGATTATACTTAGAACACAAAGAAAAAAAGAAATTGGATAAAATAAATTAAACGAATAATTCAAACTAAAATGATTCCCTGGAAAAAAATATTCACCAGCTGGAGAGTGATTTTATTACTTACATTGCTAATCCTGGCAGTATGGTCAATCCAACCGCATTTTTTTGGAAATGAAGGTGCAACTATCCGAAGCGTAGCCGCAAATTCTTCCGCATCTAATGCCGGAATGCAAAGCGCTGCAGCTAAGCTGGCCCCTTTAGCCCGGGAAAAAATATTGTTTATCAATGGAGAGAAGATAAATACAGTTCAAGATTATTATGCTTCTATTGAAAAAATAGGCCCAAATCGCACCGTTAAAATTGATACCAGCAAAAGCAGTTATAATTTAATTACGCCTGATGCTTTACCAAATATAGTTTTACCCAATGCTTCTTGGAGTTATCAGGCAGAATTGGGGTTAAAAGTGTATGATGCTCCTTCCTCAAACTTGAGAAAAGGATTAGACCTAGAAGGTGGAACCAGAGTATTGTTAAAGCCATCTGAAGCAGTTTCACAGGATACTTTAGACATGACCGTAGATACTTTAAAGCAGCGCTTAAATGTATATGGATTAAGCGATATTGTAGTAAGAACTGCTTCTGATTTATCCGGAGAGAAATTTATTTTGATTGAAATTGCCGGAGTTACGGAAGAAGAAGTAAAACATCTGTTAGCCTCACAGGGAAAGTTTGAAGCCAAGATTGGAAACGAAACGGTTTTCTTTGGTGGAAAGAAAGATATCACTTATGTATGCAGGAGTGCGCAATGTTCTGGTCTTGATCCCCGAAAAGGATGTTTTCCGGTGAAAGAAGGTTCTGCCTGCGGATTTTTCTTTTCTATTTCGTTAAGCCCGGAAGCGGCAGAAAGGCAAGCAGCTTTAACTAATAAGTTAACGGTAGTTTCAAGCGATACCAGCGGTGAGAATTACTTGAGCGATGATATTGTATTATTCCTAGATGATAAAGAAGTGGATCGGCTGAAAATTGGCGCTGAATTAAAAGGCAAATCTGCTACTGAAATTCAAATCTCCGGTTCAGGCACAGGGCCAACCCAACAGTTAGCGGCAACTACTACTTTGCAGAACATGAAACGCCTGCAAACTATCATTATTACTGGAAGCTTGCCGGTCAAGTTAGATGTAGTTAAGATGGATACCATTTCTCCTTCACTAGGAAAAGAATTCTTAAGCAATGTGATGTTAGTGGGTCTTTTAGCAGTGCTGGCAGTTAGTGGAGTAGTGTTGGTAAAATATCGCCGGGTAAAGATTGTCGTACCCATAGTGCTCACCATTATCTCTGAGATGATTCTGATTTTAGGCTTTGCTGCTATGGTAGGATGGAATTTAGACTTAGCGGCAATTGCTGCTATAATTATTGTAGCCGGAACGGCAGTAGACCACCTTATTATTATTACCGATGAGACTTTGCGCGGAGAAGTAATGGCTACGGATTGGAAAGTTAGAATCAAGAATGCTATGTTTATTATTATGGGTGCATATCTGGTGGGTGTAGCATCTATGGTTCCATTATGGTTTGCGGGAGCAGGAATGTTGAAAGGGTTTGCATTTACTACTATCGTAGGAATTTCATTTGGAGTATTAGTGGCCAGGCCGGCTTACGCGGCAGTAGCCGAACTGTTGTTAAGAAAAGAGGAGTAAATTTTAATGTCAAATAAGTATTTGGTTAGATCATCAGGTCGAAATATATGCCCTTCTTTCATCTAGCCGACAAGAGGGTTGTCTCTTACGGAGAACGTCGGCTCTCAAACCAACAGCGGAGATTTCGAAGATGCTAACCAAATACTCAAATAATCGACAAGCTGGTAGAAATATTGGAAGGAGACTTGAAAGAAGAATCTATCGACCAAAGATGCTTGGAAATTCTTAAAAATAACGTTGACCGGGAAGCTAATTCAAAGTATAGAAGACTTTGAATAACTTCCTATGAACAGCACAGTTGAGCTTATCCAAAGTCCTCTAAGACGATTTTGAATAGGTTTTTCAAAATCGTCTATACTATCTAACCAACACTGCTCTTTTCTTATTCTTCACCGCAACTCTTATCCGAGCCACAATCGATGGAATAATAAACACCACCCCAAATAATATTCCCATCATCCACGGATTGACAGCAGGACTGCTTATTGCGCCTTTCTCCATGAACTTCTGCGCCATTATCACAATCAAAGCCATGTTCCCCAGGGCAATTAACGGAACAATTATTCCGGCCAGAATATGATGCTTTCTTTCCAGATGCTTTACATCAGTTATCAAAAAATTGTACACCCAACCAACCAAAGCAGCAAGTAATATTAATACTAAATACAACGCCCATGGCTGAAAAAATACTAAAAACGGAACCAACACCAAAGAAACAATAATATTGCTGATGATTACTACAATTATGATGCTCCACAATGCGAACCGAGACAAAAAAATATCGTGCTTCTCAGCATGCTCTAATATCTGTTCAGCCCGCAGCAGCTCCCGGTCGCTCCAACCTTTGGCTTGCAGTTCTAATCGACGGAAAGTATTCATCTGTTTTCCTCTTGTTTCACCTAACATCTCCCCTCATCTTTACTCCTCTGGCTTATGCAGAGATAAATATCGAGCAATCCTTCTAAACTCCTGCGCAATTTTTGACTTGGGGAATAAATGATGCACTAAATCCTGCTCCATTAATGCTTTTCTAAACTTGCGGTCATATTTTATGCTAGCAATAATTGGAAATCTCAGAATCTTCTGTATCTCTTCTAATTTCATCTCATTCCAACCGGCAAAGTGAGTCATGTTTAAGATAATCCCGGCGATAGTATTATGATGAGAATGAGCTAATTGAATGGTTTTTAGCGCATCCATCACTGAACTTAAAGTTGGATTTATCACTATCAATGCTTCATCACTATGCTTCAAAATCTCATTAACTTCTACTCCCAACCCGCTAGGAGCATCAATTATCACAAATTCAGCCATATTATCCAAATGCTCAAATATTTCCACCAGCTTATGTGGGTTAGTTTTCTGAAAGTCTTTTAGATTTAACGAAGAAGGGATTAAAGTAACCCCATTTTCATGCTGATAAATCACTTCATGTAATCCTTTCTTCTTATGCAGGAACTTATTTAACGTTCCTTCCGGCTGAATTAACCCTAGTTGTAATCCTACATTAGGTGTAGCAAGATTTGCATCAACCAGAATAACCTGCTTTCCTAATCTATGCAGAGCATGGCTGAGGTTCAACGCAGCGGTAGTTTTACCCACTCCGCCTTTTCCCGAAACTAAAGTAATAAATCTGGTCATGGCATATCATCTCTTTAATGGTTTTAAGTAGAAAAAAGAAAAGAAGTATTTAATGGTTTTGGAAAAGTTTAATCCTCATCCTCTTCTTTAACTCCTTCTATCTGCCGATAAGCATAAACTAAGAATCGGCGTACAAATCTTTCGTAATTAGTAAGGCTGTCAATATCAGCTTCTGCACTGCAATTGCCTAACTCCACGATAACTGTAACATGTCGGCGGAATTCTTCTCGTTTGGTATAAGGAGATTTTAGAACGGTTTTAAGAAAAGCATAAAAGCACATGAACCTTTGCAACTCTTTATCTTCGGGATGCATTTCAGCTAATCGAGTTCCTCTTAATGCCGGACTTTTAGGTAGAGAGGTAATCAATCCTTTAGTCTTAGCATCTTCCAAATAAGCTTCAATTATAAGATCATATACGCTCAGAAGGCGATTAAGGGCATTAATAATTACGTCAGTAGTTCTAGTGTACTTTAAGCTCACATAAATTATGTGTTCTAAACGCTTAAGCTCTTCCCGTGCTTCCAGTAAATATTCATTCATACTAATTTATACACCTTTTGCGTATGTGCATAGCATCATCAGGTCAAAATCCATTCGACGATTTCATCTAGAGCCGCAGGGGGACTTGCCCCATACGGGGATGCGGCTCTCTACAATCAACTCTGCTAGGATTTTGAAGATGCTATGCACATTATTTTACTACTTCCAAGAAAGGGTAGGAAGTTATCACCCCTTTTTATTACTTTTGGTGGGTTTTGTGGTTTTGGGGAAATTTGAATGTGGGTTACGGTGAAACATACTATTTTTGGGGAACCAAGTCGTTAGTGCTTATAAAGCGGTGGCTTTCATTAAATATAACCGCGTAACCAAGAGAAATTGCTGTGGGGGGATAATACTTGTGTTTGCAGTAGTAGCATTAATCAGATTCGTCATCGTCTCCAGAGTATTTGGCTGAATCCCCATAAAGTATCTTTTTTTCCCTCTTTTCCTCAATGACCATAAAGATAGCTAACGAAATCATACTTATTACTGCAATGGTTCCCGATATCCACACCGCTAAATGTGAGTTTGCTACCAATGCTACAATTACGGCGATAAAAGATGCCATCATGAGCATTCCGGAGAAAGCTGCAATTTTGCCATAAATTGAATCCACATCTACTTCTAAATCCTCATGGTAGCGGAATTTAGGGCAGGCTTGATGGGAGAACAGCTCTTGATTAAATCTCTGGCAATATTCTTTGGTTATGACTTGGTTAGTTTTAGTTAAGTGTTGTTTCTTTTTGAAATGTTCACAGTTGGGGCATTCTTTTTTAGGGATCATTCAAACATCTCCGGCTTCTGGGTATGAATTGGTATCAACTCTTTGGGAGCAATCTCTTTTATCAGGGCTTTGATTTCTTTTCCAGATGCGTGTCCGGAAGCGTGAGCGAAATATTCTTTAATCTTGAAATATGCCAGCCAATTCTTTTTTCTTTCATCATCAAGTTCCATTTCATCACAGAACGGCTCACAGCTAGATTTAATCCAGATGGCATCTTTTGGCTTGATGTCCAAAAGCTGGTTCACTTCAAACATATTCATGGAAACAACGTACTTGCTTGGGTTTTTCTGTAATTCTGGATAAGTTATGGCGTTCTTTCTATTGATGTAAGTTAATTCCCATTTTTCATAGTCTTGTTCTACCTGCTTGCAATCTGCCCCCTCTTTACAGATTAGCCCCCAACTTTTCTTAGGTACGAGAATTTTTACCTCATCTAGCTTGAAGGTGCAATATTCTTGTAAAGCTTCAATTAAATAAGCCAGCTTTAACGTAACTACAAATTCCCGCTTATTGGCTTTAGCTGCATTATAAACAGAGATTACTCTATCTAGGTCTCTGATAGGATGTTCTACGAAGACTAAATTTTTGGCTTCTTTGATGAACTTAGAGATCTGTTCTTTAACTTCGGTTTCGGTAACAGAAGTCTCTTGGTCTATTCTGGTTCCTTCGCACAATAGCCATTTAGGCTTAGTGGCTTTGGCTTTCTTGATGAACTCTTGGGTTAAGTTAGAGTTATAACCATGGAATCTTAAATCTCCGGTGTAAACTAAGTTGCCTTCATCAGAGTAAATGATGAAAGCGCAGGCACCCGGAAGAGAATGGTCTACCGGAAGCATTTCTATTTCCAAGTCTTTGATTTTGTAACGCTTATTCTTTTCTGTGATTTGGAACGGTCTTTCTTTGATGTATTCTGCGTTGGCTCGAGTTACTCTGGAGAGTCCGCCTTTGGAGTTTATTCTGAATTGGAAAGTTTCTACAGTGGTGATTAAATCGGAGAAAGTGTTGGCACCGATTTCTTCCAACGCTTGCAGGATGATTTTAGTTGGTTTGGTGCAATAAACCGGGATATCGTTCCTTAAAAAATGCAGATATTGGGCATGGTCAGCGTGGGCATGAGAGATGAGAAGAGCATCAAACTCACGCTTTTCTTCTTTTCGCCCCATGTGTTTTAAGTAATCGTTGCGATAGAGTCCTTTTAAGTCTGGAAGAAGGTTTAGTTCTATTAAATCGGGAATGGAGGAGCATTTTCTAGGCTGAAGGAATTCAGAGAAGAATTTGCCGGCTTGCGAGAAAGACATGCCAAAGTCTAAGAGGAGCTTGGTGGTTTTGTGTTCAACCAATACTTTATTTCCACCTATTTCATTCTTGCCGCCTAAAAGGGAGAGTTTCATTTCTGGTTAAAATATTGTGGTGTTTTATAGGTTTTGCGGTTGGAATTGTTGCACTAAAAATTAATCTCCCACCACCAAATCAACAACAAACCCCATCCACC
>CAZIUU010000007.1:0-946 GCA_964542815.1 uncultured Methanosarcinales archaeon | reverse complement strand
ACAACGAAACTACGGAATTCCCCCCACGAACGACTAAACTATTGTCTGCTACGTATTTATATATGGAATATCTATTTAAATAAGTTAAGCTTCTCTGGCCCCATGGCAGGTGATTCAAAATGATTAAAACTCTAATTTTATTTGTAGTAGCAGTAGTGTTGACAGTAGCCTGTATTCAAGCTATATCAACATTATTCTAAAAATTAAGTAGTGTTTCAGGAGAAATTCTGAACACTTCATTTTAACAGTATTTAAGAAAACCAAACCTCATCCACCACTTCCTTCACCGCTTCTGAAATCTCCCCCCCGCGTATCCATAATCTTCTTTTGAATTCTTATCCGTGATAGCAAACCCACTCAACCCTTGCTCACCCTCCTTCCCACCATCTCCACAAACTCCCTCGTCTCATCAACATAATTCTTGATATCGTTGATGGAAAGAGTATGCATCTCATACCGAGAAGTACACATTACCAGCTTATTTCCGCGTTGAAATTCAGTTGGGCAGGTTTTGTGCAGCTGCTGAAGAAACTGCATTTGGTTAAGCAGCTGCAGGTACTTTACCGGAATCTTATTCCTAACCACACATTTCTCTTTGAACAGCTTTATTTTCTCGTTAAAACTCATCTCTTCTGCATACACCGAAATCAACCCTAGCTTTCTTTCATACTCCAATAATGCTTCGATTGCACATTCCATAGCAGAAGTAAGATTAAACGTAATTCCCAGCAGTAATTTGGGCTCTTTAGCCAAAGGAAATGTTACTGTAAGTAGATGCACCGCTACTTGGTGCTGTTGTACGGCTCGTGCTAATAATTCGTGATAGTCAGAAGACATAAACCTTACAAATACGCCCGACTATAAATATTTTTATTCCGTTTTCTGCAACTTTAATATCGCTTCAGCTAAATCTCCTTTAACTTCGTCAATCGCTTTCTGCGCTTCG
>CAZIUU010000006.1:21151-41297 GCA_964542815.1 uncultured Methanosarcinales archaeon | reverse complement strand
AGATGTATTACCTCTACATCCAAGCGAATTAGGTACCTATATTAAAGAAATTACAGCCAGTGATTTACTGGAATATCACATTGTTATAACAAATATAACATTATGATATAGAAAATGATGCCCAAAAAATGACACTTAAACTGCTGGTTAAAAAATTAGAACTGAGTAAACCAAAATTTATTACCCGCGAAGAGATTAGAGAATACTGCAGAGAGTTAGGGATGGATTATTATTCGGTGATTAGATATTTGACCCATAATTGTTATCTGATACGAATTCTGAAAGGTATTTTCTATATCAAGTCTATCGAAGAAAGAAAACTTAAGCGGCTCGATATTAATCATTTGGAAGCTATTAAAGAGGCATTAAAAATAAAAGGGGTGGAACACTGGTATTTTGGGTTGGAAACGGCGTTAAAGCTAAATAACCTTACTCATGAATATTTTACTATTGATTACATCATAAATGATAAAATTTTTCGGGCTAAACCTATTAAAATCATGGATCATAAAGTGCGTTTTATCAAAATTTCTTCCCCCCTGCTTAGCTTTGGCATAGTTAAACATCCTCTTCCGCATTCGGATATAGAAAAAACCCTCTTAGATTTTGTTTACTTGAAAAAGAAAGGAAACTTCGGACTTCTCCAGAAGTGTTCAAAAAAGAAGCTGCACCGATATTCAGCTAAGTATCCTAAAAGTATGAAATGGTGAACGATGCTCGATAGACAATTCATTGATTATTTGGCGGATAAACTGAACACCGGCAGGAAAGAGATGGTTGAAAAAGATATTGTTCTCCAAAACCTTCTTTGCGAACTTGCCCAAAACAAAGCGTTCAAAGATAATTTTGCATTCAAAGGCGGCACTTGTTTAATAAAATGTTATCTGGGATATTATCGATTTTCTGAAGATTTGGATTTCACTTTTGTCAAACAAGAAGAGTTTAAAGGAAAAAGTGAAAAACAGATAAGAAGAGCCATTTCAGAGAAGATTTCTTCTTTAATCGTTTCATTGGAGGACATCGCCAACAGACTGGGTTTGGAGTTCAAGGGAGAGAAAGGGAATAAAAAATATGTTGAATTGGGAGGAAGCAATCGCTTTGTAACTTTTAAATTATGGTATACCTCTCCAATATTTGGAGGTTCTACATTTATCAAAATACAAATAAACTTCATAGAAAAAATAATTTATGCGTTCAAAGAACTCCCTCAAATGTTTATTTTAGATGAAGGAAGCAAGGAAATAGAATTCTTATTTCCTAAACAAGCTTACTTATTCCATGCCCCTATTTTGAAAGTATATGACTTGCGGGAAATATTGACCGAAAAAGTACGGGCTATTCTGACCAGAAAAGGCACTAAAGCCAGAGATTTTATTGATGTTTTCTTGATAGTTGGGAAAAATAAAATTGAGCCTGCTGAATTGAAAGTGGAAATCATCGACAAAATCCGTTTTATGTTAAGATATGAGAACTATCAAAGAAACATTAAAGATAAAATTGAAGCGGCAGAAATCCTCCTAGAAGAAGAGACAATTCTGTTGATCCCTCTCCCAAAAGGGTTCCCCTTTTTTTTGAGAAAGTTCAATTTATTTCTGCAAGAGCTGGTTAAAGAGCTTCTGGTTTGAAACATGAAAGGTGAAGCACTTTATCTCATCATCGTTCCAGACAATTTTCTAAATTCATAAACTTTCCCGTAATCTTTATAAATAAAGCATACTCCTAAGAAAAAACACTTGAAAAACTCCGACCACACTTCCGGAATACGGAACTGGCTGAGCTAAGTGGCCTGAAAAGGAATTCATCACCAAGCGAAAAGCTTCTCTGATGGACACCAAGTATAGGCTGTTAAAAATAAGCTGAACATATAAGTTTGGACTTAGATTTACTATAAATAAGTAATTAGGTAAAACTACAATGGGAGATTGGCATCATCCACGACGAGGAAGCTTGCAGTTCTGGCCTAGAAAGAGGGCTACCTGTTCCATAGCTCGAATTAGATCGTGGGCTAAAGAATCCAAAGTCAAGCCATTAGGGTTCATTGGATATAAAGCCGGAATGACTCATCTGCAAGTAATTGAAAACCGAGCTAAAGCGTTAACTAAAGGCGAACAAGTATTTATGCCTGCTACTATTATAGAATGTCCTCCTATTATGATATTTGGGGTGGCGTTCTACAAAAAAGAATTATTTGGAATGAGAAAGATAGCTTCAATTCTTGCTCCTAAGATGGACAAAGAATTAGACCGACAATTTGACCTTCCTAAGAAAACAGGCAAAACTATCGAGGATATCAAAGACTTTGATGATATAAGATTATTAGTGCATTCTACTCCTAAGAATACTACAATTGGTGTAAAGAAACCTAAGTTGATGGAGTTAGCTTTAGGGGGAAATAAAGAAGACAAATTAAAATACGCTAAAGAGCAGTTAGGAAAAGAAGTAAAGATCAATGAAGTGTTCGATAAAGGCAATTATATTGATGTTCACGGCATAACTCAGGGAAAAGGGTTTCAAGGAACGGTAAAAAGATATGGCGTACCTATAAGACAGCACAAAGCTGAGAAGACTAAGAGAGGTATTGCTACGTTAGGTTCATGGACACCTAAAAGAATCGAGTTCTACGTAGCTGTTCCGGGAAAGATGGGTTACCATTTAAGAACAGAATATAATAAGCAGATACTAAAAGTTGGAACTGATGCGGTTGAAGTTAGTCCAGCTGGCGGCTTCGGCCATTATGGTGCTTTGAGAAACTCTTATCTATTAATTAAGGGTTCAGTAATTGGTCCTAAGAAAAGAGCCATTGTACTTACTCCAGCTACTAGACTAGACAAGAAAGCAACTAAAGATGCACCGGAAATAACTTACATCCATAGATAATTAACTGAATAACAATAAATAAAAACACAATAAATAAACACTAAAAAAGCAAAAACAATACAAAAACAACGCTTAAAACAAAATTACCATGAAACTACCATTGCTTGACGGAAAAAAGAACAAAACCGGTGAACAGGAATTGCCAATCCAATTCAGCGAAGAGTTCCGTCCGGACTTAATTGCGCGTGCAGTACATGCGTTGCAAAGTGCGGCTAGGCAAGCTTATGGTGCAGATCAAGAAGCAGGATTAAGACATTCTTCTAAATTAAGTAAAGAGAGAAAACATTATCGCGGCTGTTATGGTTTTGGTATAAGCAGAGTCAATCGTAAAATAATGTCGCGCCGAGGAACCAGATTGAACTGGGTCGGAGCATTTTCTCCTCAAACTCGAGGCGGTCATCAAGCTCATCCGCCAAAATCGTGGAAGATCTGGGAGCAAAAAATTAATAATAAAGAAAATCAAAAAGCCATCCGTTCTGCGTTGGCTGCCACCGTTAATAAACATCTAGTAGAAAAACGCGGGCATAAGATTCCTTCTGAGTATCCTTTTATCATTGACAGTTCAATTGAGAAATGCACAAAAACACAAGATCTAACTCAACAATTAATCACTTTAGGATTTGAGAAAGAATTAGAACGGGCTAACGTAAGAAAAGTACGAGCCGGCATAGGAAAAACTAGAGGAAGAAGATATCGACAGAAAAAGAGCTTGCTTATTGTAGTTGGAAGTGTCTCTCCATTAGTAAAAGCGGCACAAAACCTACCGGGTGTAGATGTAATAACCGTAAAAGCCTTAAATGCAGAGTTGCTTGCTCCAGGAGCATTAGCTGGAAGAGCTACGTTATGGACTAAACATGCCATTGAAACCATCGCTAAAAATAATATGTTTCAATGAACTTAACCGATTACTAAATTAAAATAAAAAACAACACAAAAACACCATTGAAACACACAAAACACACTCAACATGACTACCAAACCAATCTTTGACGCGAACTCAGTTATTATAAAACCATTATCTACTGAAAAAAGTATGCGCGGGATGGAATATGAGAACAAGTTAATATTTGTAATATCCGATAGAGCTAACAAAGCTGATGTAAAGAAAGCAGTAGAAAGTTTATTTAAAGTAAAAGTAGTAAAAGTTAACATTCAAAATTCATTTACCGGACAGAAAAAAGCTTATGTCAAATTAGCCGCAGGATATGTGGCTTCGGATGTAGGTGCGGATTTGGGGATGATATAAATAATTTAAAATAACAACAAATGATGTCACATGGGTAAAAACCTTATACAACAAAGACGAGGACGAGGAACTTTAACATTTAGATCGCCGGGACATCGCTTCCGAGGCGCGGTTAAATTATATTCCCCTCAAACCGATGGAGTAATAGATACTGGTGTGATGGCGCAAGGAAAAGTAACCGATTTAGTGCACTGCCCAGGACATTCTGCTCCATTGATGGAAGTTTCTTATTCTACCGGTGATAAAGGATTAGCTTTTGCTCCTGAAGGCATCAAAGTTGGAGATAATATTTCTGTTGGAAATAGCAGCGAAGTAAATACTGTAGCAACTGGCGGCAATGTGTTATGCCTGCGTGATATTCCGGAAGGAATGCCCATCCATAATATCGAGATTATTCCTGGTGACGGAGGCAAGTTAGTAAGATCTGGTGGTTCATTTGCTAAGATTATCGCTAAAAGTGAAATTGCAGTTAAAGTCAAGCTTCCTTCTAATAAAGAAAAAGATTTATTACCTAGCTGTCGGGCAGCCATCGGCACTATTGCTGGTTCAGGAAGGTTAGAGAAGCCTTTCTTAAAAGCTGGAACCAGATTCCATAAGATGCACGCTCGAAACAAAGGCTATCCAATCGTATGTGGTATCTCTATGAATGCAGTTGACCATCCATTTGGTGGAAAATGCTCTCACATTAAAGGCAGGCCTACTCAATCTCCAAGAAGTGCACCTCCGGGAAGAAAAGTTGGTAAGATTGCACCTAGAAGGACGGGAAGACAGAGGTAAAAATGAAAAGTTTAATTCAAAAGATAATTTTACCGGGAATGATGGGGTTGGCTGGTTTAGTTAGTGGGTGCTCTATTTCCAAAGTTGAGGAAAGTAAAGTTAGTGATACGTACCAAAATTGTAACACCGGTTTAGATACTTTTGCAGTTATTACTAAAAAAACAAAGAACACTTATTTTATGGGTGCGGATATACCAATTAAATCAGAACCACTAGGATTTGTTGAATACAAGTATTCGTGTAATCCTTCTGTTGAATTGGTCGACGGAGAAGTTAAAATGAAGTATATTTTAAATGCAACAAGAGAAGGAACAGCTTATCATTCAGTAGGATTATTAAGTGACGGAACCATTTCCGGTGTCCTGTATGGTCTACCCAGAGGCGGACCTCGTGGAGGAAAATGGTGAATTCCAAATATAACCTAAATACAACTCAAACATACAAAACACACAACTGAGGATAACTAAAAATGGCTAAAGAATCAATGTGGCATGGGAAAAGTGAAGAAGAGCTGAAGAAGCTAGACTTAAAAGAGTTTATGGAATTAGTGCCAGCCAGACAAAGAAGAACGTTAAAACGCGGATTTACTGATTATGAAAAAACATTGCTAGCTAAAGTAGTTAAAGGAAAAGATAATATTAAAACTCATTGCCGAGGCATGACCATTGTACCTCAAATGTTGGGGAAGACATTTATGGTATATTCCGGAAAAGATTGGAACATGATTAAAATCACTTCAGATATGTTAGGATGCAGTTTAGGAGAATTTTCCTATACTCGAAAATCAGTTAAACACAGCGCAGCTGGTATCGGAGCAACCAGATCCAGTAAAGCTATCTCAGCGAGGTAAGTAGCGAGATAAATAAATAGATTCATTAAAATAAAGAATAAAAATAAAAACAACGTAACCAATACAAAATGTCAACGAAAGATAAACAAATCAAACCGGAACATGTAGCTAAAGCAAGCACTAAGAACGCTCCAGTTTCGACTAAACATTGTATTGAATTGTGCCGCTGGTTGAGATATAAGAACACTTCCGAAGCTAAGAAAATGCTGGAAGAAGTTATTGCTTTAAAGATAGCGGTTCCTTATCGTAAGTTTGTCCGAGATATCGGACATCGAGCAGGTATGTCTACTGGCAGATTTCCGCAGAAAGCAGCTAAAGAAATGCTTAAATTAGTAAAATCTGTAGAAGCTAATGCTCAGGGAAAGGGATTAGATATCTCTAATTTAAAGATTATCAAGATTTTGGCCAATCGTGCCCCTACGCCTTTCACCGGCAGCAGGCATCGCCATGGAACTAAGAGAACTCATATTGAAATGGAAGTGATGGAAAGAAGGTCTAAGAACACTAAAGATGTTAAGAACAAAGATACTAAGAAAGATGCCAAGAATATAGAAGAAACCAAAGTTCATCAAAACATCAATGCTTCTAAAACAAATGAGACTAAAGCTAATCTAAACGAAAAGCCTAAAAACAAACCTCAATCTCAAGATAAAGTTCAAGAACATAAAACCCCTGAACATAATCATCAAGAAAAAACTAAAACTCAACATACATCACTATAGGTAAAAAAATGATTGAAAGAGATTTCATTGCGCAGAAAACCAAAGAGTACTACATCACTGAGTATGTAAAGAAAAGGCTAAGCAAAGTGGGAAGCATCTCCGCCATCAAATTAAAGAAAATTCCTTTAGGTGAAAAGATAGTTATTTACTCCAGCAAGCCTAGTTTAATTGTAGGCTCTCGAGGGTCAAACATTCGAGATTTAACTCGGGAACTTAAGAAAGAATTTAATTTAGAGAACCCACAGATTGAAATTACCGAAGTGAGAGATCTTTATTTAGATGCTGCATTAGTAGCAGAAAAAGTAGTCAGTTCATTGGAACGATTTGGTTCAGCCCGATTCAAAAGTATCGGACATAAAGTCATGGAAAACGTAATTAAATCTGGTGCATTAGGAGTAGAATTAGTTATCTCTGGAAAGATTCCCAGTGCTCGAGCTAAAAGCTGGAGATTTTATCAAGGTTATCTGAAGAAATGCGGCGATATTTCCATCGAAGGGGTAAAGAAAGCCCAGGCTAGTGCTTTATTAAAAACTGGAATTGTCGGGGTAAAAGTAGCGATAATGCCTCCGGACCTGGAATTGCCGGACAAGATTGAGTTATTATCTGAGCCGCAGACCGAGGTCGGAGAAATTAAAGAAGCTGGTGCGGAAGGAAAGAAAAACGAGAAGAAAGGAAAGAGAGTAAGAGTAGAAAAAGCAGAAAAGAAAGAAGCCGCTGTAGATAAAAAAGTAGCCGGAGAAGAGAAGAAACCCCGGAAGAAAAAGGAAAGCGCACCTAAGAGGACTTCGCCAGCTGTAATTGAAGCTCCCAAAACCGTGGCTGAAAAAACAGCGGTTGAAACACCCGCTGAAGAAAGCGTTACTGAATCTGACCCATCATCATCAACATCAGAATCAACTGAGGAAGACCATACCGAATGAAAATCACCAAAGAACTAAGAGGATTAGGAAATGGAGAACTGCGCTCTAGAAAAAGCGAGCTGTATACCGAGATCCTCAAGATGAGAACTCAAGCTGCTGCTGGAACTAATCCGGCTGGTGCAGGAAAGTTAAGACAAGCTAAGAAAAATATCGCCAGAATAAATACGTTGATGCATGAAAGCGAGTTAAAATCAAAAGAACATTCAACAGAGATTAAAGTTAAACCTAAAACCGTAATTACTAAAACAAAATCGGGGGTTAAAAGCAAGTAAAGATGGTTGATATCTGCAACCAGTGCGGACTGCCCAAAGATTTATGTGTTTGCGAGATGATTGCTCGCGAGCAGCAAAAAATAACCGTGGGCATAGAAAAGAAAAAATTCGGAAAAAAATACACTATCATCGCCGGAATCCAAAAGGAAGCGAATGTCGACGAGATTTGCCGCAAGCTGAAAAACAAGTTTGCCTGCGGTGGAACCGCCAAAACCGGTCAAATAGAATTACAGGGAGACCACAAAGCGCGAATGAAAGCCGCGTTAGTGGAATTAGGTTTCCCTGAAGAAACCATCGAAGTGAAGATGTTTGAAGGCAATTGAAGAGACAAGAAATGGTCAATTCAACCCCCTGCTTTCCTCATGAGCTCATTGGGAAAGAGATAACGATTACCAAGGCAGATAATCCGAGCCTTTTCGGTCTAACCGGAAAAGTTGTGGATGAAACCAAGTTTACCCTCAAAGTTAAATACGAGGGAAAAACAAAGGTGCTGCTAAAAAGAAATATAACATTCAAAATCGGTGCAATTGGCCAGACAATTGAAGGCAAAGGCATTGCCAAGAAGCCTGAAGAGAGGCTCAAAGGATAAAAGATAAAGTAAGAAAAGACAAACGATAAAATATCAAAAACAAGGAAAGAAGAAACAAAACAATAAAAACTCAAAAAAACAAAAAATGAAAACTCAAGTATTGGGTGTAGACGCACCAAAACAGACCTGTACGGATAAAAAATGCCCTTTCCACGGTGAATTAGACGTGAAGAAAGAGCTATTTACCGGAGTAATCATCAAAAAAGATATCAATCACTCCGCAACTATTGAATGGTTCGTTTCACATTATGTTAAGAAGTATGAGAGATATGCACTGAAGAGGTCTAGGTTAAGAGTACACAATCCTGCGTGCATTAATGCAGATATCGGGTATGAAGTATTGGTAGCTAAAACCAGACCTTTAAGCAAGACTAAACATCATGTTATCTTAAATATATTAGGAAAGAAAGAGAAAATCACCGGAACCGAAGTTAAGGTGAATGAAGCGGCAGGAAGATACGCAGCTAAAGAAGAAGGCGATGAAGAAAGTAATGATAAAAAAGGCAGCGTTAAAGCCAAACATAAAACAAATAAATGAATAAAATAAATTTTAAACAAATCAAAAATAAAATTAATTAAAAGACATATTAAACATAAATTAAAATAAATAATAACAAATCATAACCACACAAAATGAAAGCAATCAAAAGTCGAGTAATTAGATCATTACCCTTGGAAGCATATGTAATTGCTTGTGATAATTCCGGAGCTAAAGTATTAAAGATTATTGCCGTGAAAGGGCACAAAACCGTAAAAGGCAGAAATCCTGCCGCAGGAGTTGGTGATTATGTAATGTGCGCTGTAAAAAAAGGAAAACCGGAGATGCGTAAAACTGTAGTTCCGGCTGTAGTAGTGCGGCAGAAAAAGGAATACAGAAGAGCCGATGGGATTAGAATCAAATTTGAAGATAATGCTGTAGTTGTACTTAAAGATGACAAAGGCAATCCTAAAGGAACTATCTATAAAGGGCCCATTGCCAAAGAGGCAGCTGAAAGATGGCCGGCTGTATCTAAAGTTGCCAGCATGATTATTTAAATTAAAACTTAAAAAAAGTCAAATAAAACAAATTAAACCACACCGATACCAAATAACGATAAAATGGCAAAATTTTCAACCGCATGGAAAAGAAGCAGCAAAGGAAGAAAACAGCGCAAGTATAGGTATAATGCTCCACTTCATGTCAGGCAGAAGTTAGTGCATGTACATTTATCTCCTGAGTTAAGGCAGAAATATGGCTTTAGGAATATTCAAGTGAGAAAGAACGATAAAGTAAAAATAGCCCGTGGGCAGTTCGCCAAGCGGGATGGAAAAGTAGAACGGGTAGACTTGAAGCGGGAAACGGTATACATTACCGGAATAGAATCGCTGAAGAAAGACGGCACGAAGATGCCGACTAAGTTCCATCCGTCTAACTTAATCATCATTGAACTTAACTTGGAGGATAAGAATCGCAAACAAAAGGTGGAATCCAAGAAAAACAAAGTAAATAACTCCCTTAAAAAGGAAACTAAAATAAACTCAGCAGAAAATAAAAAATAAAAATAATTTAAGTAAAACTACCATGAAAAATCACCTTAAAAGAATGGCAGCACCAAAATCGTGGAGGCTGAACCGAAAAGAGAACAAATACACTATCCGGCCTAAAGCTGGCGCTCATGCTTTGAGCCAGGGATTATCATTAGGGTCAATTTTACGTGATGAATTAAAGCTAGCTTCCACTTTGGTTGAGACGAGAAAATTATTGTCCAATAATGAGATCTTAGTCGATGGAAAACGAAGAAAAGAGTATCGTTTTATTGTAGGATTGTTTGATGTATTAAAAATTCCTGCTCAAAAATTAGCATATAGATTTGGCATTGATGAGAAAGGCGGACCTAATATGCATTCTATCACTGCTGCAGAAAGTGAGATGAAAGTATGTAAAGTTACCGGAAAGACTGCTTTAGGCCAGAATAAAATACAACTTAATTTACACGACGGTAAAAATATAATCTCCGCTGAAAAAGTAAACGTAGGAGACAGCGTAGTTATTAGTCTGCCTGCTTTAGAGATTAAAGAAGTATTGCCATTAAAAGCAGGAGCAGCGGTATTCTTGACTAAGGGAAAACATATGGGTGATATCGGCATATTCAAAGAGTTCAAAGGAGAAGAAGCCGTTTATACTAAAGACAAAGGGGAAGTCAATACCTCTAAAAAATATCTATTTGTAGTGGGCAAAGATAAAAAACCAGTAATCGAGATTAATCTTAAAAGGGATTAATCCCACAAAGATATCAAAATAATTCATTGAAAATCAAAATTAAAACTTAAAAAATGACTACCACAGCAAAAACAGTAAATCCGATGAGAGAGATAAGCATAGCTAAGCTTACATTAAATGTGGGCGCGGGTAAAGATGAAGATCATCTTAAGAAAGGGCTTAAGCTGCTGCAAAAACTTACTGGAGTAGCCCCACTTAAGACCATTACCCAGAAAAGAATCCCTGGATGGGGTTTAAGGCCGGGTTTAGTTGTAGGATGCAAAATCACGTTAAGGGCTGGAGCAGAAGAGATGCTTAAGAGATTACTGGTTGCTAAAGAGAATATTTTGAGTAAAAAATGTTTTGATACTCAAGGAAACTTTTCATTTGGCGTTCCAGAGTATATTGATATTCAAGGGATGGAATACGATCCTGAATTGAAGATATTAGGATTAGAAGCAGCAGTTACATTAAAACGTCCCGGATTTAGAGTAAGTTCCAGAAAATTAAGACCAGCTAAAGTTGGCAAGAAACACGCTATCACTCAAGAAGAAGCGATAGAGTTCGTTAAGAAAAAATTTGGAGTAGAAGTAAAGTAAAATCGAAGTAAAAGCAAAGTAAGAAGGAGCATACCAAAATGACTACAAGCGATCACAAAAAAGCGTTCACCCAACTTAATGCTAAGCCGGTGAAGAAAGCTAAATTCATCAAATTCAACCAGCCCAAGAAAAGAAGCTGCGGCCTTACTACAAAAAGGTGCAGAAATTGCGGCAGGCATCGCGGATTAATAAGTAAATATAAAGTAATGTTGTGCAGACAATGTTTCCGTGAAATCGGTCCTAATATCGGATTCAAAAAATACAGCTGAGGTAAAAAGTAGAAAATGTTCAACGACCCATTGGCAGCAGCCTTATCCAAAATAATGAACGCAGAACGAGTTGGGAAGCGTGAGGTACTTATCAAGCCTGCTTCAAAACTGCTTAAAGAAGTGTTGAACATCTTGAACGAACATAATTATTTAGGTTCATTTGAAGAGATTGATGATGGCCAGGGCGGAGTATTAAAAGTAAATATCTTGGGTAATGTTAACAAATGCGGTGCCATCAAGCCCAGATTTTCAACCAAACATAATACTTTTGAGAAATGGGAAAAGCGTTATCTGCCTGCTAAGGATTTTGGATTATTGATTGTATCCACCCCCCTGGGGATTATGGCGCACAATATCGCTAAAGAAAAGAAAACTGGAGGAAAACTGTTGGCATATTGTTATTAAATAACTCAAATAATCGGCTTCACTAGCTTTGACTATAAAATGAAAGAAGGAATCAGAAAAGAAGTTGTACTGGGAGAAAAAGTAACCGCACAACTACATCAAGGTACACTGAAGATTAAAGGCCCTAAAGGCGAAGTAGAACGAAACTTTACCCACCCAATCGTAGCTTTATCTATTGATGGTGGGAAAGTAGTATTAGTGACTAAGAAATCTACTAAGACCCAGAAGATGATTTTAAACACCTTCGCCTCTCATATTAAAAATATGGTGGACGGAGTGAAAGAGCCGTATGTATACAAAATGAAAGTATGTTCAGGCCACTTTCCAATTACAGTCAGCATGTCTGGAAATGAGTTTATCATCAAAAACTTTTTTGGAGAGACCGTGCCTAGAAAAACAACTTTGCCGAAAGCTGCAGAAGTGAAAATCAGCGGCGCTGACATTACTATCACCAGTCCGGACTTAGAAGTGGCAGGATTAGCTGCATCAAAAATCGAGACGGCATTTAGAATCACTAAGCGTGATATTAGAATCTTCCAAGACGGAGGATATATTACCCAAAAGCCGGAAAGAAGGTAAATAAATTACAAATTGACATTGAAAATTAAACCATGACTAATAAACTATTAAGCTTAAGAAACAAGAACAAGAAAAGAAAACCGCACTTTGTCGTTCACGAATCTACTTGTTATTCTAGGATGGAAAGCAAGTGGAAAAGCACTCGAGGAAATTCCAGCGGAGTGAGACAGAAGTGGAGAGGCAGGAGAGCAACCGTTAATCCTGGCTATGGCTCCCCTAAAGAAGTAAAAGGATTACATTCATCCGGATTAGAAAGAGTAATGGTAAATAATGCTGCGGAGCTACTGGTATTGAATCATACTACTCAAGGGGCAGTTATTGCATCCAGCGTAGGAGATAGAAAAAGAGTCGAATTATTAAGGTTAGCACAAGAAAAGAAAATTCGAGTGCTTAATGTTAAAAATGTTCCTAAGCTCATGGAAGAAATAGCTTCTGGATTGGTTGCTCGTAAGAAAATCAAATCTGAAAGAAAAACAATTAAGAGCAAAAAAGAAGAAGAGAAACAGAAGAAAGCTGAAGAGAAGCTCAAGAAAGAAAAAGAAGAGAAAGACAAAGCGAAAGCAGATAAGAAAGAAAGCAAAGAAAAAGTTGAAGATAATAACGATAATAAAACAGCTCAGGAAGAACAGAAGGAAGCGGTAGAGAGAGAATTAATCAAGAGGCAATAATAACATGCTCAACAAAAAGAAACTGGCGGCTAAGCTCCTGAAAACATCAGTACATAAAGTTAAATTTGCACCAGATGCACTGGAAGATATCCAAAAAGCGCTCACTCGCTCGGATATCAGGGG
Source organism: uncultured Methanosarcinales archaeon (assembly GCA_964542815.1). Classification (GTDB taxonomy): domain Archaea; phylum Nanobdellota; class Nanobdellia; order Woesearchaeales; family GW2011-AR9; genus JACRPH01. Next base: position 28,162 of record CAZIUU010000006.1, on the reverse strand, counting down.
ATTAATCGCTGTAGGTAAAGTTTGGAAAGATCCCATTAATGAACATTCCAGAGCCGGAGCCAGAAAAAATGCTGCTCAGAAAAAGAAAGGAAGAAGGGCTAATCGTGGAAGCAGAAAAGGAAAGAAGTATTCAGTAGTAAGTAGAAAGACTACCTGGATTAATAGAGTAAGAACCCAACGCGACTTCCTTCAGTTATTAAAAGATAAAGGATTAATCTCAACTGAAAATTTCAGAATGATTTATCTTAAGATAAAAGGCGGATTTTTCAGAAATAAGAGGCACCTAAAGCTGTACTTAAATGACTATAAATTATTGCAGCCAAAGCAGGAGAAGCAATAAAATCAAATAAAATGTCCCTTAAAAAAGTACAATCATAAATAATTTAAAAAAATCCAAAAACTAAAAAACATAAACTAAAATGACCTCAAAGAAACCAAGAACCATCTTGTACCGAAGAAGAAGAGAACAAAAGACCAACTACAAACAGCGCTTGAAAATGCTGGCATCAAGAAAACTTCGGTTAGTTGTAAGATTTACTAATCAGAGAGTTATATCCCAATTAATTAAGTTTGAGGAAAAAGGGGATAAGGTCGTAGCCGGAGCCGATTCAACCGCATTGAAAAAATTAGGTTGGGATTACTCGGGAAAGAATTTCCCTGCAGCTTATCTTACTGGATTGCTGATTGCTAAAGCGGCAGTTAAGAAAGGGTTTACTGAGGCGATATTAGATGCCGGGTTAAAATCCCCCTTAAAGAAAAGTAAGACTTATGCTTTCCTGAAAGGGGCATTAGATGGCGGATTAAACGTTCCTCATGGCGATGATATGTTCCCTACTGAGGAAAGAATTATGGGCAAACATATTGACGATAAAATTGTTAGTGCATTCAAAGCAGTTAAACAAAAAGTTAATGGTTAAATAAAATGGCTAAAGAAATTCCTAGAAAGAAAGAAGCTCCGGAAGAGACGGCTAAGATTGTAGCTGAACCTATCGAAGTGAAAGAGAAATTGGAAGGGATAGAAGAAGTTCAAGCTAAAGAATCCGATTGGAAACCAGTTACAGATGTAGGCAAGAAGGTCAAGTCGGGAGAAATCTCTGATATTGAGCAATTGTTCAATCAAGGGCATATGATACTGGAAGCAGGCATTGTAGATGCATTGCTGCAGGATTTAGGAGAAGAATTATTATTGGTCGGACAGGCTAAAGGTAAGTTTGGCGGCGGACAGAGAAGAATATTCAAACAGACTCAAAAGAAAACTTCTGAAGGCAACTCGCCCAAGTTTACTACTTGCGCTGTTATTGGCAACAAAGATGGTTATGTTGGGATCGGAGTAGGAAAAGCCAAAGAGACCGTTCCGTCCAGAGAAAAAGCGCGCCGAAATGCTAAATTAAATTTTATTCGGGTGCGTAGAGGATGCGGCAGTTGGGAATGTAATTGCAGACAAGCTCATTCTATTCCTTTCTCCGCTACGGGAAAGTGCGGTTCAGTAGAAATTGAATTAATACCGGCGCCTAAAGGTAAAGGATTGTGTGTAGAAAAGGAAATGGCCAAAATTTTGACTTTGGCTGGGATTAAAGATGTATGGAGCAAAACTCAAGGGCAGACCGGAACCAAATTAAACTTGATTCATGCTACTTATGATGCGCTTAAGAAATTATCTCAAATTAAAGTCAGGCCTCAAGATATTGCTAAACGAGGAATCATAGAAGGAAAATTAAAAGAAGCTTCGGTAATTGGAACTACTGCTGAAGCAGAGGGAGAGCAGTAAAATGGTAGTGGAACATAAAGTTAAAGCAGGAGAGAAACATGCTTCTGAAGCTGGAAGCGTTAGGTTTATGGTAATTAAAATCAGAGGAACTGCTAATGCGCCTCAAACCATTATCGATACGTTAGAATTACTTAATTTATTCCGAAAAAATCATGGTGTAGTCGTTCATAAAAATCAAGTGTATGAAGGAATGATCAACAAAGTTAAAGATTATGTTACTTGGGGAGAGATTGATAGTGCTACTTATACCGAATTGGTGAGTAAGAGGGGAGAAGAGTATCAAGGAAGAACTCATGATTCTAAGAAAAAGTATGCTTATCGCTTTACTGAGATAAATGGCAAAAAATATAAGAATTATTTCCGCTTGAATTCGCCTAAAAAAGGGTTTGAGAGAAAAGGAATTAAAGTTGGATTTAATGCCGGCGGAGCCTTGGGCTATCGCGGAGCTAAAATTAACGATTTAACTAGAAGGATGTTGTAAAATGGTTGTCAATCGCAAAAGAAAAGTTAGCAGATATCGTGGAAGCAATACTAATGGCGGTGGCTCTAGCAAGAAGAGGCGCGGTTCTGGAAGCCGGGGTGGATTTGGAAATGCTGGAACCGGAAAGAGAGCTGGCCAGAAGAAAGCAGGATTGAAAGATTTCCACTTAGGCAGAGCTAAAGGATTCCTGCCTCGCCGAGGTACGGTGAAAGGCGAAGGGATTAATGTAGGAGAATTCACTTCGAAGACTATTGCAGCATTTGTAGAATCTGGAGTGGCAGTAAAAGAAGGAGCAGTTTATGTGATTGAATTGTCCAAATTAGGATGCCACAAATTACTGGGAACCGGAACTACTGATCTGAAGCTTAAGATTATCGCTGAGGAAGTTAGCGCAGGAGCGGAAGAGAAGGTTAAAGCTGCCGGCGGGGAAGTAGTGCTGGGGAAAAAGGCTTCTACTCCTAAAGCTGAATAATTCAAAAAGGGAAAGTTTATATAATCATTTAATGGTTCTATCACCTGAGGAAAAAACATGTCTTTGTTTGAGGGAATAATTCAAAATCTGCCGGAAGTGAGTGCTCCTAAAGAGAAGAAGCTCCCATTTAAAGAAAAAATTAAGTGGACAGTAATAATTCTGGTGATTTTCTTTGTGATGGGGTTTGTGCCTCTGTTTGGATTAGGTGATAATGCGTTGCAGCAGTTTGAGTTTTTGTCTATTATCTTAGGAGCTTCGTTTGGAAGCATAATTTCATTGGGTATCGGACCTTTGGTTACTTCTTCTATTGTACTACAGTTGTTAGCCGGAACGGGAATGTTGAAAATGGACTTAACTACTCCTGACGGAAGGAAGAAGTTTCAGGGATTACAGAAGTTAGCTTCGTTTGGGTTCATTATTTTTGAAGCAGGGATATATGTATTAATGGGTGGCTTGGCTCCGTCTCCAACGTTGGTGGGGACTCCAGCGTTTGCTGAGATGCAAATTATTTTGATAATACAATTAGTGTTAGGTGGAATTATTATTATGTTTATGGATGAAGTAGTGAGTAAGTGGGGTATTGGTTCGGGAATCTCATTGTTTATCGCTGCTGGTGTAGCACAGCAGATATTTATCCGAGCGTTTAATTTCCTGCCTTCTCCCAACCAGCCGGATGTGGCTGCGGGAGCAATACCTTCATTATTTCAATTTTTAGCTATGGGGGATGCTACTAATGCTATGGTGGCTTTGTCCGGGGTGGTGGCTACGGTAGTGGTGTTTGCGGTGTGTGTATATTGTCAGGCTATGAAAGTAGAGATTCCGTTAGCGTTTGGAAAAGTCCGAGGTTATGGAATGAGATGGCCATTAAATTTCTTTTATACCTCTAATATTCCGGTTATTTTAACTGCAGCATTTGTGGCCAATGTTGAATTGTTTGGAAGGTTATTGGAAAAGTGGGGGTATCCTTTACTAGGCACGTTCTCCGGAAATTCTCCGGCATCAGGATTGGTGTTTTGGATTCGCGCACCAGATTTAGTGAATAATATCATTACTGGCAGTTTTAGTGGAGTGCAGTTTGGACAGGCGTTTACCTATATGTTAGTTATGATTGGAGGCTCGATATTATTTGGAATATTTTGGGTTCAGACCGCAGGAATGGATGCTAAAAGCCAGGCCAAGAATATTCTGGCAGCAGGATTGCAGATGCCCGGATTCAGAAGAGATGAACGGATTTTAGAAAAGATTTTGAGCCGGTATATCTGGCCGTTAACTATCGTGGGTGGTGCAGCAGTAGGATTATTAGCGGCAGTAGCTGACTTAAGTGGAGCATTATCCCGAGGAACGGGTATCTTGCTTACGGTAATGATTGTATATAAGTTCTACGAAGAGATAGCCAAGCAGCACATGGCTGATATGCATCCGGCGGTACGCAAATTCATGGAGTAATTTCTGAATAAATTTACCGCAAGCTTTATATATCAATTATGGATAATATTATCCCAATATGAATAATAACCACAAAATCATTAACTTTTTAGGAAAGAACTTAGATAATTCTTATACTATGCACGAGTTAAGCCAGTTACTTAAAATCCCCTATGCTACTTTTTACCGCACCGTACAAGAAATGAGCGATTTATTGGTTATTAAAGCTGTTGGTAAATCAAAAACCCTTAAGTTGAATTCTGGCAATCCAGTTATTAAAGCTCATTTAATAATCTCTTCAGATGAAGAAAAGAAAGAATTTCTCCAAAACCAACCAATTATTAAAAAGATTGAAAGCGAACTAAATACTAAAGAAATCGTGGTTTTATTTGGCAGTTATGCTAAAAAGATACAGCATGAAAATAGCGATATCGATTTAATGATTATAAACAAAGAAGGGAATAAAAGTATTTCTTTCTCAAAATATGAACTCCTATTTAAGAAAAAGATTAATCCTATTTTTGTAACTAAGAAAGAATTTGGGCTGATGCTTAAAGCCGAAGAAGAAAATGTAGGTAAGCAAGCTTTAAAAAATCATGTTGTTCTCAATAATCCGGAGGAATTTTGGGGGTGTGTTTTAAATGCCATTCGATAAAAAACAATACCAACATATGTTTAATGAGGGTGTAAAGCAGAATCGGATTAAAGAATCGCAAGACTTCTTCAAGATTAAATTATTCTTACAGAAAGCAGAAAATAGTCTGCTGATTGCCAGATTCCACAAAGATATAAATCCAAATAAAGATCAAGCACCTAAATTATATTGGGACTATTGGGCTATAACTATTGCTTATTATTCCATGCTTTATGCGACTAAAGCGGCTGTTTTATCAAAAGGATATGAAGTTTCAGATCATGATGCTGCTCAGATAGCTTTAGGGCATTTGTTAGTTCCTGATGCCATGGAGAAAGAAGACTTGGAGATTTTGAATCAAGCCTACAAAATCTTTGAGGATGAATATGTGCATTATTTTGAAGATGCTAAAACCGAAAGCCATATCGCCAGATATTCTGCGATTCACACTTATACCCGAAGAAGAGTAGAAGAAATTTTTGGGAATGCAACACAGTTTGTGGCTAAGATAGGATTGATTTTGCAGGATAGGTAAGAGAGAAATACAGTAGTATTACTGCCCGACCAAAAACGATAAATAGTGATTCAATTACTTAATAAGATATGGCTATTAAAATAATATTTTTGCTATTAGTTATTGTATCTCTTATGATAACCGGATGTACTAAAGAAAAGATAGATTGCGAGAAATTAGTTGAAAATAAATGTTTGGAACACCAAGATGTATGCGGATTATGTCCAAAAACAGTGGTTTCTAGTTATGCTGGTTGCCATAGTAAAGAATTCTGTAAGAATGTTCAGATGGAATAAATTACCTGCTTTCTTTCATGATGATATGCATTATTTTTCGTGGCATTTAGAACATGATGATTAACCCTAATCGCTCCGTGCAAGACTTAGAATCCAGGAATTCCATTTAAAATTTCAATTTTATCGCCCAATCCACTGTATCTCGTTCCAAATTGTCCTCTTTGTTCAATATGACTATATGCTCTATCATTAATTTTCACTTGTACTCTTTGAATTGTTTTCCAGCTTTCAGCACCATCAGGTAAATACTTCAATTCTATCCCATCTATGGCATCATTTTCTAAAAACTCTAGACTAACGATTTTTCCTAAATCTTCGCCATCAAAAGGTTGTGTGAGTGATGCCTCAAGCGTTTTCCCTAGATGCAATTGACTCAGTTCTTCTAAATCTCTGTTTAATATAAGCATATAATCCTGTCCATCAAATGTTGCTTTCATAAGTGGGTAAACAAACCATCACATTTATATCTTTCTCTTCTTTCCTTGCTAATATGCCCTTTGCCGTGACCCATGTCTTGACCAGCATCATTTGTGTAGATCTCTATCGTGATTACTTCACCAAACACAAGAAGCACTTTACTTTATTCACTATTCTAATCGCAGGAATTGCCGGGTTATTGCCAGATATTGATATTCCGTTAAGCTGGCTGCTAAGTAAGTTAGGAATAACCGCCAGTTGGCTGGCTCATCGTACCATAACTCATACTCCTCTATTCGCTTTATTTTTCCTAATACCCGGATTAATCTTGTGGTATAACAAAAAGCACAAATGGGGAATCCTATTCCTGGTTATCGCGTTTGGCATCCTTCTCCACATCTTCTTAGATTTGGTTCTCAGCCCGGAAGGCAGCATCATGTTATTATGGCCGTTTAGCACTGCAGATTTCAGCTTGGGATTAATTTCGGGAAACCTGTCCAGAATTTATGCGGCTTTAGATGCGATATTATTATTAGCATGGTTAACTCATGAAGAGATGAAGCACAAGATTAAAGATTTTATTTAAGAAATTCTTGCCCTGACTTGATAATCAACAAAACCACGCCAAGAGTTGTACCGCTCAAACGCATACCTATGGTACACTTCTGGATTCTTAGTCTCGGAGATAAGTTTCTTTAGAGAGTCAACTAATTTCTCACCATTCTCTAAATTCACTCGGTCCCGGGGGAATCGCATGAAGCACGTCCCTATATCTTCTACGCGATGACCATCCAAACTACAAATCCGAGCTAAATGATGCCGATTTGCAAATGCCTTTGCTTCGTAATTGAACTGTGTAGCATCAATTATTCCCGGAACCAGACATATATTCTGTGCATTGAATACCTCAATGGCATCAACTTCATCTTTAATGTCCATCAGCTTTAATCCCATCCCACCTAACTTCATTCCCATCACCTCAATTGCAAAAGGATGTGCTGGAA